>CAYODJ010000012.1:0-66671 GCA_964402715.1 uncultured Victivallaceae bacterium
CGGATGGCGCACCGACGCCGGACGGGACGCGTAGACCGGCGCCGGCCTCCAGTTCTTGGTCGCCGCCGGCAGATCGTTCGGCAGCAGCTCGAAACGCGACATGGTGATCTCCATCGGCGCGTTCGGAATCCGCGAACCGATCGCGATCTGGATGCGGGTGACCGCGTTCTCCTTCTTGCCGGATACGAGGTTCTGCTGCCAGTCCAGCGGTGCGCCGTTGACGGGATCCAGGCGCACCGTGATCTCGCTGTAGTCGTTGCCGACGAACGGACTGCCCCATTTCATGAAGCTCCAGACCGGCTTGTCGTCGTCGGCTCTGAAGAAACGGACCGCCATGGCGATGATCGAGCCGGGCGTGGTGCTGGAGACCTTGAATTTGACCATCTTGTCGGTGAGATTCACAGGGGACGGCAGCAGGATTCTGCCGTTGAGATAGCTGGTGGTCTGCTGGTTCTTGGCGACGCCGGACAGGCGGAGCGTCCCGTTCCCGCCTTTGGTGAACCGCGCGTCCGTTGCTTCCAGCTTTACGCGGTTCATCGGAAACAGCTCTGCGGCGCCGGCGGCTGCGGCCAGCGACGCCGCCAGGACGAACGTCAACAGTGGCTTGAATCTCATCGCTGCATCTCCTCCGTTACGTTGTTTCGTGCGGCCGGCACGGGGACGGTGATCCGCCGGTTTACAATGACACGGATCCGCAGCGGTTTCAAGAAGGGGAGCCGTCCGTTTTTCGATGAAATCCGGAACGGACGGGACGCGGACATGCCGCGTCCGGCGGCGACGCCTCCGTCACTGCATCTCGTCAGGCGGCATCAGGAGGCTGCGGGAATAATATTCCGAACCCCAACCGATCAGCTTTCCGTCGCGGAACACCAGAGGCATGCACTCGTCCTCGGTGACCAGACCGTCGATCCAGATCGGTTTGACGTAGTAGAACCACACGTCGGGCTTGGTGTACACCTCGTCCTGCTGCGGATCTCCCATGACGGCGATGACTTCATCCTTGGTCATCCCCAGCCGCAGGGCGCGGGCGTTCCTCAGATTCCTGTCGGCCTCTACCCATGCGAAACCGTCGAACACTGAGCATCCCGCTCCGGCGAAAGAAACGAGTCCGGCCAGCATCAGCCAGTATGAAAGCACGATTCCCCGCATCTCTTCTCCTGTTTTTTCTTCGGCCGCAGGCGGCCGGGATCGGCCGCCTGCCTGCGGACGGGGGAGGTTCACTCCTCCGGGGAGAACTCCTCCTTGCCCACACCGCATGCCGGGCACACCCAGTCCGCGGGAAGATCCTCGAACGCCGTCCCCGGCCGGATTCCGGATTCAGGGTCACCCTTGGCCGGATCGTAGACATAACCGCATACGTTGCACACATACTTCTTCATAGCCGCATCCTCAATTTTTCGGTTGATGTTGATGAATTCAACGGACCCCGTGCGCGTCAGAGCTTCTCCCGCAGCTTGCGGCTCAGGGAGACCCCGAGGTCGTACGCCGAAGACAGATCCTCCTCCGTCGGCACGAACTTGACGCCCAGCGGGGCGAAAGGCATTTCGAATCCCTGGGCGGTCAGCTCCTCCTGCACCAGTTTCGCTCCTTCTCCGCTCCAGCCGTACGACCCGAAAGCCGCGCCGATGTGATTGACAGGGCGCAGTCCCCGCGAATACGTCAGGATGTCCGCCACGGACGGGTACATCTGATTGTTCATGGTCGGCGTTCCCGCCGCGACGATCCCCGATTCGAAAACGGCGGTGATGACCGCGCTCCGATCGAACGCGTCCAGCGACATGACCTCCGTCTGGACGCCGGTTCCGGCGATGCCGTCGGCGATGGCGCGCGCCAGCTTCTCGGTCGACTTCCACATGGTGGCGTAGAAGACGAGAGCGCGGTTTTTCCACTTCTGCTCCGCGTACTCCCGGTACATCCGCACGATCCTGTCGGTGTCCCTGCGCCACAGAGGTCCGTGGTCGGGCGCGATCATGCCGATGTCCAGTTTGTAGGACGGCAGCGCGTCGAGCAGGGCGAGAATCTTCGGGGACAGGTGCAGCAGAATGTTTGCGAAGTACTTCTTCGATTCCGACTCCAGCACGCAGTCTGGGTATTCGTCGGCGTACAGCGAGCTTCCGGCCAGGTGCATGCCGAACGCGTCCTGCGAAAAGAGAATGCCGTCTCCGTCCAGATAGCTCACCATGCTGTCCGGCCAGTGCAGCATCTTCGACTCGACGAAGTGAAGCGTCCGTTTCCCCAGGGGGAGCGTGTCCCCCGTTTTCACCGTCTCGACGGCGAGATCGGCGCCGAAATGCTCCCGCAGATTTCTCTGCCCCATCGGAGACGCGAAAATCTTCTCCGGCTTGACCGCGCTGATCACATCGGGCAGGGCTCCGGCGTGATCCATCTCCGAGTGATTGGAGACGACATAGTCGATCTTCCGCGGATCGATAATCGAGCGTATGCGCGCCAGCAGTTCGCCGGCGAACTGCGCCTTGACCGTGTCTATCAGGGTGACCTTCCGGTCGATCACCAGGAAAGCGTTGTACGTCGTGCCCCGTTCCGTCCGATAGCCGTGGAAATTGCGCACATTCCAGTCGATTGCGCCGACCCAGTACACCGAGTCGGATATTTTCACCGCTTTGAAATATTCGTTCATCTGCATGATCCCGTAAAAAAAATTTGTCCGTAGGGAGACCGTCGGCCGCGCGGCGTACGACGAAAGCCGTCCGCCGCAGGTCGCCAACGGTACTCTAGCGTCGGATACGCATTTTTTCCAGATGGGCGGATTCGTTTTTGCAAAAAAACACAGCCATCCCGTCGGAAAGGGAGCATGGCGTAAAACATCGAGGGAGTCATGCGGTCGCGGGACAGCGGCTGCTCCGGTTACTGTGAGGAAGACTTTGGGATAAGAGACACCCGTCGGAATTTGCTCTGGCATGAACAGACTCAATGAGACAAAATCTGGGAAAGGCATTTTAAAAAATCATTGACGGCGCGGGGGATGAAGCCGTCCAGTCGCAGTCCGACGAGGCGGAGCGTCCGCCGTCATGCTCCGGATTGCCCCGGACCTCCAAGCGTTTTCCGGTAAATCTCCGCGTCGCCCGGCGAAAAGCAGCAGAAGATAACTTTCTCCGGCAGCGGGCCGCGCCACCCGCGCACCTCGGAGACGGCGATTTTCGCGGCCATGCGCTTCGGGAAGCCGTAGATTCCAGTCGAAATGGCGGGGAACGCGACGGAACGGCAGCCGTTCTCCGCCGCAAGCCGCAGGCTGTTGCGGTAACAGGACGCGAGCAGCTCAGGCTCGCCGCATGAACCTCCGTCCCAGATCGGTCCCGGAGTGTGGATTACGAAACGGCTCGGAAGCCGGAACCCGGGGGTGATCACAGCCTCTCCCGTACGGCATCCGCCGAACGCGCGGCACGCCCTGAGCAGCCTCGGCCCCGCCGCGCTGTGGATGGCGCCGTCGACGCCACCGCCGCCGAGCAGCGAGCAGTTCGCCGCGTTGACGATCGCGTCGACGGACAGCTTCGTGATGTCCCCCTCGATGATTTCCAGCTGCATACTGACCTCCATTATCGTCTTCCTGAAGCGGCTGTCCCGTAAGATATCTCCTGAAACGGCGGCGTGCAAGTGCCGGCGTTCCGTGGCGGAGGCGCACCGCAGGACGCGACGGCGACTCGGCTCCGGCCGGATTCCCGTGAAAACAAGGTTGCATATCGCCGTTGGCGGTGTAGAATAAACGCGTTGCTCCGTCAGGCGCGGACGGCGGAGACACCAAGTCGGACAAAGGAGTATGGTTTTGAAAAGACGCGTTTTAAAAGTCGACGAGAGCCGGTGCGACGGCTGCGGCCGCTGCGTCGCCGGCTGCCGCGAGGGGGCCATGCGGCTGATCGACGGCAAGGCCAGACTGGTCGGCGAACCGCTGTGCGACGGTCTCGGAGCCTGCGCCGACGTCTGCCCGCGCGGCGCCCTGCGGGTGGTCGAGCGCGAGGCCGAGCCTTATGACGAGGACACGGTCATGGACGGCCTTGTCCGTCAAGGGAGCGGCGCCGTGGCGGCGCACCTGCGGCATCTCGATGAGCGCGGCGAGCGCCGGCTGCTGCGGCAGGCGCTGGAACATCTGGACATGCGCGGTCTGCCGCAGCCGGAATGGAGGCGAGGCGGGCATGGCGTTCCGGAAATCAGCCAGAGCCGTGCGCCGTCCCGGCAGTGGCCGATTCAACTGCGTCTTCTGAATCCGGCGGCGTCTTTTTTCGACGACGCCGATCTGCTGGTGTCGGCCGACTGCGTAGCGCACGTGTGCGGGGGGTTCCGCGGCGGACTGCTGAAGAACCGCGCACTGGCGATTCTCTGCCCGAAGCTCGACGGAAATCACGAGGCGTACGCTGAAAAACTTTCCGAGATTTTCAGGCTCCACAGGCTCCGTTCGATAACGGTCGCCCGAATGGAGGTTCCCTGCTGCAGGGGATGCACGATGCTGGTCGAGCATGCGCTCGGGCGGGCCGGCGGGACGGTTGAGATGAGCGAAATCGTGGTCGGGGTCGAGGGGGAGATTCTTGACGGCGGCTCCGGCGGAGACTGATCAGGAGGGTCGGTTTGCCATGCCGGGCGTTAACGGGAGTCGGATGCCGCGCCGGAGGAGGCGGTCTGCCCGGCGCGGCGTGCGGCTCCGCAACGGAAATCACTTAAGGAGGTGCGGAAATGAATCATCGGATTCGCGTCACGATCTGGAACGAATTCTATCACGAGAAGAACGATCCCCGCGTCGCGGAACTGTATCCGGAGGGTCTGCACAAGGCCATCGCCGACGGCATCGCCGCAGACGATCTGCAGATCCGTCTGGCGTCGCTCGACGAACCGGAATGCGGTCTGCCAGACGAGGTTCTCAAGCGGACGGACGTGCTTCTCTGGTGGGGGCATATGCGGCACGGCGACGTGCCGGACGACGTGGTGCGCAGGGTTCAGCGCGAAGTGCTGGAGGGCATGGGGCTCATCGTGCTCCACTCCGGACATTTCTCGAAAATCTTCAGGGCGCTGATGGGCACGAACTGCTCGCTCCGCTGGCGCGAGGTCGGCGAGCGCGAGCGTGTCTGGAACATCGATCCCGGTCACAGGATCACGCAGGGGATCGGCGACTACTTCGAGCTGCCGCACGCGGAGATGTACGGGGAGAGATTCGACATTCCGGCCGACGGTCACGTGGTCTTCATGTCGTGGTTCGAGGGCGGGGAGGTCTTCCGCAGCGGTGTGACGTTCGAACGCGGATACGGGAAGATTTTCTATTTCAGTCCCGGTCACGAAAGCTATCCAATCTACTACGACGGGCAGGTGCTGCGCGTGATCGGCAACGCGGTGAGGTGGGCGGAGCCGCTGATCCGCAGGGAGCACACCTGTCCCATGGTGGAGGCTCCGGAGGATCTCCGTTCCCGCGGCTGAGCGGACGGTGCCGCGCGCCGCACACGGAACCGGCTTGACGAAACCGCGTACGAATCATATAATATGGAGCGCACGGGGGCGCGGGTTCGTCCCGGCTGCCGCGCGGCGGAGGATTTGACGGGAAACAAGGTTCGGATCTGAGGAGACCGGTCGGCCATGGATTTGCAGGAATTGCGTCGCGAGATAGATCGGATCGATCTTGAAATTGTCAATGCCCTGAACGCCCGCTACCGCCTGGCGAAAGAGGTCGGAGACTGGAAGCGTGAGCATGACGCCCCCATTTATGCGCCGGAGCGCGAAAACGAGCTGATGGACAGGCTGGCCGCCGCCAATTCCGGTCCGATGCGGAACGAGACGCTGCTGGCGGTGTATTCCCAGATCATATCGGGAGCGAGGCTGCTGGAACGGCCGCTGTCGGTCGCCTGTCTCGGCCCCGACGGCACGTATTCCAGCCAGGCGGCGCGGGAGAAGTTCGGGCACGGCGCGAACTACATCACGGTGAACAGCATTCCCGACGTGTTCAGGGAGGTGGAGTCGGGGAGGGCGGACTACGGGTGCGTTCCGGTGGAGAACTCCACCGAGGGCGTGGTGAATCCCACGCTGGACACCCTGCGGGTGACCCGGCTGCACGTCATAGCCGAACATTATCTGCCGATCCGTCATCAGCTGCTCAGTCTCAGTCCGATGGGCGAGATCCGCTGCATATACAGTCACCCGCAGGTCCTGGGGCAGTGCCGCCGTTTTCTGGCGGCGAATTTCGGGGATGTGTCTCTGATCGAGGTGGCCAGCACGATACGCGCCGCGGAACTGGCGGCGCGCGAGCCCGGGGCCGCCGCGCTGGCGGGGGCGGCGGCGGCGGAACGGTATTCTCTGCCGGTGGTCGCGCAGAATGTCGAGGACGTCTCCGGAAACTGCACGCGCTTTCTGATCGTGGCCGATCAGCGGACGAGGCCGACGGGCGACGACAAGACCAGCTGCTGCTTCGTGCTGAAGGATCGCCCGGGGGCGCTGTTCGACGCTCTCGAACCGCTGCGGGACGCGGGACTGTCGATGTCCATGATCGAGAGCCGTCCTCTGCTGCAGGCGCGCTGGGAGTACTGCTTCTTCGTGGACATCTTCGGACACTGCGAGGACGAGCCGGTCAGGAGGGCGTTTGCGGAACTGGAGAAGCGCTGCGCGCTGCTGAAGATCTTCGGCAGCTATCCGCGGGCCAGGAATCTCTGAAACTCCGGGATTCCGCCGCGGGACGACCGCAGTCCGGCGCGGCGCGCTCTCACCGCTGCTTCTTCGCGATGGTCCGATGGTACTGAAGCACCCCGGCGGCCACGGCGTTGGCGAGCGTGTCGAGATAGCTTTCGGATCCGATTCTGCGTTCCTCGGCGCTGTTGGAGATGAAGCCGATCTCCAGCAGAACGGCGGGGCAGTCCGTGTTGCGGAGCACCTGAAACCGCGCGCGCTTGACACCCCGATCCTTGGCCTTGGAGGCGAGAATCATCTTCTTGTGGATGCACGCGGCCAGCAGAATGTTGCACAGGTCGTACCTGTTTCCGATGTACTGCTTGAAATCGGGTTTCTCCGAGGACGTCGACGGCGTTCCCTGCGGGGCGATTGCGTAGGTCTCGATGCCGGTGACCGCGTGGTCGCCGGCCGCGTTGACGTGGACTGACAGAAACAGCTGTGCGTCGCGCGAGTTCGCGAACGAGCTGCGCTGCGACAGCGTCAGGTACCTGTCGCTGTTGCGGGTGTAGAGGACGTTGTATCCGCATTCACGGAGCGACTCCCCGATCTTTCTGGACAGCCGCAGCGTGATGTTTTTTTCGCGGTACAGTTTACCGATGCTGCCGTTGTCCTTGCCGCCGTGTCCGGGATCGATCACGACGGTGTAGATGCGGTGCCGGGGCGCGCAGGCGGGATTCAGCAGCGGATCGAGCGTGTTCAGGACGTCTTTCCAGTTCACGTAGAGGCGGCCTCTCTTGATCGGGGCGAACCCCAGGGAGAACGGGACGTAGTTTATGTGCGCCTGACGCTTGTCGGGATACAGCACCACACGTCCGCTCCTGCCGATCAGCGTCGTTCCGGACGCGTTGCTGACGACGGCCATGCCGTACCGGGCCGCCGCCTCCTGCACCGAGACGTACCTGCGGCCGGCGACGTAGATGGAGTCGGCGCGCAGTCCGCATGCGGCCGCAATTAACAGCAGCGCCGTAAGCGCCGCCGGCGTGCGCCGATGGCGTAGGACTCTCATTTCTCCTCCCCGCCGGCGCGGCTCAGACGCACCAGTGCGCGGCAGTCGTTTTCAGGCGGATACATCGCCTCCAGTCCGGGTCCGACGGTCACGGTCTCACTGAGCGAACCGAGGACGAAAGCCTTGGCCGAGCGGGCCGCCCGTCTCCACGTTTCGCGCAGGGCCAGCTGCGCTGTCAGCGCCGCGCTCAGCGTGCATCCGGTGCCGTGCGCGGCTCTGCGGTCGGCGACGAGCGGTGAGGCGATGGCGAACAGATCGCCGTCTGGCGCCGCTATGTAGTCGGTGGATCGTCTGCGGGGGCGCGGGTCGTGGCCGGTCTTCAGCCAGCAGAAGCACTGCCACCGCCGCGCACAGTCGACGGCGGCGCTGCGGAAATCGTCGTCGTTCCTCAGTGCGCGTCCGAGCAGCAGCTCCGCCTCCGGCAGATTCGGAGTCATCCAGTCGGCCAGGGGGAGAAGTTCGTTCATGACCGCGTCCGTCGCGCCGGATTCCAGCAGCGGCGCGCCGCTGGTGGCGACCATCACCGGATCCACTACGAGGGTGACGCTCCGGCGGCGCAGCTCGTCGGCGACGGCGCGGACCACGTCGCGGCCGGCGAGCATGCCGGTCTTGACGCAGCCGACGGAGAAAGCGTCCAGCACCGCCGACATCTGGGAACGGACGCCTTCCGCCGGAATGACGTCGATACGCCGCACTTCATGCGGATTCTGACTGGTGACCGCCGTCACCGCGCAGCAGCCGAACACGCCGTAGGCGCTGAAAGTGCGGAGATCCGCCTGAATCCCGGCGCCGCCGCCGGAATCGCTGCCGGCGATGGTCAGAGCCGTCGGATAGAATTTCTGTGGTCTGTTCTTCACCGGGACGCGAAAGTTTGTTTTTCACACTGCCGGGTTTATATTCCCTCTGCGGCTTACCATACAGCGCGATGCGGGGAAACGCAACTTGTCATGAACGTTTTAAAGTTCTTTTTTGCGCCGCGGAGAGGCTCCGCGGCGCGGTGCGCGGACGTTCCGAGGACGACGCTCCGCGCCCTGTACGCGCTTCTGGCGTGGGCCTCATGCGGCGCCGCGGCGGCGGATACGGAGACGGTCCATACCGCGTCGGGAGCGGAGATAGTGTACGACGTTCCCTCCGACGCTCATTCCGAAGCGGACATGGAATATCTGAGGTCGCTCGATCGGGAAATCACACGGCTGTTCCGCGCTCCGCCGGTCAGGAGGGGACGTCTCCGGATCATCCTGTCTTCCGAGACCGGGGAGGGCGGCATGTCGCTGCGCCGCGCGCGGCTGGGCACGGAGCTGCTGCTGGACCGGAGGCTTTCGTCCCGCCTGAGGAGTTTTGACTTCCGCAGGCGTCTGGCTGGCATGTTGCTGATGGCGCGGTCAGGCGGCGACGAACCGGCCGGGGAGATGCCGGCGTGGGTGGCGGCGGGACTTGACGGAGCGATCGCCGCCGGTCAGGGAGCGGGAAGGATTGCGCGCAGCGTCCGCCGCTATCCGCTGCTCCAGGCTCTGCTTCAGGCCGGCTGCCGGCCGGATTTCCGTGCCCTGACGGGCATTGACTTCGGAAAGCTCTCAGGCGCCGCGCTGGAGGGGGCACGGGAGCTGTGCCGGTTCATGGCGGAGACGGCGGCCAGGTATCCGGACGGCCGCAGCAGCCTGCTGGGAAGTTACGCGATCGGCTGTCTGAGCAGACGGTGCGACGCCGCGGATGAGTTCGACGCGATTATAGGACGCCGGCTGTCGGCGGCTTCGCGCGGAACGCCGGCGGCGCGGGTGTGGGAGACGGAGGCCGGCAGAGCCGCGTTCAACGGCGGCGCGCCGCGGAGCGGGGAGTTTTCGCTGAAGCTTCTGCGGGAAATCACGAATTTCGAATACGAGGACGGCGGCGGGGAAGGGGAGTCCGCCGCGAGGCGGAAGGGATCCCTGCCGGACCTGCCGCGTCTGCTTTCCGAACGGCATCCGGCGGCGGAGACGCTGCGGCGTAGGCTGGCGCAGGCGGTGCGCGAATTCGGCGGCGGACTGCCGGGGGAATGCCTCCCTTTCGCGGAACGGCTGGCGTTTGCAGTCGAAAAGCTGACCGGGGATTCTTCACGCACGGAGGAGGAGACGGAACGTCTCTGCGGCGCGTTGAAAGCGCTCGAGAACATGCTGAGACGTCAGGCGGCGGTGGAGAAATTGCTGGAGGAGACGGAGAAGAGCCGCGTCCCGCCCTATCTGCTTTTCCGGAGGGAGCTGGAAGAGATTGCCGCGATCGACGGAGCGGACGGGCGGCGGGACGCGGAGGCGTTTCTCGAGAGAGTCGAAAAGCGTTACATGGGGGAGTGATCACGGAGCGCCGCGCTTGAAAAAGCGGCTTTCCCGATCTACATTAAGCCGTCGGTGCGTCCTTGGAACGCGGACGTGCAGTTCCGTTCCGCGACGGTGCCGAGGTCCGTCCGCGAGGGTTCCGTCCGCGGCGGCGCCGCGTGTCAGGTATAATGATAAATCAGGGAAGAACCATGGATGATTTGCAGTTGTTGTCGCCGCTGATGCGGCGCGGAAGCGAGTTTCTGCGGGTGCGGTATCCGATTATCTGCGGAGCCATGACCTGGGTTTCCGAACCCAATCTGGTCGCCGCCGTCGCCAACAACGGGTGTTTCGCCTGCCTGGCTGGCGGCAACGCGCCGACCGACGTGCTGAAACAGCAGATCGCGCAGGTGAGGAGTCTGACCGACAAGCCTTTCGCGGTCAACCTGATCACCATAGCTCCGGCCTACCGGGATCATCTGGCGATGCTGGCCGAGGTGAAGGTTCCGTACATCATCTTCGCCGGTTCCTTCCCCAAGGAGAAGGAGGTCGAGGCGGCCAAGGCCACCGGCGCGAGAGTGATGTGCTTCGCTTCGACGACCTCCATCGCGGAGCGGATGATACGCTTCGGCGCCGATGCCATCATCCTGGAGGGCAGCGAGGCGGGCGGACACATCGGGCACGTGGCGACCACCGTGCTGCTGCAGCAGGTCCTCTTCCGTTTTTCGGAGCAGATTCCCATGTTCGTCGCCGGCGGCGTCGGCACGGGCAAAATGATGGCGCACATGCTGCTGCTGGGCGCGGCGGGAGTGCAGCTCGGCACCCGTTTCGTCATGACCGAGGAGTGCAGGGCTCATGAGAAGTTCAAGGACGCGTTCATCCGGGCCCAGGCCCGCGACGCCATGTCGACGCCCCAGTATGATTCCAAGCTGCCGGTGGTGGCGGTGCGCTCGCTGCGCAACAGGGGCATGGCCAACTTCGGCGCGCTGCAGCTGCGTCTTCTGAGGGAGCTGGAGAACGGGACGATCCATCGTCAGCAGGCGCAGGAGGAGGTCGAGAAATACTGGGTCGGCGCGCTGCGGCGCGCCGTGATCGACGGGGACGTCGACAACGGTTCGCTCATGGCGGGACAGTCGGTGGGTCTGGTCAACCGCATCATGCCGGTGCGGGATCTGGTGGCGGAGCTGCTGAACGACGCCGAGAAGGAGCTGGCTCTGACGAGAAAGAAGCTCGCGTAGCGCGGATCGTGAGAGGTGCTCATGCCGTCTCCGGCTGAAACCAGCGCGCGCAGGAAGATGCTGTTCCTGGCGGCGACGGTCTTCGCGTGCGTCCTGATCTGCGCGGCGTGGGTGACGCTCGGAGACACGATCGGGCGCGTCGTCGGCGATTTCCTGTATCCGTATCTGCAGCTGTCCAGACTGGGCGCGGACAGTCTCTCCGACCGGTCGCTGCTGCTCTATTCCCGCGGCGAACTCGCAAGACGGCTGGAGCAGCAGCTCGCGGAAAACCGCCGTCTGCTGGCGCAGGTCGCCGCGGGCGAGACGTTGCGCATCGAGAACACGCAGCTTCGCCGTCAGATGAATCTCTCCCCGCCGCCCTCGTGGCGCTACATCGACGCGGAGATTATCCTGCGCGACCCGCGGTTCTGGAACGAGCGTCTGACTTTGAACCGCGGCGGCAGGGACGGCGTAGTTTCCGGCTCAGCGGTGATGGCCGCCGCGCCTGACGGCGGTGTCAGTTTCGTCGGGGTCGTCACACGGGTGATGAAGCGCAGCGCGGAGGTGGTCACCGTCCTCAATCCGGAGGTCCGGATTTCCGCCGTTCTGCCGCTGAGCAACATCGTGGGAATCGTCAACTCGGGACGGCTCCGGACCGTGGGACGGGAGGTGGACGTCGGTTTCCTGCCGGTCGATCAGGTTCCGGCGGACAGGGAGGAGCTGCTGACGACCGGATTCGAACCGCAGATTCCCGCAGGGATCAGGATCGGAGTCCTCTCTTCCGTCCAGCATGCGGATCCCGTTTTCTCCAGTGAACTGTACCGGTGCGGGACGGTGATTCCGTCGGCGGATTTCAGCGGCGTCAGATTTGTCGTGGTCGCGGTCCGCGGCGACGGCATGTAGGAGCGTGCGCGGAATGCAGGTTCGCACTCTGAAGTTCTGGTTCATCCTGACGCTGATGCTGGCGGGTTCGGTGCTGGAGCTGTGCTGCGGCGCGTTCGGAGTTGTGCTGCCGCTGCAGCTGCCGCTGATTTTCTACATAACCGTGGTGTGCGGCTGGCGCACGGGAGCGGCGGCGGCCGTCTGCGGCGCGATCGTGACGGATCTCGCATACGGCCGTGTCTTCCCCGTGTCGCTGCCGGCGCTGGCGGCGGCGGTGACGGCGACCGAGGTGATCCGTTCGCGCCGGGGGTTCGGCGAACTGCCCGACATGCCGCTGCCGGCTGCGGCGGCCGCCGCGGCCGGGGAGGCGGTGTGGTTCGCGGCATGCCTCGCGGCGGACGGAATTTCTGTCGCATCGCTGATCCGATGCGCCTCGCAGTATCTGTTCCTGGTGACGCTGGAGACGGGGATGGCTCTCTGTCTCTGCTTCTGTCTGAGCGCAACGGCCGATGTCCTGGGCATTCCCTGCATGGCGTTGCAGCGGGCGTCAGCTCCGGCGCGGAGCCGCTGGCCGCAGGTACGAACCGGCAGGTGATGTCGTGAGCGGCGGAAAATTCCGGATACTCGAGGACAGCCGTTTCCGCATCGGTCTGCTGGGCGGGATCGTGCTCGTCGGAGTCGGCGTGCTGACGGCCAAGCTGTATTACGAGCAGGTGCGGCGGGGAGACAATTACCGTGAGCGCGTCTCCCGGCAGTCGGTGCGACGTATCCGGATTCCGTCCCGGCGCGGCAAAATCTTCTCATCCGACCTGAAGGTTCTCGCGGACAACGCCGCGAGGTGCGTCATAGTGTTCTATCCGGGTGAGATGCGCCGTCCGGGGCGGCACTCGCGGCGGCAGACGGTCGAATACATCTACGGAGCCGCCGCGGCGGTGGCCGCGGCTCTGCGCCGCGACAACCCGTTGACCAGAACCGAGATATCCAGACATCTCAACACGCGTCCGGGTCTGCCGATCCGCCTGTACAGCGGGCTGCTGCCTGAGGAGACGGCTCCGGCGCTCGCCCTGATCCGGCAGTATCCGGGCATCGGACTGGAGGACGACGCGGTCCGCCGTTATCCGTGTGGAAAACTGGCGTCGCACGTGCTCGGGTACACCGGCCGGGACAATCCCCGCTCGGCTGGGGACAGGGGGGATTTCTTCTACTACATACCCGATTTCGTCGGCAGGTCGGGACTGGAGAGATCGTTCGACCAGCCGGATTCGGATCAGGGGCGCAACTGCGGCCTGCGGGGCGTGCCCGGATTTTCGCTGGTGCAGGTCGACAGCCAGGGTTTCGTCCGCAACAGTCTGCTCGCCTCCAGAAAGCCGGTGGACGGACAGCATCTGATTCTCACCATCGACTCGAGAGCGCAGGAATTCGCGGAGCAGGCGCTGCAGGGGGAGCGCGGCGCTCTGGTGCTGCTGGACGCCGATTCCGGAGCCGTGCTGGCGATGGCTTCATCGCCGTCGCCAGACCTGGCCAGATACACCCCGTATCTTCCGCAGGATTACTACCGGTCCCTGCTGCGGGATTCCGATCGGCCGCTGCTCAACCGCGCCATCAACGGAACATATACGCCGGGGTCGATACTGAAACCGCTGGTGGCCCTGGCCATGCTCCGCGGCGGGCTGGATCCGCAGCGCAGAATCTACTGCAGCGGCCGCGCGGCGATCGGCACGGGGGGGATACGCTGCGCCGCGCGTTACGGGCACGGCGAACTGGATCTGGTGGAAGCACTGGAGAGGTCATGCAACGTCTATTTCATCGAATCCGGGTGTGAAATCGGCCGCGGCGCCATCGCCGAGGTTCTGGACTCCGCCGGCATCGGCCGCCGCACCGGTCTGGAGCTTGCGGACAGTCGCGGCGTCGCCCCGACCGAGTCGTACAAACGCCGCTACTACGGCGGCGAGTGGAACCGTTTCGATACGGCGCAGCTCAGCATCGGGCAGGGAATCGTTCTGCTGACTCCCCTGCAGGCTGCCGTCTATACCGCGGCCATCGCCAACGGCGGCAGCGTGATGAGGCCGTATCTGGCGGAGACGATGGTGAGCCAGCAGGGATCCGTGCTGTGGCGGCGCCGCCCCGAGGTGGTCGGACGTCTGGCCGCCGCGGGGGCGGATCTGGCGGTGGTCCGCCAGGGAATGTTCCAGGTCGTGCATTCCCCGACCGGCAGCGGCCGCCGCGCCGACAATTCCGCAATCGCCCTGTACGGGAAAACCGGCAGCGCCGAGGTTGGATCCGGCGGCAGCCGCCGGACGAACACATGGTTCATAGCTTTCGGAACCCACCGCGGCCGCACGTACGCCGCCTCTCTTCTGATAGAGGAGGGCGTCGCCGGGGGATCCACATGCGCTCCGCGCGTCGCCGAATTTTTCCGCAGATATCTCGAAGCCGCGGATCGCGACGATCGGCAGGGCGAGTCCGCTCCTCTCTGATTCACGGGCGCGGGCGGTCAGTAGTCGATGCCCTTCTGAGCCGCGACGCCGCTTCGGAAAGGATGTTTGATCTCGCGGATTTCCGAGACGAGATCGGAACGGTCAAGCAGTTCCCCGGGCGCGTGGCGTCCGGTGACAATCACATGCTTCCATGACGGGCGCCCGCACAGCGCCGACACCACCGCTCCGGTTTCCAGCCAGCGTTGATGCAGTGCGATGTTGAGTTCGTCCAGCACCACCAGATCGAACATGTCCGAGCGCAGCATGCCGAGCGCGTCATTCCATCCGCGCATGGCGGCGGCGGCATGATCGCCGTCCTGCCAGCTCATGCCGCATCCGACCTGCCGGAGGGTCAGGCCGGCCGGCTTCAGTGCGGCGCAGAAGCGTCTTTCCCCGGTCTCGTATTCGTCTTTGACGAATTGCAGCATGCCAACCCGCCATCCCCAGCCGAGCGCCCGCACGACTGTGCCCAAAGCCGAGGTGGTCTTGCCTTTGCCGTCTCCGGTGATGGTGATCAGCAGGCCGCGCCTCGCGGAGCGGTCTTCCTCAGTCAGCATTGCGTGTGACTCTTTCATATTTTTCAGCGGTCATTGTCGGTTCCGAGCGTGATCCGGACGGGCGCCGGCCGCCGGCCGCCGGCCGGAGCGCCGGCATAGTTCGCGCTGGCCGCAGCGCGGCCGTGTCGTCACTCCACACGGAACTCCAGCGTGACGACTGCCTTGAGCTCCTTCTGGATGGTGCTCTTGTCATATGTGCCCATGCCGGAGATGTCGCCCGAGCCGGGCGCGAGCACCTGAAAGATTCCCTGAGACGCGGAGAGGAGACGGCCGACCGCGCCGCCGCTGTTGCGAGCCAGTACCTCGGCGCGCTCTCTGCCGTTGCGGGTGGCTTCCGCCAGCAGTTCCATTTTATACTCGTCCAGTTTCTGCACCAGAAAAACCGGTGCGCCGGCGCGGACCACGGCGCCTTCCTTCACCAGTTCGGTGAACCGGCGGGACAGCTTCTCTATCTCATGAACCTTGGGGCTTGTCACCGTCACCTCCTGGGACAGCTGATAATCGAGCAGCTCGTTCGTGAGCTGCCCTTTGGCGTCCAGCTTGTAGTTCTCGCGGATGGAGATGCTGTCGAAGCTGACGTCCTGCGGTCTGAATCCGGCGCCGAGGATGAACGCGTCGGCTTTCCGCCGATGGTCGGCGAGCTGAAGGTAGGCGGAGTCGATGGTCTTCGCCCTGACGATGATCATTCCGCTCCAGATGGCGAGATCCGACGTCAGCATCCGGGATGCGGAGCCTTTGACCCGTATCGTGTCCTTCTGCGCCACTTTCACGGCGGCGCTGGAGACGATGTAGGCGGACCATGCGAAGCCGAGAGCCAGAGTGGCGCCCAGAAGGAACATGGCGATTCTGTTGTTCATTGTTTCTCCTAGTGAAAAAAGCAGGACATCCGCGACGCGGGACGCGACGGAGCATCCTAATGTATCAGCTTATGCATTTGAATGCAAACATACTGCGACGAGGTCTTCGCATGGACGGATGCGGCGGAACACGGAGAGCCGTCGACGCGGTCCGCTTTTGATGATGATCGCCGGTTCGTTATTTCTGCTGACGCGTTCAATCGTGGCTTCAAATTGCCGTTGCGAGTCGGCGAAAACTTGGTATTGCGCCAAATGTCGCGAAAGGAAGTTTCTCCTGAAAAACGCATTCTGCCATTCGCTCCGATCAAAACTACACCCGAAGAGCAGCGGCGGACGCAGGATGAATCCGACACGGATCTGACGTTTTGTCAAGCGGATGACCGGGTTTTTCGCGTATGGACTCTGCTTGCGGGGAGGATGAAGCGTCCGTCAGAAAAAATCTTTGGGGGAACAGCCGGAGGTGACTTCACCAGGGACTATCCAGACGACGCTGAAGCACCCGGTTCACATGAGAAAAAACTTCGACGACACCGCTGAACACGGGAAACGGATGAACATCCGTCGGCGATCTCTTCATCAGCGTCGTCGGCAGCAGGCGGCTTTCACAAAATTTAGGACGATGGCGATTTTTCCGTTTTCCAGGCGGTGCGGCTGCGGCTTGGTCTCATGGCCTTCGTCAGTCGTCGCCGCGCCGTCGGTTCTGTTTCAGAAAGAACCGCGCAATCTGCCTGGTTTCCGGCGTGACCGGCGCGAAACAGCTGTGACGCACCAGAGGCGCCCACACCACGATGCCGTCAGACGCATGCAGCAGAGGGGGAGCTTCCCATGCCGCCAGTCCGCATTGAGCGCGCAGCACCTTCAATTTGACCGAGGTTGCGCGGCCGAAAGGTACCATGCGCTCTCCGGGAACAGGAGGCGCTATCCGCAGGACATGCGGCAGTCGTTCGGCGTCGAAATACGCCTCGTCTCTTCGGATGTTCTTTCTCGATGGCATCTGATTGACAATCTCGATTCCGAACAGAGAATCGGCGGCGTTTCTCCAGTCCCACAGCCGCGGGCGAACGGTCGGATTCGCGTCAAATGTTATACGTCCGCGCCGGAAGCGGATTACGCAGCGCGATCCGACGTGGAGTTTTCTTGTCTCCGAACTGTCATCCATGGAAAGAATCCGGTTGAAGGAATCCAGCAGGGCGTGCCCGGGAATAACAGTGCCGATTTTCCTGCGCAGCAACCGCATTTGAAGCGCGCGCGGCAGCGATCTCCAAAACGCGGCACTGCCGTCATCTCTGGACGCCGCTTCCGAGGTGAGCTGTTCAAGCAGCAGGGCGTCGTCCTGCAGCGCGACGAGCGCCCGATACAGTCCCGCGTGTGCGCCGGGGATGCACCGCTCCAGCTGCGGCAGCAGGCTGTTGCGCAGATAATTGCGTCGGAATCTATTGTCGTCGTTGCTCCGGTCGTGGCGCCATGCGTCGATCCCGCATGACCGCAGATATGATTCGATCGCTCCGCGTTCCATCGACAGGAGGGGACGGAGAATAACAATCCTGCCGATCCGGGTGACCGGACGCAACCCGGTCAACCCGGAGGAGTTGCTTCCCCGCAGCAGGCGCAGGAGCAGGTTTTCAAGGAGATCCCCTTTGTGATGCCCCAATACGACGACGCAGCCCGGACAACGTCCGGCCAGGTGACACCAGTAGCTCAGGCGTCGGCGGCGCGCGGCGGCTTCCACTCCCTCGCCGTCCTGCATGTGCTTCATGACGTCAAGCGGGACGACGCGGCAGCTGATGTGCCTGTCACGGCAGAAATCCCGGCAGAAATCGGCGTCGCGCCGCCCTTCTTCACCCCTGAGTCCGTGATCGAAATGAACCGCCTCGAGAGCTATCGCCGACGGCATGCCGGCCGCGGCGTTCTGAACCGCGACGAGCGCCGCGATGCTGTCCGCGCCGCCGCTAAGTCCGACGAAGATGCGCGTTGGCGACGCGGCCCGCAGCAATTGACGAATTGATTCGTAATTCATGAAATTCCCCTGTTGCAATTCTCACGGAGAAGCTATAATATATGGTGGTGTTCGCTCTTTGCAAAAGGCTAATCGGAGAGGGGTTATGACATATGTCGTTGTAGCTACGCGCAATCCGCATAAAGTGGAGGAATACAGAGCCTTGCTGTCCGATCAGAAGGTCGAACTTAAATCTCTTCTGGATTACCCGGATTTTCCAGGCGTGGAGGAGGGGACGGCGACTTTCCGTGAGAATGCGGAGAGGAAAGCGCTCGCCGGCTGCATCTATTGCGACGCGCCGACGTTTGCCGACGACTCCGGACTCGAGGTGGATGCGCTGAACGGGGCTCCCGGAGTGTTTTCCTCCCGCTACGCGGCCACGGATCCGGAGCGCATCGCCAGATTGCTGAGTGAAATGTCGGGACAGGACAACCGGCGCGCCCGTTTCGTCTGCGCCATCGCGATTGCCGTCAACGGCGAGTTGATTGAGACGTTCGAGGGCGAGGTGCGTGGCGTTATTGCCGACGCGCCGCGCGGCGATCACGGGTTCGGGTATGATCCGATTTTTATTCCGGACGGTTACAGCCAGACTTTCGGGGAAATTTCCGAAGCTGTCAAGAACAAAATCAGCCATAGGGCGAACGCTTTCGCCAAGGCAATGGATTTCGTTAACGAGGAAATGTCGATTCTGGACGATGATTTTGGCGTCTGATGATCTGGAACGACTGAGCAAGGAAAAGGGGATCGGGCGAGATGAGACGTGTCTGTGTGTTGACGATGGTGTCCGTGCTTGCGTTGTTTCTATACGGATGCACGACCGTTCAGGAGGGGACGAAGTTCAATTCGCTCCCGGTGGGCGAGGGCACCAACAATCCTCCCATCGCTCATGTCAACGTGCGTATCAGCGGTGTCTATCTGCTGGGGTTCTTGCCGATTTTTTGCGGAAGCGTGGCCAGCGCCGGCAAAATGGCGGTTTTCACCGACACTGTCACCGTGGACAACGCGGTGCTGCTGCTGACGCGCACGGCGCGGGGAATGGGCGGCGTGCGCGTGTACGACATTGTGACTTCGATAGGCGGGGCGAACTATCTGCTGTTCAGCTTCGATTATGTCCAGGCGTCCGGCACTGCCGTCGGCGCTCCCGGCGATTACAGGCGCTGAGGACGGTTTCCGTCGCGACTGCGGCGACTGATGTCGCGATGGCGTCCTGATGTCCGCGGCGTTCGGTCGGCTTTTCCCGTTTCCTTCACCGTCTTTCGCTCACGGCGTTTCGGTTGATGTCGGGGATTGCCGGCCGTTTCGATGCGGGGCTACGAGGCGACAGAATCACCTGTCTGCCGGAGATCGATTCAACTTTCAGCCGGCAACGGAACCAGGGTCATGTCCCGCGAGGGAAATTCCGCTTGTTCTCCGTTCAGGCTTCTCGTACTCCGGCCGTAAGACGGCGCACTGACTTCGGTGCCGGATTCTTGTGGATTCAGATGACGGCGCGAGCGCGGGCATATTCGTCACGGAACGATTAAGACGTCATGCCCGTCTCCTCGCGGTCAGACGGTGCCGGGAGCGACGCCGAACGGCGGGTGCCTGTCTTCGAGGCAGTCTGAACTTGAAAGAGACCGTCATCATGACCCGGAAATTGCCGCGATACGTGAACTAGTCCTGTTGCTTGGACGCCGGCGGGATGCAATGGACGTCGACTTGCGGGAACGGGATGACAACGCCGTTGTCTCTGAACAGGTTGAAGATGCGCTCCCGCAAATTGGAGCATATGCGGACATTCTGTCCGGCCTCAAGCCAAATGCGCAGCGTGAGATTGACGGAACTGTCCGCAAAGTCGGAGCAGAATACCTCGGGGGCGGGATATCGGTAGACTGACGCAGTGTCCGCCGCCGCCTGAAGCAACAGTCTCCTGACCAGTTTCAGATCCGAACTGTAGTCGACGCCGATGACAAGATCGCGCCGCATGCGCCGATCGCGCCGCGTCCAGTTGCGGAAATCTTTGGACAGAACCTGTGTGTTGGGCAGTGTGATGACGGAACCGTCGAATGTCTCTATGACAGTTGCTCTGAAACTTACTTTGCGCACTTTGGCGTAAATGCCGTCAAATTCGATTTCATCTCCGGGTCTGACCTGTTGTCCGACCAAAAGGATGATGCCGCTTATGAAATTCTCCAACAGTTCCTTTAGCGCGAACCCCATCCCCATGCTCAATCCGCCGAGTATGACCAGAATGCTCGCATACTGCACGTTCAGCATCAACAGTATGAACAGCACATATCCCGCCCAGGCGATGTAGGTGCCCAGCGTGACAAATGACGGCACGGTGCCGAAATCGGCGGATTCCGGGTAGAATTTGCGGATCAAAAGTTTGCTCAGCGAAATGAAGAACGTCAGCAGAACCAGTGCCGTGACTACCGCGTAGATGTCGTTCAACGAGAAGCTGCACAGGTCGCGAACATGAATATCGTTCTGCGTCCAATACTCCAGGAAGCTTTCCAGATGGTAGGTGACCGTCACGTTTCCGATCATGGTGCGGAGCACACCCAGCCAGACCAGCGGTATACCTAATCTTATCAACGTCAGGTTGATGATGTTGCGCTCCGGTCGGCTTTGCGCCGTGCGGTATATGATCTCCGAGGCTGCCACGGCCGCCTGGAATTGCGCCAGCAGTTCAAACCCGATCAACATCATTGTGAAACCAATGTACAGGAAACCGTGCGCGGCGAGCAGAGTCTCCGCCGTCGTCACGCATAGCGCGATGCTGACCAGCGTGACGTCGAATTTGGGATATCCGCCTCGTCGCAGGAGCAGCAGAACCGCCAGGACCACCATTGCGTTGACCGGCACGGTCAACAGCATCAGCGGCTGATACGGCGTCAACAGTCCGTACAGCAGCAGGGCCGTGGCGTTCTGCAGCATCAGCGGCGCGTAGAGCAGCGAGCATCGGAGCATCTGCCGTTTGTCCATCCGAAAACTCAACGAGAGTATAAGAAGCGCACAGGCGCAGAGAAACTGACTCATCTGATACATGAAGGACTGCAGATCCTCCGGCTGCAGGAAACGTCCCGCCCCGAACGAAAGCGCCAGGCACAGCAGAACCCATGCGGCCGCGAACATCTTGGATTTTGTGTATCTGTCCGGAAAGCGAACCTGTCGCAGTATCCAAGGATAAAGATAACGGGGCCCGATGAGCAGGGCGATCAGCAGCAGCGGCAGTGTGATTGTCATAAAAGTCCGCACGACCGGGAAATATGCGTAATGCCGCGCCGCCAGGGCCGTGTCCTTCAGAGTCAGATACCAGTACTGCAGCACATATCCGGCCAGCGGCAGCAACGAGTAATAGCTGTTTCTTTTGGAGAAGAACACCTGATCGATGGTGTTGCTGAGAATCTTGTCGCTCTCTTCGTATACTTTTTGCAGTTCCTGCAGCAGTGCGGGATCGGTGCTCTGCCGGAGCGATTCCGAGATGCGGCTGATGTTGTGCTCCAATGCGGCGTACTGACGCTCGCAGTCGGCGAGAAGCGCCGGATTTGCAAAATCGGTCTGATTTTGTTCGATGCGCGCAAGCTCCACCTTCAAACTTTTCAGGTGGTGCGACAACTGGTTTATCTCGTCGTTGAATCTTATAATCCGTTGATATCGCGCCTGGTAACTGATGTAGAGGTCGTGGATCTGCTGACAACGCAGCATCATTTCGAAGACATCCTGCTGCATGCAGAAATTCAGGAGGAACTGCAGCTCCTCCATGCGCACACGGGTCGTCTTCTGAAACTGAGCGAAGTCGCCGGAGTCGCCGACGACCTCGGTTTGATACTGATCCAGCAGTTGCAGCATTCTGGTCAGTTTTGAATACCAGCGGGCGGCAATAAGATCCCAATTCTGGGCGGGCTGATATGGCGCGGGAGCGGCCGACGGCGAATCATTGACAGACGGGAGTGCGTATTCAAACGGCGTCAGCAATAAAAACAACAAGACCGCAAAGCGCATCCTTTTTGTCATTTTGACTGTCATCATCTCCGTCCGTGATAGCGGTAATCGCGATGGCTAGTGCCCGCCGTAATATAACTCTGCAAGAATATGTCGGCCACCGAGTTTTACCGCGTTTGATGACAAAGTGATAAAAAAGTTGCCGTCGGGGGTTGCATTGTGGAAAAAAATGGATTAATATGGAATCAGATGGAAAATCAAGGAATGACGGTTACGGCACCTATGTTGAACTTTTGCGGACAGGATCGCTGCCTGATGGACGGGAGCGGCAGGATCAAATTAAGCCAGCACTGGCTGGATGATTTTGCAGCGGTCTGCAAAAACGGGGAGATTGTATTGCACTGTCTGCCGGAAGGCGCGGTCGCGGTGTATCCCGAGTCGGTTTATGCGGAAATGCGGCGGCGGGAGATGTCCGATATAAAGCGTGCGGCATCAAGTTTCGTCGCAAGGCGTAATATGCGGCGTTTCGGCGCGCTGACTGCGATGGAATGCATTTCCCGGCAGGGACGCGTCACCGTTCCGCCGCCGTTTCGTGAATATGCGTCGCTCGAACCCGGGACGGAATTATGCGTGATTGGCGTTGAGCTCGGTCTGGAGCTGTGGAACGTCGAGCGCTACCGTGCCGAGATGGCCGTTATTCAGAAGCATCTTTTAGAGAAAGGGGAGCAGGAAATGACCGACGATGTCGTGCACGAAAGGGGGAACGACGTATGATGTTGTCCTTGAACAGGGGGCAGAGGATGATACTGGGCGGCGCGCTGGCTTTCCTCGCCTTGTTGCTGGCCGGATCAATCAGGCTGGAGCCGCAACAGCGGGAGAAGGTGGATTCCGACGTTCGCCACGCGATGATGCGCATGGGTGCGGATCTGCCTGCGGCTCACAAGGCTGAATGGGAGCGGCATTCGGGGAGGCGGGACGCGATCGTTCTTCTGCGTTGCAGCACTTCCACGGTGCAGTGAGGCAGGCGGTCGTTGCGAAAACGGGAGACCGCCGCCTTGCATATTCTCATTCCGGTTCTATATTAACCGGCGCGGTGGTTCAGGCAGTCGCTCCGGCGCCGCCGGCGTCGGGGAGGAAAGTCCGGACTGCACAGAGCAGGGAGTCCTTTCGTTAAGGAGGGATGTCGCGGGACATACACCGCGGCCAGGACAGTGCAACAGAGAGCAGACCGCCTGTCGTTCTTCGACGGGTAAGGGTGAAAGGGTGGGGTAAGAGCCCACCGGGCGCGGGCGAAAGCCCCGTCGCATGGCAAACCCCTCCTGCAGCAAGACCAAATAGGGGATGATGCCGTTGCTCGCGGCGTTACGAATCCCGGGTTCTGGTCGCATAGACAGATGATTGCCGCCCGTTGGACAAACGGGAACAAAATCCGGCTTATACGGCCACCGCTCTACAATGATTGACGGGATTGAATCGGTTTAAATCCTGCACCGCCTCCCGTAGCGACTCTTGGGAGCTATCCGTTTTTTCGGAGAGCCGGGTGGATTTCATGCCGTGTTCAATCTGAGGAAAGTGCGGGCACGGATGCGAGTGCGCGCGGTTTGATCGTGTCCATGCTTGTGACGATTGAAACCTTCTTCAAGAGGTAACCGAGTTACGGGAAAATGGCGAAATATGCTTTTCTGAGTGATATTCACTCGAATTGGGAAGCGCTCAGCGTTGTTCTGGAGCGATGCCGTGATTTGGGTGTTGATCATTTTATCTCGCTGGGAGACATTGTGGGATACAATGCCGACCCCGAGCGTTGTCTGAATGCGGTGCGTGATTTAAATTTCACCGCATTGGTGCGGGGCAACCACGACGAGTATGTTGCTTCAGTCAATTCCGCCGTCGAAGGCGTCAACCACAATGCGCGGCAGGCGATTCTCTGGACCCGTGAGCGTCTGACGCAGGAAGAGCGTGCGTGGCTGGTGCGCGCGCCCTACCGCGCCGGGGTGTTTGGACTCAATACAACGCTGGTGCATGCCACGCTCGATTCACCGGAGCAGTGGGGATATATCTTCGAAGTGCATCAGGCTGTGGACAATTTCTCCTATCAGTTTACGCAGCTGTGCTTTTGCGGACATTCTCATGTGCCGGTGGCCTTTTGCAAGAAGCCGGTCACCTCGGCGATGGAGCGCAGCGTCGAGGAAATACCGGAATGGAACGCGGCAAGAGACTCCGCAGGTGTGCAGAGACCGGTGGATTTTTCGCAGCCTGACGAATATGCCGTCGAGGTGCGGAGCGGTAGCAAATATCTGTTCAATGTCGGCAGCGTTGGTCAGCCGCGTGATAGAGATCCCCGTGCGAGTTTTGCGGTTTATGACGCGGATGAGCGCATCATGCTGCACTGTCGGGTTCCGTATGACGTCGCCACGGCGCAACAGAAAGTATTGGATGCCGGCTTGCCTGAACCTCTGGCCTTGCGATTGTCGAGAGGAAATTGATTTCGCAATGTCTTCGTCGGTCAAGCGCATTTTGGTGATAAAACCCAGCAGTCTCGGCGATATTCTGCATGTCTTTCCCGCAGTGCTTTTGTTGCATAGGCGTTTTCCTGACGCGGAGATAGACTGGCTGGTGGGTTCAGCGTTCAAGGATGTTCTGCTGTATTGTCCGTTTCCGGTGGCTCATGCGATTCTTTTCCGGCGGCGTAGACTCGGGAAGTTGTCGACATTTTTTTGTGAACTGCTGCATCTGATCAGGGAATTGCGCAGCAACCGCTACGATCTTGTCATTGATTTTCAGGGGCTGCTGAGGAGTGCTTTCCTGGGATTCTGCGCGAGGGGGGCGCGACCCGTTGGATTCGCCAATCCCAGAGAAGCGGGAGCCAGATTTTTTTACGGTCGGTGTTTCAACGTGGTCTCGACTCGGCATGCGGTCGAAAGAAATGTGGAGCTGGTTAATGCCCTTTTGGGCGGCGATGAGCCGGTGCCGCCAGTCAGATGTCCATGTGATCGGTCGACGTTCGATTTACCAGCGGAGACATCGGGGATGCGCCTGATCGGAGTCGTTCCGGGAGCGCGTTGGCCGAGCAAACGGTTCACGCCCGAGCTTTTCACCGCAGTGATGCGGGCGATCCGGCAGAAAATTTTCAATGCGTGTTTTCTGCTTATCGGCAGCGCGGAGGACAGGAACGCAGTGGGGAGAATTATGGCGTTGTTCGGGGAGTCTGGAGCATTGTCCCTCGCAGGGCGCACAGGGATCGGCGAGATGATGGAGGTCATTGCCAGGTGCGAACTGGTAATCGGCAATGACAGCGGTCCTATTCATGCGGCCGCGTCTTTAGGCGTCCCGGTAATAAGCTTTTTCGGACCGACGCGACCGGAACTGACGGGGCCATATGGATGCCAGAATCAGGTTTTCCGTTTGGATTTGGAGTGTTCAGGCTGCATGAAGCGCAAATGTTCCGCGAGTGAAAGATATGCGTGCCACCGATTGGATGCCGAGGCGGTTGCCGCCTCCGCAGTACGATATTTGATGACAGGAGGATGGGAAAGTGTTTAGGAGATTACTGAATGCAGTCATAGCGCTGGCACCGTTGTTTTCTTTCTTCCCCGCATCTGCTCAGGTGTCTTTGGAGTTGCAGTTAAACCGATCGGTCTACATGCAGTACGAGCCTATTTTCGCAAAATTGAAGATGCGCAATTACAGCGGACAGCCGTTGATTTTCGGTGTTTCAAAAGAGTTCAGAGGGGAGCTGTTGTTTGATGTGACACGTGGCACCGAGTCCGTTTCCAAGGTTGCCGGCAAGGATATTCCCGTGTCCATGAATATCCTGATGCCCGGCGCGTCGCTCGATCTGGTTATTCCGATCACACAGTATTATCCGGTGGAGAAGTTGGGTTGTTATCGGCTGCACGCCTATGTGAAGCACAGCGCACTCAAGGACATGTTCCGATCCAATGAGTGTCGTTTCGAGGTTAATCCGGGCGTTGAGATCTGGAAGCGTACGGTGGGAGTTCCCGATATGCTGCGGGCGGGTCATGTCAACGGCGAGGATAAGAACCGTAAAATACAGGCGGCCGAACGCACTTTTTCACTGCGGGTGATGACGGACAATGCGGTTCGGCACTATTATCTGGTGGTGGAGGATTCGCAGTACGTGTACGCGGTATTGCATGTCGGAGTGGAGGTCGGCATGGAGCGATACAAGGCGGAAGTTGATATGCTGAGCAGATTGCATCTGCTTATGCCGATTTCACCGAAATTATTTCGTTATGTCATTGTCAATTTGGACGGACGGGCAGAGCAGGACAAATATTTGAAGACGACGAAAACCATTCCGAGCCTGGTATTGGATAAAGATTCCGGCAGGGTTTATGTGGTCGGAGGTGCCGATGCACTGCCGGGAGTGGATTATGAACCGCAAAGGCAGAAAGACACCGCCCGCACAGCAGACGGCCCGGCATCTTTGCCGGCGCGTGATGCACGCTGATATCTGACGTTTGTTTTGCTGCTGGTCCGAATTTTGTGAAAGGCATCACCTGCAGTTGTCGATGTTGACAAAGGCATTGCCGACGATGCTCATCCGCTTTCTTGTGCTACCAGGCAGTGACGACGAGGCGTTTCCAGACGAGATTCTCGGTGTTTCGTGACTTGTCTGCAGGAGTGTCTTCGGCAGTCTGGGAAACGTCTCCCTTACCGGATGCCTCATCTGACTTACATGCAGGTTCATGCCCCTGAAAAACCATCCCTCCGCTTGACAAATCGTCAGATTCATGCCAACTTTACCCGGTGTCCGCCTCTTTCTTTTACTCTCTGTGATTGATTTTATCAAACTAGAGGTGGATATGCACTCTTTCGGGTGAATCTTTCCATCGTAAATTTTTTTCAATGTCAAAGGATTTGTGAAGATATCGGTGATATCATGTCGCCGCAGACGCGGAATTTCAAATTGGCGCATCGAGACTCCGTTTCGAATCGGTGCGGATGATGCGTGCCTGGACGTGGTTGGGCGGCGTGGACGGCGCATGACTCATATTCCACGCGGCAAACGATGAGTTGCATCAAATGAGTTCATGCCATTATTCCATTGTGATCCCGACCTTGAACGAACGTTGCAATATAGAGATATTGCTCAATGATCTGGACAATTGCGGATTGCAGGATTACGAGGTCATTGTGGTTGACGAGCATTCCTCGGACGGAACTCTTGCCGCAGTGGAGGACTATGGCGTGGGTAAACCTCATATTCACGGCATGTTCAATGAAGGGAAACGCGGCCTCGGTTCCAGTGTCGTCTGCGGGTTTCGTGCCGCACGTGGCAGGATCTTATGCTGCATGGACGGAGATTTGCAACATGATGTCCGTGATTTGTGCGGGCTGCTGAAAGTTGCTGAGCGTTACGATATGGTGGTCGGGTCCCGTTACGCCGCAGGCGGCGGGTTTTCCGGACGATGGAGTTTTAGAAGGGTGCTGATCAGTCGCACGGCCGCCATGCTGTCCAGACTGTTTTTAGGCGTGACGATCAGCGATCCGATGTCCGGTTTCTTTGCCATACGGCGTGACGCGTTTGAAAAGATACATGACGAAGTCAGGCCGAGCGGCTATAAAATTATGCTGGAACTTTTATTCCTGCTCACAGACGAATGCGGAGGACGAGTCGCGGAGCACGGCATAACATTCAGGCCTCGTATCCACGGGGAAAGCAAACTTTCGCTGGTGGTCATGTTTGATTACGTTAAAATGCTGTTGAGACTGAACCGGCGCAGAAGACAGCCGTAGCCGCCGTCGTGCTCCGCCGACGGGAATATGCGTTTCTCCGTTGCCATGCGGAAGCCGGTGTTCTTCGCCAGGAATTGCGCGATATTTTTTTCATTCTCCTCCGGTTCAAGGCTGCATGTGCTGTAAAGCAGCTGTCCCCCATGTCGGACGCGGCTGGCGGCGGCGGCGAGGATTTTCTGCTGCAGCCGCGTCAGCTCATGCAACTGGTCCGGATGAAACCGCCACAGTGCGTCCGGTCTGCGACGGAACACCCCTGTGTTGGAGCATGGCACGTCCGCCGCAACGAGATCAAACCGGTTCCATTCCTCGGGAATATCCCATGCGTCCGCGATAAGTACCGGGAAATGTTCCAGTCCGTGCCGTCTGAAGTTGTCGCGTGTCAGCGCCTGTCGTGATTCCGAGCGATCCGAGGCGACCAGCATGCCGTCTCCGGGAAGCATCTCCGCAATCATCATGGCTTTTCCGCCAGGTGCGCAGCAGACATCCAGAGCGCTGGAGACCTGCGTGTAGTCCGGCAGCGACATGATGAAGGCTGCGGCTGGATCCTGAAAGTAGAAGCGACCGTTGTTCCAGTCCTGCGAGTTTAATACTCTTGCAGGGGACGACGCCTTGTAAAAACACCAATATGTCCTCTCGGTGGAGGGGAGAGCGACTGCCTGCGCATCGAAAGTCGTCATTTCAGATGCCGTCAGTTCTCTTGCGCGATGGCAGCGGAAGACGGTGTCGGCTGGGGTGATAAAAGCATCCTTCAACCGATGCAGCTCCTCCGATGTGTACCGTTTCGTCCATCGCAGCATGATCGGCGGGGGCAGAACATCCTCGGGCGCATCCTGCCGTTCCGCGTCGGACGGCATCATCGAAGCCCGGTGCAGAACAGCGCTGACGAAGCCTGCATCTCCGCGTCCGTATGTTCTGCGTGCGAGAGAGACGGCAACATTGATTGCCGTCCCAGGCGCGATCCCGTCGCAGTATCTAATTTGCGTGAGTGCAGCCTCCAACAGGTGGCGGAGGGACGGATTTGTCGACCTTCTCATCAACTGATTCAGACTTCGGTGGATGGACATCCTTCTTCGGAAATAGGAAAACAGGATGTGGGAGACCGTTCTGCGGAATTCCGGTGCGGTCAGCTGATAGTCCAAATAATCATCCAGCCCGACATGATGTTCTTCCACGGCGGTCACGCCGGCCGCAGCCGCCTGGAGGATCTGGGTGGCGGCGGTGGACATGTCAATCGCCGTCGCCCAGGAAACGATGCGGAACCAGGTAATTGTGAATGTAGTCCGCAACCGCTTCGTTCAGAGGGGTAGGTTCGCGGTCGTATCCGAGCGCACGCAGTTTCGTCATGTCCGTCTTGGTGTAGTACTGGTAGCGGACGCGCAGCGGTTCCGGCATGTCGATATACTGTATGTCCGTCGGAAGCCCCAGCGCGTTGAAAGCCGCCGCGGCGAGTTTGTTCCAAGTCTCCGCACGTCCGCTTCCGATGTTGTACAATCCTGTCGCCTTCATGTCGTACAGAAAGAGCATCATGTCGGCCGCATCCTTGACATACAAGAAATCGCGCATCTGCTCTCCGTCTCCGTATTCCGAACGGTATGACCGGAACAGTTGAACCCGTCCGGCGGAGGTGATCTGTTCAAAGCAGCGCAGCGCTACGCTGCGCATTTCCCCCTTGTGAAGCTCGTTCGGGCCATATATGTTGGAGAATTTGCATCCGGTGAGGCGCGACAACAGCCCCTGACGTTTGGCCCAGAGATCAAATAGATGCTTGGAATATCCGTACATGTTGAGAGGTCGAAGCCGCTCCAAATCGTTCTCGTCGTCCCTGTACCCGCATGATCCGTCGCCGTAGGTAGCGCAGCTGGATGCGTAGACAAAGCTTATTCCGCGGGCGGCGGCGAAAGCGGCCAGATCCTTGGTGTACTGGAAATTGTTGCCGATGAGATAGCTGGCGTCCTGCTGCGTCGTGGAGGAGCAGGCGCCTAGGTGGAAAACGGCGTCGATGCGGCAGCCGTTAAATTCGCCCGAAAGGATTTTTCTCCGGAAATCATCTTTCTCCATGTAGTCGGAGAATCGAAGGGGAACAAGGTTTCTCCATTTGTCGGAAACACCGAGGTGATCCACGACCAGAATGTCCTGGGCGCCTCTCTGATTCAGTTTCCAGACGACTGCGCTGCCTATAAGACCAGCTCCCCCGGTGACGATATACATTTAAAACAATCCCCCGTTTTGCTCCTGACGTCTTCTGCTTTCCGCGAGCATTGTACTCTGAGTCTGCTGCAGTTCGGTTGGTAATCCGGTCAGATACGCGGTGACGAAGAAGGATGTGTCGGTGTGCTTCTTGCCGTCGTCGAATTCCGTGTCGAACATGAGTTCCGCCGCCACATCCCAGCAGTGGAATTTGCGAATCAGCGCGATTTTATGCTGAGAGATGAACCCGTCGTTGAAATCATACAGCATCTGGTATGAGCCGAGTGTACGGCGATCCGGCGTCAGAGGGAGGCTCACTCCGAAAGACAGCTCCTGTGTCTGGGTCAGATAGTATTTGTTGAACGCGCTGCCGGATTCGATGTCCGTAAGCGTGCTGCCCATCGAGAATGTCGAAGCGGTTCGATAACGTTCCTGATAGTTGTACGAAAAATTAAAAATGTAGTCCTGCACCGGTTCGTACCGCAGACTGACTGTCCAGCGGTTAAGCCATTTCAGGTTCAGACCAGGGTTGCCCACGTCTCTCCCGTTGCGGACGATGTGCCGGTTGAAGCCCCCGGTCCGATCCTCGCGATCAAAAAGATCGTCCGCGCCATTCATGGCGACCGAAAAGAAGGTCGACAATGTAAGCCCGTCGAAAGGAGTCATGGCGAATTTCGTGCAGAAGTCTCCGATATGGCTGAATCCCTCCTGCTTTTGGAAATGATAGTCCCAGTAGTTTTCCATCGACATGTAATTGACCAGCTTCCCGTCCTTTCTTGTCTGCAGATAGTTGACGACGCCGAGACGTACGAAATTCTCTCTTTGGATTCGGTCGATGTCGTCGAAATAGTAGAGATGTTCGCGGTTGACGGACGGTTTCGGTATATATGTGTAGTTGATGTACGGCTCCATCAGGTGCCTCAATCCATCCAATTTCAGGAACGGGCTGCGGACATCCTGCCATGTCCTGTATATTTTCGTGGTCAGCTCAAGACCGAATTCCCCCGCCACGCGGAATTTCGCGTCGCCATTGTTATCGTAGTTTGAGAACTTCCCGCGGAGATTCGCGTACCCGGGGTCGTCCGCCGCCAGCATGCGGTGGAGCGTGGTGTCGCTGATTCTGCGCTCAGAGGTGTTGGAATAGGCTGTGAAGCGCACTCCGGCGCGGGGAATGAGGTTTGCCCATCCCAGCCGGATCGGGAAATAGAGGAAGTTCAGGTTGTCGAACCGGCCGGAGTGGTAGTCATACATGTCGACATCCCGTTTGTCCCAGTCGAAATCCCGCCATTTCCGCTGCAGATAACCGGCGCTTATTTCGCCTTGATAGTACAGATTCGTGTCGAGGAGCTCCTGCCTGTGGATGTCGATTCTGCCCGACGGCAGATGCTCGACGGTGTCGAAAAAATCGTTGACACGCGGTCTCAGGTAGGCGGACGCGCTGAAGTTGTCAAACTGCTTCTCCACCGCCGCGAAAGTGACCGGTTCCGGGTCGGTGTCGTAATAGCTGCTGAAGAAATCACGGTTGAAGAACTCGTCGCTCATGATTTCAAAATGCCCGCGGAAATCCAGATTCGGCGTGATGTGGGTCAGGTTGCTGACACTGAAATCGAATCTCTGCTCCGGTATCTTGATGCCGTAATCGGAGGCCTCCTCTGTCCCTTCATAGGGACTTATGTCGAAAATGCTGTAACCGAAAATGCGGGTTTCCGAATTTTCGGTAGTCACATACGTGTCGGCTCCGTAGCCGTAGCCGCGGTCCTGATAGAAATCCGCTAGGATGCGGACGGAGCTCGCCGGATAATCGGTGGGGTAGAATTTCTTTGAAAGAGACAGGTAATACCCCCAGTCCCCGCTTTTCCCCCACTGGATCTGAAACAGACCGAGATTCTCATCCTTGGGCTTGTAGAATATGGGAAGCCAGAAGACCGGTATCCCGTAGAGCTTCACGGTGCAGTTGGTTGCCGTGATGCTGTAGTCCCCGCGGTCGGTGATGGCGTTGCCGGGACCGAATTCCCCGACATTGTGGGGATACAACGTCGCCTCTTTGCACGACACCGCGTAATGCGCGTTCTGGCTTTCCAGATAGTTGCAGCTGCTTATCTCCGCATTTTTGATCTTTATGACGCCGTTGGTCTCGCGTATGCCGGAATCGGCGCGGCAGACTATCGCTCCGAAAGTCAGTTCGGCGTCCGTGAAGCTGAAGTAGCCGGTGTCCAGATTTCCTGAAAAAGACTGCGCCCTTATCGTTCCGTTTATGCGGCTCGCCTCGACACCGATTTTCTGGTCGCCGAAGATGTCCGTGGTGACTCCGGTGATTTTTACGGATACGCCGTTGGTCTTCTCAAGAGTCGCGAGTTCCGACGGCGTCACTTTCGCGCTTTGTCGTTCTCTGCGGTAGAGCTGAATGTTGCCCTTGACGTCCAGGTCGCGGGTCTCCGTGTTGATTACCGCCCTGTCGGCGTAGATGTCGAAGTCGCCGAACGGTATGTGGACGTTGCCCTTGATGACGATGTTGCCGCCGGCGATGTTCCAATGATCGGCCTTGATCTTCTTCAGGTCGCGGAGTGAACCGGAATTCTTGAAACTGGATTCCAATGACGCCGCTTCCATGGTCTGCGCGAAGCCAAGCACCACCATGGATACGAATACGGCCAAAATGATTTTTTTCGATATTTTCATTGGCGCCATCAAAAAAAACCGGACAAATGCGTTCAGCTTTGAAACGCGCGGAAAAGAGTTAACATAGCCTCCGGTTCATGTCTTTTCAATCACGGCGTGCCGGTTTTTCCATCCGCCTCCACAGACTGAGACGATCCTGGATGAACTCGACTATCTGCTGCTGCTCCCTCTTCCCCGAGCCGGCGATATGCATGGCCGGGGCGAATTCGAACCAGACGCTTTTTTCCCGGTGAATCGGACCGAGGTCCCGTAGCCACCTCCCGTTGGAGAGAAAATCCGTCTTCAAGGCGAAAGGCACAACCGGAACACCGGACGCGCACGCAAGCTTAACGCCGATGGAATTAAACTTCTCCGGGAGGAAATCGGCCGAGCGGGTCGCTTGCGGAAAGACGATTATCGATCTTCCTCCAGACAGCAACCTGCGTCCCTCCGCCAGCACGGTCTTAAGATCCTCGCGGGGATTGTTCCTGCCGACCTGAATCGCGCCGATCGAGCGCATGATGTCGCCGAAATACGGAATGCGCATGAGAGCCGATTTTATGACGAACGTGAAGTCAAGATGCGGACGGACGATGGCGTGCAGCACGGCAGTTTCGAGCAGACTCATGTGATTGCCGATCAGCACCGCTGGTCGTCCCTGCAGGGAGCGGAGATGATCCAGACCGCGCAGATGCAGTTGTCCGCCGCAGCTTTCAATGAGTCGGATGTTCTGGTTCGAGTAGAAGATTTGATGAGCCCCGTCAAGTTTCCCGCGGCGGCCGCAGCGTCCTGAACGGCTGAAGATCAGGAAATTTTTCCAGTAAAAATACCAGCGTCCGCCGCAGCACAGCCGATCCTGCCAGCAGTGAGGTGCGTCGCGGGGCGTGTCGTAGCTGTCGTGCGGGAAGAGGTTTTCGCCGATTTTCATGAGACGTCCTTACCTGTGGCAAATTGCGCGGCCGGAGGTGAATGATGCTGTTCGCGTCTGAGATGAAGACATCCGGTAATATAATGCCGCATGATTTTTTTCCAACCGGACGAACCGGCAAATGCCTCCCGATTTCACTGCTCTTCCGGGCGGAACACGCGGATCGGTTTTTTTGAGGAGATGTCCTCTGTCGGCGCACGGTCGGAGGTGCGGCGCCAGATGAGGACGTTTTGTTCGCCGAAAAACACATAGTCCAGGTCGTCAAGAACAACTTCGGTGCTGAAGGCGCTGCCGAACCCGTCCCTGCTGAACGGTGATATGAACACTTTCACCTGCAGCGAACGTTCGTTCCGAATTTGCTGAATTCTTTCTATCACGTATCCGGATCGACTGCATGAGCCGGAAATCCTCAAGGTGTATCCGTCGTCATGCCGGACAAAACCCGCCTCGAACGCGGCAAGTTCACGCATCTCAAGCGACCGGTGGAAGCAGGAGCATCCGCCCTGCAGCAGGGCGGTGACGGCTGAGAGGAAAAACAATGTCAGTGTCTTGTTCGCTGTGCCGGCAATCACGATTTACCGCCCGATGTTGAGATTATGGCGCGTCTGCCGGGATGTCATATCCTCGGCGAGAACGGGATTCCGATGTCGGCGGCGGACGCCGTCGCGAGGCCGCGAGACGTGCTGCGGGAGACGGGCGCACATCCCCGGATGTCCGCAGACTCCGGTTCCGTCGTGCGCAGTCTGTTGGAGAAGACAAGCCGCGTGAAGCGGATGCCGGAACCGGACGGTTCCGTGGGTGCGCCGAATGCCGGCGTGATCCGCAGAGTCCAATCTTTCCATGCGCCCCGGCGCTCCGGCGGCGACGTCGTCGGCGGATCGAATCGTGGGATGATCGGCATGTTTAACGCGCCGTGAGCAAGTGTGTCCGCTGTTCATTTCTCGTCGGCAATGTTTCTCATGTGCAGATGGATTGAGAACATCGGGGCGCGCAGCAGTTCGGCGATGACATGACATTTGACTCTCAGAAGAAAGGCGATCGGCCGATCGTAGTCGCTGAGCGTCTCGAAATTTCCCTGACCCTTGGCGATGACAAGATCGGCCTTGCGCATGGCGGTCAGGAATTCTTCGCTGGTGCAGCGAGTCGAAACTCCCGGAGTCATGTCGCCGGTATCCATGATCGGCAGAAAATCCAGTCCGGACATCGAAGCTTCGCGACGTGTCACGTCGTTGAGAATCGGCTTGCCGCGCACGCCGAGCGTTATCTTGTGCGCAAACTGCTCGATCAGCAGCCGATCCAGTACGGCCTCGCCGCAGTTGTCCAGAATGTAGAAGATGTTCTTCGCCCGATCCATCGCGTCATGCAGCTGGCTGACCGCCGCCTGATCAAGCGGCAGCGAGACGACCTCGCGAATCTGCTTCTCCGCATTCCGCAAATCGAAATCCGGGTCGGCTCCGTAGTCAATGATGTTTCCGCCGATGGCGAAACGCAGTGCGCTCGCGAATCTGTCCGGGGATCTGCCGCATAACGTGCGCAGTTCCGGCAGCAGCCGCAGGGCCAGGGCCGTCGAGAGGTCTTTCTGTTCGCGGAACGCATCGCTGTTTTCGGATACGGTGCGGACTTCGCGATGAAACGCGGCCGCTATATCCGGCGGAGTCGTATGCGAGTCTATCTCGGCGACGATGCGCAGCATGCGGCGGATGAGCGCGTTGCGCACGACCTTGTTTGTGGTCGCGCCTCGGGCCAGCGGCACCACCTGGCCGAGAATGCAGGAAATGCAGTCAAGTTCAATGTTCATAGCATGCGTCGGCCATGGATGGATGGGTTATGCCGTAGCCAGGTGCCGACGGCCGTGATTCCGTCTCGCCGCAGGCGGGCGTGGAACGTCTGCGACGATGCCTATTCACGAATGCTGACGCGCATACCGCCGCCCAGACGGTGAACCCGAGCGGCACCGTCCAGTCGCCGTACCTTGCGTAGAGAGTCATCGGAGGGGAGGCGACGAGCGGCACGTCAAGCACACCGGCCGATCTCCCGCGACGGATTTCCGGACGCCCCGTTCCCGGAGCGGGCAGGAAGGAGCCGATCCTTCCATTCGGGAGCACCACCAGTGTTCCGCCGTTGTTGCCGCAGCGTACGGCCGGCAGTCCGGTTTCCACGGCGCGGAAGACGGCGTTGGCCAAATGCTGCTCCGGTTCGGAACTGGATGGATACCATGCGTCGTTGGAAAGCACGATAAGCATGTTGGCCCCGCGTCGGAACTCTTCCCTGGCAAGCTGCGGGAAGACGCTCTCGAAGCAGATTGCCATGCCTGCGCGCACTTCCGGCGTCACCGGAAGCGGAGACGCATCCTTTCCGGGAGTCAAATCTCTGTGCATGTCGATCATATTCACTATCCTCTTCGGAAGGAGCGTTCGGAAAGGAACGAATTCACCGAACGGAACCCGATGAATTTTATCGTATCTGCCCGTTTCTCTGGGACCCGGCTGCAGCAGCAGAGCGCTGTTGGTCACGTTGTACCGCACGGCGTCGCCGGGCGTTGCCGTAAAGTCGATGGTGCCCAGCAACATGGGGCACCGGGTGTCCGGGCGCAGCAGGTCGGCGATTCCCCGGCGGTAGGCCAGACTCACGGGGTTGGACGCTTTCAAAGCATACGGAACGGCTGTTTCCGGCCATACCAGCAGATCCAGATTCTCCGGGCCGGTCATGAGGGAGCGGGAGAGTCCCAGATACGTGTCCAGCGCCTCCCGAGCCCCGGTTTCATCCGCGTCGCGCCGCTGGGGTATGTCCCCCTGAACCGCGCCGATGCGGATGAGTCTGTCGGGGAATCCGCGATTGGGGCGGTTGCAGCGGATGCTTGTCAGCGACGTCAGAAGCCATGTCAGGGAGATCATCATGAAGACCGGCGCGATGCCGGCGCGGCGGCGGCGATCTCGGAAATTCATTCCGAAAGCGAACAGTACCGACGTCATTGTCAGAATGAATCCGATGCCGTAGGATCCGGCGTACGCGGCCAGCATCGCCATTCGCTGGTGACGCCACGCAGTCGTCGAAATGTAGTTCCACGGAAATATTGACGAGCGCGAGTACTCCAGGGCGATCCACCAGCCCGCCATCGCGGCGGCGGCGATCATCAGCTTCCACTGCGGCACGGGATATCCTGACGCGGCGTCTCCTTCGCGGAGCCGGACTCCGGGCGGAACGAGGAATTCACGGCAGACGAGCGGCAATGTCAGCGCCCATACTGCCGGCCATAGCGCCAGAATCGGAGCCAGCAGAAACGGTATCATGCGGTGAATTTCTCTGAGCCACCAGAATGCCGGCAGAGCCCATCCTATTCCCCAGAACCAACCGCACAGTGCGGCTTCCGGCGTCCGCCGGCCGCACGCCGCCAGAGTCAGGAATGCCAGAGACAGCGTCGCCAGGATACTGATGTTCGCGGGCGGCAGGGCGAGTGCGAAAGCAGCGCCTCCAACCGCGGACATCGCCAACCGTCCGATCCGGCGAAGAAGGGGGCGCTCGATAATCATCGCAGTGCGTTTTCTTGTTGAAATCCTGAACACGACAGTGTAATGTAACGCGATGTCGCGCAAGAGTCAAAGACGGTATGAGATGAAGACCACTGAAACATTGGAATTCGATCATCTGGTCATCGGAAGCGGACTGGCCGGTCTGAGTTCGGCTCTGCATTTGGCGGACAGCGGTCGCAGCGTGGCGGTTGTCACCAAGCGCGCCGTGGATGACTGCAACACCCGTTACGCACAGGGGGGCATCGCCTGCGTCACCGACATCGCGGACTCTTTCGACGAACACGTGCAGGATACGCTGAATGCGGGCGGTAAGCTGTGCGACGAGAAGGCCGTGCGTGCCATTGTCGAGGCGGGCCCGGTTGCGGTTCGGGAGCTGATCGAATTAGGCACGCGGTTCACCAAACGCGGGGAGCTGGGATACACCAAGGACAGCGACCGTTACGATCTCGGACGCGAGGGCGGGCATTTGAAACGGCGCATTCTGCACGCGGGCGATATCACCGGTGCGGAGATCGAGCGGGCACTGATTGCCGCCTGCCGTGAGCGTCCCAACATTGTCGTCTTCGAATATCACATCGTCATCGATTTGATCGTCAGTCGCAGACTGGGCATTCCCGGAGAGAACCGTTGTTACGGCGCGTATGTGCTAGCCCAGGGGGACGGGGTAGTCAAGACTTTCCTGGCGTCCAGCGTCACCGTCGCGTGCGGCGGTGTGGGGAAAGTGTATCTGTACACGAGCAATCCGGATGTCGCCTGCGGCTCCGGCGTGGCGTTGGGCTATCGGGCCGGCGCGAGGATCGCCAACATGGAGTTCATTCAGTTCCATCCGACCATTCTGTATCATCCGCAGGAACGATCGTTTCTGATCAGCGAGGCCCTCCGCGGGGAGGGGGCCGTTCTCAAGTGCCGCGGCGTCGACGGCAAGCTGCACGAATTCATGCACAAATACCATCCCCTCAAGAGTCTTGCCCCGAGGGACGTCGTAGCCCGGGCCATCGACAACGAGATGAAACGCAGCGGTCAGGAATGCGTTTATCTGGACATCACCCACCTGGACGAGAAGACGCTCCGGTTGAGGTTTCCTCACATTTATGCGAAATGCCTGGATGCGGGCGTCAACATGGCGGAGGAACCGATACCTGTGGTTCCTGCGGCTCATTTTCTGTGCGGCGGCATCAAAACGGATGTGAACGGATGGACAGGTATAGCGGGACTTTACGCGGTCGGCGAATCCGGCTGTACAGGTTTGCATGGCGCGAATCGGCTGGCGAGCAACAGTCTGCTCGAGGCGTTGGTGGTAGGCAAGGCCGCGGCTGCTGATATCGGGGAGAAATATGAGACCCTGCGGCAGCTGCGTCTTCCGCCGTCCGCCGCCCCGGCATGGAGGTGCGGCAATGCCACGGATTCGGACGAATTGGTGGTGATCTCCCACAATTGGGACGAGATCCGGCGCTTCATGTGGGATTACGTGGGCATCTTCCGCACCAACAAGCGGCTGGAGCGCGCGAAGGCGCGCATAAAGCTGATCAGCAAGGAGATTGAGAAATATTATTGGGACTTCCTCGTTACCGCCGACCTCATAGAGCTGCGCAACATCGCAGTGGTGGCGGAGCTGATAATAGACTCCTCCCTGAGCCGGCATGAGAGTCGGGGTCTGCATTATAACGCCGACTATCCGTATTGTGACCCGAGCCTGGATCACACTGACACGATCATCCAGCGGGACGTTTAGATGAGATATGACCTGCCGGTTGCGCCCCACATCACGGAGGTGATTGCGGAGCTGCAGCGAAAGAAATACGCATCCTACGTCGTCGGCGGCGCCGTCCGCGATCTGCTGCTCGGGCGTCGGCCCCATGACTACGATATCGCCACCGCCGCCACGCCGGAGCAGATACGCGAGGCGCTTGGACGGCGGCGAACCCGCATCATCGGGAAGAGATTCAGATTGGTGCACCTGCATCTCCGTGACGGCGTCATCGAGATCAGCACGTTCAGGCGCGCGCCGGAGGTCTCCGGATCCGTCGGCTCGTCCGCCCGGGAGGACACTGAGTCTGGAGAGCAGCCGCTGCCGAAGCATTTGATTTTGTCGGACAACAACTATGGGACGGAGGAGGAGGATGCCTGGCGGCGTGATTTCACCGTCAACGCCTTGCTCTATGATCCCGTCAATATGACGCTCAAGGATCATACCGGATGCGGGAGAAGCGACATCGAACGCGGCGTGGTGCGCGCGATCGGCGATGCGTCTCTCCGCTTCGAGGAGGATCCGGTGCGCGTTCTCAGGGCGTTGAAACTGGTTGGGCAATACGATTTCTCGCTGGACTCAGAAACCGAAAATGCACTCTTTGCGTCATTGCCGTTGATCCGGCACACGTCGGGTTCGCGACTGGCGTTGGAACTGGAGAAAATTCTGTGTTCCAGTTACGGGGATAAGCACCTGCAGGCGTTCCATGACTACGGGTTCCTGTCGTATTTCCTGCCGCAGATGGAGGCATCGTGGGACTCGCCGGCAATGGAATATGCTTTACGTTTGCTGGCGGAACGCAATTGCCGTGTCGACGAGGGATTGCACCGGAACAGCGTGTCCCTGGCGATGGCCGCCTTGGCCCTGCCGTTTGTGGAATCGGAAATGACCGGTTCCGTCGGCGCGTTGTGGCCGGAGGAGGGCAGCCTCCCGCGGATACGGACAGTGCTCAGCAACATATTCCTGCCTCAGAAAATGATGAAGTGCATGTACGGTTCGGCGGAGCGCATTCTGGGCATGCAGGTCGGACTGAAATCCATGGTGTTGAGAGACAGGCTCGTGACCGCGCGCAGTTATCCGCATGCACGGGAGCTGGCTTTCGTTCAGAATGCCGTCTGCTGGCATGACGAGACACTGGAGAAATTCTGGCCGCTGTCGCCGGAACGGCGTGCGGGCGGCAGGAGGCGGCGGAAATCCCGGAGAAATTGAGCAGCGGTGGCGCGGTCGTTCACCTCGGGCGGGTGAACAGGGAGACGGATGTCGCGTGTGACTTGTCTTGTGGCGTGATACAGGAGGATTTATGGCGGAGAAACGATTGAAGGTGATTGTTGCCGGACTGGGCAGGATAGGTTGGGAATATCATCTCCCGCAGATTGCGGCGCGTTCCGACTTCGAACTGCTGGCCGTGTCCGACCCGATGCCTGATCGGTGTCAGGAGGCGGTGGACAAGTACAACGTTCCCCACACCTATGCCGATTTCCTGGAAATGATTGTCAATGAAAAAGCTGCGGATCTTCTGATCATTGCATCGCCGACATGCTTCCACGCCGAACAGGCGATCACGGCGATGGAACATGGCGTCGATGTATTCTGCGAAAAACCGTTGGCGGGGACGCTTGAGGAGGCCGAGCGCGTGATGGCGGCGGTTCGGCGGAGCGGACGGCGATTGATGCTGTATCAGCCGCACCGTTTGACTCCGGAGACCGTCGCGCTGCGTGAAATCTTGCGGCAAGGTCTGCTGGGTGATGTCTTCATGACGCGGCGCGTGTGCAGACTGTTCAGCCGGCGCAACGACTGGCAGTCGAAGTTGGATCTGGGAGGGGGGATGCTGAACAACTACGGCGCGCACTTCATAGATCAGTATCAGTATGTCTTCGGCTGGAATAACATCAGAGTCTCAGGGTGCGAACTGTTGCGCGTGGTGACTTCGGGCGATGCGGATGATGTGGTCAGACTCATGCTGGTCAACGGGAACAATGTGATCGGCGACATTGACATCAACATGGCTTCGCCGTTCCCGGAATATTCGTGGACGGTATACGGCAATCGTGGTATGGCCCGCTGGGAAAGCGACCGGCGGTACTGGGACGTCCGCTATCTGGATAAGCACGAATTGCCGAGTCTGGCGTTGCAGAACTCCATGGCTGCGCGGGATCGGAGCTACGCGTCAGAGGGAGAGTTGCCGTGGCATGAGCAGAAATTTCCATTAGGCGCCGGTGATCCGGGACGCTATTACGACTTCGTATTCGCATATTTCGCGGAAGGACAACCTCCTTTCGTGCCGCTGGAATCGACCATGGAGCTGATGCGGATTAACGCTGAATGCCGACGGATCGCCTCGCTGCGGGGAGTGTGATTTCGCCGGGCAGATTTGCCGCAATGCGCTGCCGATGGAGCGGCGACACGGCTTATGCGAGGCGGTTGTCCGTCTTTATGAATCGAGGACTCTATCGGCGGTCCGCTACGTTTTCAATCTGACGGGCATGTTCTCCGTGAAGTTTTGGGACGAAGCCGCAGTGTGAACGGAGTTCGGGGCGCGGCGTCTGCGCTGTGCGGAACGGATTTCTGCGGACTTTGTGGGAAACGGCGGAAGATGTCGTGACCGTGTGCGTCCGATCATGTGTTTAACGGAGATTGAACAATGGCTGAACCCAAAAACAGGGAGACGCTCTCGTCTCGGCTGGGTTTTTTGTTGCTGGCCGCCGGATGTGCTATCGGTCTCGGCAATATCTGGCGTTTCCCGTTCATCGTCGGGCAATACGGAGGTGGAGCGTTCGTCGTCATTTACCTCTTCTTTCTGATTTTCTTCGGGCTGCCGATCATGGTCATGGAGCTTGCCGTCGGTCGCGGCAGCCGCTGTAATCTGGTCGATGCGTATATGCGTCTGGCGCATTGCAACGGAACGGTGTGGAGACGGTTCGGGCTGTGCTTTTTCTGCGGCAACCTGCTGCTCCTCATGTTTTATTCCACCGTGACAGGATGGATGCCTGCGTATGCATGGTATTCCTTTTCCGGCGCGCTGTCCAAAATGTCCGCGACTGACGTGACGAGTTTCTTCTCTGAATTCACTGCGTCTCCGGCCTCCATGATGGGGTGGATGGCCGCGACAATGCTGGTCTCGACCGCCGTCTGCGCCGTGGGACTGAGGAGAGGGGTGGAGAGGGTTGTCAAGCTGATGATGGGTGCGCTTTTTCTGATGATGCTGACGCTGTGTGTCTGCGCGCTCCAGTTGCCGAAGGCAGGTGACGGATTAAGTTTTTATTTCACCCCGTCTTGGAGCAGGATGATGCAGGCGGGAATCGGCAAGGCGATCATGGCGGCGATGGGGCAGGCGTTCTTCACATTGAGTCTGGGGATAGGCTCCATGGCGATTTTCGGAAGCTACACCGATCGGAGCAGAACCTTGCTCGGAGAAGGGTGCGGCATCGTGGCATTGGACACGACGGTGGCGCTGCTGTCAGGGGTTTTGATATTTCCCGCATGCGCATCGTTCGGAGTGAGCAATGAATCCGGTCCGAAACTGGTCTTCATCACTTTGCCCAATATTTTCAATCAGTTGAAGTATGGAAATTTGTGGGGCGGATTTTTTTTCCTGTTCATGAGTCTCGCCGCGCTGACGACGGTGATCGCCGTGCTCGAGAACCTGGTGGCTTTTTCTATGGAACGTTTACATCTGCGGCGCGTGGCCGCCGCTCTGTCGGCCGGAGGAGCGGTGACGGTGCTTTCGGTGCCGTGCGCGCTCGGTTTCAATGTGTTGTCTCACCTGCATCCGCTTGGGGGCGGATCGAACATTTTGGATTTTGAGGATTTTCTGGTCAGCAACAATCTCCTTCCTCTGGGGTCGCTTTTCCTGATTTTGTTCTGCACCTGGAGCGCAGGGTGGGGGCGGGACGCTTTCTTGGCCGAGGCGAATGCTGGGAAAGGAATCCGGCTGCCCCGCTGGACGGCCGGTTACGCACGGCTGGTGATTGTGCCGGTGATTGTTTTGATCTTTTTCATGGGATACATCAATCTTTTCTGGTGAACCGTGCGGGAGACATTCCGTAAAAAGTGTCGCACATGCGCAGTCGCGGCGCCGGCAGCGGTAATCCGGCAAGGAAAGATTTTGTCAGCGCTTCGGCCTGTGATGTGACGTCCGGTTCGGACAGCCAGTGTATGACGGTGCCTTCACGTTCCATCTTTCGGAAAAAACCGTCCTGGCGCTTTGCGAATTGGCAGATGCGGCTCAGAAGACGCGTACGCATTTCTTCTTTCGTGACGCGCCCCTGGAGATAATGCGCAATCTCCCGATATTCCAGACCAAAGAATTCTAGCCGGGAATAAGGAATCCCGTCAGCGCTGTGAAGACGCAGAACCTCCTCAATCATTCCGGCCTTCAGTCTGGCGTCCAGTCGGTCGGCAATTCTGCGGCGGACATCGACGCGGTGATAATACAGTCCCAGCGTCAGAGGCGTCAGACGGAAAGGCGGATTAAAGGACGGTATGTGTCCATTCTGACGGACACGCGGCGTGTCTGGGGCACGACGCGGCAGCGCGTTCCCGGGCAGGACGTATCCGCGCAGCAACGCGTCCAGATACAGAGCGCTGCCGCCGCAGAGAACTGGCAGCTGGTCGCGATCGGCGATGTCCCTGATCGCCGAAAAGGCATCGCGCACGAAGCGGGCCAGATTGTATTCCTCCGTGGGCTCGACTATGTCCACGAGGTGATATGGAACGGGAGATCCGCCGCATGAATAGGCGTGCAGATCCTTGCCGGTGCCGATATCCATGCCGCGGTACACCTGCCGCGAGTCGACACTGACGATTTCCCCGCTGAAACGACGCGCCAGATGTATGGCCAAAGCGGTCTTTCCTGTGGCCGTTGGACCGGTGACAACCAGGATTTTCCGCATCTGATCCATGAGAAAATCTTTGCTTTCCAGATGAAACAGCGATACATTAATACTATCGGATCGGTTTAAAAAAAAGCAAATCGGGTGATTGTGTTCGTAGCGCTATGGCAATGCAGAGGACACTGAAAGATTCGGCGACGCTTTCGGGTATTGCGCTGCATACCGGTGCACGTGCCACCTTGCGGATCATCCCTGCGGAGGCGGACAGCGGCATCTGGTTCCGCAGGGTGGATTTGCCGGGCGGACCGACAGTGCGCGCGTTGGCTTCGAATGTCGTCGACGTACGGCGCGGGACCACCATAGCTGACAAGACGAACGGCGCAATCGTATATACGATCGAGCACATCATGTCGGCGTTGCACGCTCACAGTGTGGATAACGCGATGGTGGAGATCGACGGCATGGAGCCGCCGATCGCCGACGGCAGCGCGCTGCCGTATTTCGAGACGATGGGGGAGGTTGGATTCCAGACGCAGGGACGGCAGGCGCGAGTGTTCACTCCGGATAAGGTGCTGTTCGTGGACGGTGGTGAAACAAAGGAGGTGATCGGCCCGTCCGACAGACTGGAGATATCGTGTGTCACCTCGTTCGCCGGATGTCCGTTCGATCCGCAGTTCTTTGCTCTGGAGGTTACCGAGTCGAGTTACGGCGCGGAACTTGCGGGCGCACGTACGTTTGTCCAATACAGCGACCTTAAGCAGCTTTTGTCGATGGGGTTGGTGAAGGGAGGCAGTCTGGACGCCGCCGCGATTATTCACGATGGTGCCGTGATCTGTAAGGAGGCGCTGCGTTATCACAATGAAATCGTACGGCATAAGATCATGGATCTGATAGGGGACATGTATCTCTGCGGATGCCGGGTGCATGGCAGTGTCGTGGCGGTTAGGCCGGGGCATTCCCGCAATGTCAAATTGGCCGGCATGATGCAGCGGATGGCATCGGAGCAACGGAACAATCGGGAGGGTTGCAGGCAATGAGCGGAAATGGCAATGTTTTGGGAGTGAACGAGATCAAGTCGGCGTTGCCGCAGCGTTATCCCGTGCTGATGCTCGACCGCGCGGTTCTGATTGACTCTGATCGGGCGGTTGCGTTGAAATGTCTGTCGATGAACGAGTTGTTTTTTCAGGGGCATTTTCCGAATCATCCCATCATGCCGGGCGTGCTTCAGGTGGAGGCCATGAAGCAGCTGACCGAACTGCTGGTTCGTCCGGAACTGGATCCGGACGGGTGTTCCGATGTATACATACGACTGCTCGAAAAGGTCAAATTCCGCAAGCCGAATCATCCGGGCGATCGTCTTCTGATCAGGACGGAGGTTCTCAGACGGACGGAAGGCGAGGTGGAGGCGTCCGCGTCGGTGAGCAACAATTCCGGCGTCACCTGCGAGGCGAGGCTGACTCTTTCAGTCCGGCCCAAGATGAAGCCCGAGACCATGCCGCTGGATTTCAACGAATACGACAAGCATGCCGATACGCCGCTGGATGTGAACCGCATCATGGCGCTGGTGCCGCACCGCTATCCGTTTTTACTGATCGATAACATCGCCAAAGTGGATGGGGACCGGGTTGTTGCGATCAAGAATGTCACCTGCAATGAGGAAATCTTCGCGCATGCGGAGGACGGGTACGCCGTGCTTCCCGAGTCGCTGCAGTGCGAGATTGTGGCGCAGTCGGGCTGCGCCTGCGTACTCTCCCGTGATGAGAACCGCGGGAAAATCGGCTACTTCATGTCCATCGATCGTGCGGAGTCCTTTGCGCCGATCTTCCCCGGCGATCAGCTGGTGTGCGACATTACATTGCCGCCGAGCAAAGGAAAATTTGGCAAGGGCACAGGCGTCATACTGGTTGATGGCAAAATCGTATTCAAAATCACGCTGATGTTTGCCATTGTCGACGCTTAGCCATTTCCGAGAAGAACGTTTGAACCGCTGCTTGTCCGTCCATTTTTTGCCGTCGCTTCCGCGTCCGGGTCTTTTCGATGATACGCGCGGTTCTTCTGTCGTTCCAGCCGCAGTGATATTCCTGATCACGTGCCGCCGGCAGGCGGAGCGACGTTCACGAGATTGCGCGCATTTCCGGTGACGTGGTAAGAGATTCAGATGCGCCGCCGCGGCCGGATTCGTAAGACAGCGAGGAACCGTGCCGATGGAGCTGGCCGCTGTCCGAACTTTCCGGGAGCGAATCATCTACGGCGCAGAAGCGGCGGAAAGACGGCTTCGCATGACCTCACCGCCGAAGCGGATCCGATGTCCGCTCCGATTCCATGGCGTCTCGGAACTAGATTCATCTGGTCAGATTCGCCAGAAGACTCTCAACTTTCTCAAGCTTTTCCTCCAGTTCCACGAGATGGCTTTTGGCATCGTCGACAATTTGCCGCGGCGCCTTGGAGATGAAGTTCTCGTTGGCAAGTTTGCTTCGGCTGGTTGCAATCCACGACAGAATCTCTTTCTGCTGTTTTTGCAGTTTGGTGCGTTCCGCGTCGACATCGATCACGCCGGAAAGGGGCAGGAAAATCGTTCCCAAGCGTGTCGGTTGCGCCGTTGAAGGTCCGTACGCCGACGCGTCGAAATCATCAAGCGACAGCGTGACGGATTCGGCATTGAGCAGGCTCCGCAACGAGTCAATTTGAGTCTGCAGAAAATCGAGGCTGCTACGGTCGTTGATCTTCAGGTGAAAGTTCACCTTGCGTCCGTCGGGGATGTTGTAGCTGGACTTCAGGAAGCGTCCGCTTCTGACGAGTTCGAATTTGCCGTCCACAAGTTCCAGGAGATCAGGGTTGCACGCAATGTGGTCGTTTTGTGGAAATGCTTCGAACATGACGGATTTGCCGGGGGCGTCAATGAACCCCATCTGATGCGCCAGCTCCTCGGTGATGAATGGCATGAACGGATGCAGCAGCCTGACAATCCTGAAAAGCGTGTAGTCCAGCACCGCCAGTGACACTTCCCGTGCGTCGCCGCCTTGACGCAGCGGGGACTTCTCAGCCTCTATGAACCAATCGCAGAAACTGCTCCAGACCAACTCGTAAATGTTATGTACCGCGGAATGGAATCTGAATTCCCCCAATGAAACCGTCACCGCGTCAATAGTGGCATTCAATTTGGCGATGATCCATTGCTCGTCGGCGGACAGGCGGCTTGCGACATTCTCCGGAAGCTCACGGAAAAACGGTGATGCCGGTCCCTGCATCCTCCGGAAGCGGCATGCGTTCCAGAGCTTGTTCGCAAAATTGCGTCCGATCTCGCATTTTTCATTGCTGTAATGTATATCCATTCCGACCGGGGCGATGTAAATTATGGAGAATCGAAGCGCGTCGGCTCCGTATTCGGAAATCACGTCCAACGGGTCAGGCGAATTGCCGAGCGACTTGCTCAATTTCCGTCCGCGTTCGTCACGAATGATGCTGGTGAAATAGACGTTGTGAAACGGCGCATCTCCGGTGAATTCGTATCCCGCCATGATCATGCGCGCCACCCAGAAGAAAATTATATCCGGTCCGGTTATCAGATCGCAGGTCGGATAGAAGAATTTCAATTCCTGAGTCGGCGTCGGCCATCCCATCACCGAAAACGGCCACAGCCAGCTGGAAAACCACGTATCCAGCACGTCCTCCTCCTGATGCCATGTTCCGGGAGAATCGGGTGCCTCCATGCCGACATATGTTTCTCCGGTGCTATCGTTGTACCAGGCCGGAATCCTGTGTCCCCACCAGATCTGGCGGGAGATGCACCAGTCCTGAATATTCTCCATCCAGTGGAAATAGGTTTTGTTCCAGCGGGACGGATAGAATCTGATTTTACCGGAGCGAACCGCTTCTATGGCAGGTTCAGCCAGTTTCCGCATGTCGCAGAACCACTGATTGGAAACCAGTGTTTCAATGGGCACGTCGCCGCGCTCCGAATATCCAACCGAGTGTCTGATGTCTTCGACTTTGGCCAGCAGTCCGAGCTTGTCAATCTCGTCCACCACTTTCTTGCGTGCGACAAAACGATCGAGTCCGGAAAAATCTCTTCCGCAACGGTCGTTCAGGCTGCCGTCCGGGTTCATGATGTTTATGATCTCGAGGTTGTGCCGTTTGCCCACCTCGAAATCGTTTGGATCATGCGCCGGCGTGATTTTAACGCAGCCGGTGCCTTTTGCCGGATCCGCGTGTTCGTCGGCGATGATCGGGATGTCGCGGTTCGTCAGAGGCAGATGCACCGATTTGCCGATTATACATTTGTAGCGTTCATCATCCGGGTTGACGGCGACGGCGGAATCGCCGAATATGGTTTCAGGTCGTGTGGTGGCCACTGTAAGGAAACCGGAGCCGTCAGAGAGAGGATAGCGGAAGTGATAAAATTTTCCGTTTTCCTCCCTGTAGACAACCTCTTCGTCGGAGAGGGCACTCTTCGCGACCGGACACCAGTTGATCATGCGCTGTCCGCGGTAGATATATCCTTTCCTGTAGAGATCGACGAAGACCTGCCGCACCGCCCTGCTGAGTCCGTCGTCCATGGTGAAACGTTCCCGCTCCCAGTCGCACGAGCACCCGAGTTTGCGGAGCTGCCGGATGATGGCTCCGCCGTATCGTTCCTTCCATTGCCAGACGCGTTTGATGAACTGTTCGCGTCCAAGCTCGTCCCTGCCGGTCTGTTCATTCTGACGCAGATATTTCTCAACGCGGGCTTCAGTCGCGATCCCGGCATGATCCGTTCCTGGGAACCAGCATACCTCTTCCCCCAGCATTCTGTGATAGCGTGTGAGAATATCCTGAATCGTGTTGTTCAGTACATGACCGAGGGTGAGAATTCCGGTAACATTCGGCGGGGGGATGACGATGGAGTACGGTTTTTTGGACGATCGCGGATCTCCGTGAAAGAGGCGGTTGTCTTCCCAGATTTGATACCATTTGGTCTCGACTTCAGCGGCTTCGTACGCCCTTAGCATGGTTGACTTATCGGACATAGCGTCTTGGATTCTCCCCATGTGAACATATCCGTATGATTTTCTATGATTTTCTGCTCTGTCACCGCAGGTTGTGCAATATAGCATTAAAATGAAAATTTTCATGTTCGAAACGCAGGGCGTCCCGCCCGTGCGGCTGTCATGCTCGGTAATTGCGGCGATCTCCCAACGTCACCTCCGCCTGGTGACCGGTCGGAGACCGGATGTCGTGTCGCGCTCGGATAACATCTCGGAGACGCGCCCAGTTTCGTGGATGTCATCGACTGTGACGCTGGTCGGGGCGCGCTCAGGTATGCCCGCAACGGAATGGCGGGTGAACACGCCCGCGCATGGACAGTTGCGGACTTCACGGACGAGTTGTGGAATAAAGGCAGTCGGCTCCGCCCGCACAGCCGCCGTTCGTCCCGGCCGGGCCGGAGTCGCACCGGCTGTCTGTGATCGGGCAGGGCTGAATGTGCGCAGAAATATGGGACACTGCCGGAAAAACAGTCGACGCCATGAAGCCCGGTGCCCCCTGCGGATTTCGACTGCGTTCCGGCTGGGCGGTTCATGACTCAGTCGGGGGAAGCGTCCCGCGCCTCGGCGGCGCCATGGCGCGTCCGTGTCGCGATCCGACGCCGTTTCAGATTCCGAGAGCCCGCATCACTGTCCATGCGGTAGAATTCTGTCCTCCATAGTGGTTATTTCCCCGCGCCAGTGAGCGATGCGCATGATGCGGATGTGCACACACTCCCTGCCCCCGAGTTCGCAGGTTCCGTCCTGACGAACACCTCCGCACGGACCGTTCGCCAGACGCTTGGGACATTGCTCCGGGCAGATGTATTCGCAGAGCGACAGACGGCAATGATTGCAACCTCGACAGCCGCACAGGATGACTTTCAGCAGATGTCGTGAGGACGCGTCCTGACGGTCGGCATGCGGGAAAAGGAAATGCCGTACATGATAGCTCAACCGGCTCGTGCGGGAGAGTTGCGGTTTCTCCAACTGCGTCATTCGCGGCGTGGTCTCGGGGTATGCGCGGTGCAGCGTTCGATCAAAAAGGTAGAAGCTTTTGGCGGACGGAGCCAGTTCCGCATGAGCCAGATAGACATTGTATTCATCCAGCCATTGTTCAAAAGTGGTGAATTCCTGCATGGCGGCGTTAATGCGTTCGATGGCGACCGACAAGCGATGAGGCGAATCTATGCCGGTCAGCTGAATGCCGCTGTAACCTAAAAGTTTACATCCGGCGGCCTGCAGTTCCAACCGCCGCCACTGCGCCGATTCGAACTGATTCAGCGAAAAACGCAGTTCCTTGGCCAGAATTTTTTGGAAGTCGGCGGTGATGCAGACGCCCGGTTCATGTCCGGCAAGTATTTTCTCCACTTTCTCAGGCGTGAGGATCAACAGCCTTGCGACGGTCGGGACGTAAAATCCCCTAATGCTCAAATACCAGCGGAGCGACTGAAGTTTCAACATGTCCCACCCCGCTTGGACGACGACAAACTGTGCGCCCGCACGGATTTTACGCACTAATTTGCAGTACTGTCCCAGCAGGGAATATGCTTCATAGCGGAACGGATTGGTCACGCATCCGCAGAAAAACTTTTCATTGTAATCGTTCTGGGACACGCTCAGCGTGCGCACGCTTTCAGTGAAACGCCGCTTGCGGGTGTCCTTGACCGATTCTCCGTATACAGCGTTGCCGCTGACGGCGACCAGATTCCTTATGTCCGTGTCGCATGCGAAACGCAGCAGCGCCGCGAGTTTGTCCTCGTCGGTGTCTCTGCCGCTGACGTAGACTACATGGCGGTCTTTATTTTCACGTGAAAGCGATGCAAGACATTCCAGCGTTCGTCGGGATTCGGTATGCCCCCATGCGTCGGTGACGGCTATGCCTGCCGTGAAGTTTCTGATCGCCAGCACGTTCTGCTCCAGCGCCGCCAGCTTCTCCGCAGCCGCGGCGGGGTCGCCGTCGCGTCCGATGGAGTTTTCCACAAGGATGACGAACCCGCCGCTGTTCAGCGCCTCTCGAAAACGGTTGCGGTGAAGATTGTCCGTGTGCGGCGGCAGGGATCCGTTCATAACCGCGATTCTCCACATTTGCCGGATGCGTTCATGTCGCCCGACAGCATTTTCTGAGTGCGTCTTCTGCCTGGATCAAGGATGAAGAACAGTCCTCCGAACAGCCCGCACACTATGACTAGCGAAGTGTACAGCAACTGGGCGGTTTTCGCATCTCCCGCCGTCATCCCTCCTGCGACGAGAATGGTTATCGCAGCGATATCGCGAGCGCCGATGCCTGACGGGAAGAGCGGAATCAAACCCATGATGTTGCCTATAGTGATTGCCGCAACCATCGTCAGCGCACTGACTCCGCCGGCTCCGGCTCCCGCAGCCAGGCACCCGAAAACGGCAACCGTCATGAGATGGATGAAGGGGATGCTCCACAATATCGTGTGGGCGGTGGTTCTCCATGAGCGCCTGTATGCGTCCGTCGCGGAGGTCATGCGCCGCAGCATGCCGTGCGACCAGCGATCGGCGCATTGCATGAGCATGTTGACGGGCCGGATGCGCTCCAGGTTTCGGTGGAAAAAGATCGCAGCGGACGCGATCAGCCCGGCGCAGCAGAGACCGAGCAACGCCGCGATTCCAGCGATTTTCGCTGCGGGATCCAGCGTGACTTCCGGGATGTCAACTTGAAGCAGCGTGGGGATGGACGGGATTGTGACGCAGATGGCCAGCAGAAACAGCGCGATCATGCCGACGATGCGATCCATCAGTATGGTGAACGCGCCCTCGATCTTGCTGCCGGATGGCGAGCGGGTGCTCAGCACGACCATTTTGACGACGTCCCCGCCGATGGCACCTCCGACCATTACCAGAGAGAAAAAATATGTCTGCATGGTCAGAGACAGCGCCTCCATCCATGAGAGGCGTATATTTAGAATCCTGGTCAGCACGTACCAGCGGTAGGCGCCTATGGTCATATGGGACAGATACAGCAGCGCGGCCGGGGCGAGCCACCAATAGTTGAATGAACGCAGACCGTCGGCCACATTGGCGGCATTCTGGGAAATCAGGTACGCGATGATTGCCGTTGCCAATGCCAGTTTGATTATGAGAGTCGACACATATCTTAACTTGCCGTTGCAAGCCGCATTTTTTTTTGGGATTTTCATTTTGACTTTACGCGAAATCTACTGTCTATTAATCTGCATGCTTGATCTGTGTACAATAGCACGGATTACCGTTTCCAGCAATGACGGGATGGGTTAAAAAAAGAGTTTGCCGCCCCCGTTGAAAGAGCATATGCGGGGGGATGTGCCTGTCTCCACGGCGGATCGGAGACATTGCACGGTTTCGCTGTTTCACGTGCTGCAAATGCCTGAGCGTTCAATCGGGCTTTTTGCACGCGACGCAGTCGATGCAGCTGGGTGGCGCTTCGGCGAGGTCGGACGTAACTGCGGATCACGGTTCCACGGTCGGCAGCGGGGGCTGTGCGTCCCGGCGTTTCGGGAGTGACGCGGCGGGATCCGACGGTTTGCATGGGTTATGAGAAGATTCATTTTTCCGGGGGGGGGCATCTGGTTCCGTGCGTTTTGTCTGTGAAGGATTGTCCGCGACAATGTATACGCAAGGGGGAATATGAGGATTGATTTGGTAGAGCATCGTGATTTGGTTCGTGGTGCGACGGAGGTGGAAGAAACTGAGGACGGCGTACGATGTAGTCGCATACCCGATTCGTTTCCTGTGCTGAAGAGGCGCGAGGTTTTCCTCAGACGTGCGCGCTACACGTCCGGCGTGCGGATTTCGTTGGTGACGGACAGTTCGTTCATCTCGCTGCGGCTGCATTTGAATGCGGTGGAGGACTCCCCGGATATGTGCAGGGTGGATGTTCTCGTGGATCGTCGGGATTGCCACACTTTTGAACCTGAGGATTCTGAGCGGGATTTCGAGTTTTTTCTGCAGCTTCCGGCCGATCTGGACATGGATCACGAGGTTGAGGTTTTTCTGCCGTTAAACGCCGAAGCGCTGGTTCGTGAGTTAGAGTTGTCGGACGGCGCTCTGTTCAGGCCTCTGTACTGTACGGATGAACGCATGCTTCTGCTGGGGGATTGTCTGACCATGGGCTTGACGGCGACGTCGCCGCTTCGTTCATACGCGGCGATTCTCGCTGCCGAACTTCACACCGACATATTGAACTGGGCCATAGCCGGTCTGCCGTTATGCAGTGAATTCGGCAAGCTCGCACTGGAATATGAATGGCAGTCAGTGCTGGTGGCATGCGGCACACAGGAATATGAGGACGGTGTCGGAGCTGCGGACTGCGCCGCATCACTGTCGCAGTTAATGCGGCAGTTGTGCCGTAGGCCCGGGATCGTTGTCTACGTGGCGACCCCTTTTCTGTGTCCCGCATGGGAAGAAGTGAAGAATGCCGCCGGAGACACGCTGGCGGATTTCCGCGTCGCGCTGACTTCCGTCGCGGCATCTTGTCAGGCACGGCTGATCGACGGCGCCAGATTGTTTAGGAGGGATGCCTGTGAATGTTACGATTCCAGGGAAAGCCGTCGGTTGAGCGATGAGGGAATGGAGGCCGTGGCGGAAGGCATCCTAAAGAAGCTGGCGCGGCTGCGTTGATGCGGAGGTTGTCTATGCGGAGCGGGGCTGAATCTGACGAGCGTCTTGATGCGCGTCTTCAGCTCGAACTGGATCGAATCGAGGCCGACGCAGATTCCTATTTGCCCGACTGGAGACGCGGATGCAGGGTGATGCTGGCGGTCGGAATCCCGATGTTGATTTTGGGCGCGCTGCTTCTCGGGTGGCGGATCTTTGCGCTGAACATGACATGGTGGCTTTTCCTGTTGCCGCCGGCGATTGGATGCGCCGCCGCATACAGGGCGCAACGCCGCTGAGTCTCACATGAGTGGGGATCCGGAATACGGGCGTCGCCTCAACGCCGGTTCCGCATGGCATCGGACGTGCGCCTTAACCCAGGGGAATAAGTCCTCTCTCTCCCGGCACGATGAGGAGACATGCGGCGGTGGCGTCAGGACGGCGGGCGCGTGCGTTTTCGTCCGGGAATCTGTGCATGCCATCATATGCGAACCTGGGCGGCTGAATGTTTCGTTCGTCGGTCACCGCAGGCGACAGGATTGCAGGTCTGCCGGCGGAGGCGGTCTGCCGCCGCACGGTGACGGGTTGACAGTCGTTGTGCCGCGTCTCAGATGCTTTTTTGATGTGATGTGTGACTGCGCAGCGCTCTGATGTCGCAATGCCGGAGGTGCCGCGCCGCTCTCGCTTCGGTGCGACGACATGCCTTACGGAACGCGTGCCATGTGCGATGTGGCCATGCGGGTGGTTTCATTTTTTGAAAACCGCGCAATCCGCACCGGAGCCGGTGTTTCATTCCGCTCTGACGTCGCCAATGTCGGAAGCGTCGGCAAAGAGCATGGTCAACCGGTCCATTCCCAGAGCCGCGCCGGAGCAGGACGGCATGCCGTGGCGCAGTGCCGAGAAAAAATCATCGGGTTCGGGGTAGGGCAGCATTCCCATCTCCGCCCTGATTCTGCCGGCGTCCTGAAAGCGCACCTGATGTTCCGCAGGGTCGGTCAGCTCTCCGTATGCGTTAGCCAACTCCATGCCGCCCGCGTAAAGCTCCCAACGTTCAGCCACGGACGGATCATTATCCTTCAGACGGGCCAGCGAAGCCCGCTTCGCCGGATAATCCGTCAGTACCGTCAGTCCGCCGCGTCCGAGATGCGGTTCGACCTTGGTGACCATGAGCTCATCGAAAATATCTTCATGAAGAGCGTCCGTCATGGAGATCCCACAATACTTCCGGTAGGCATCCGCAACGGTCAATATCTCCGGCGGAGAGTCGAGACTGATTGTTTCTCCTTTGAAAATCAGTTTCATACGACCGAAGATTTCCTTCGCGGCCGTGCGGATGAGTCCCGCCGTGAAATCCGCCAGTTCAAGATAATCCATGCCTGCGGCATAGTATTCGAGAAGCGTGAATTCACTGCGGTGCTTGATTCCGTGTTCGTCTGCGCGGAAACATCGGCCGATTTGATAGATCCTCCCGTATCCGGCGGCAATCATGATTTTCATCGCAATTTCCGGACTGGTCCGCAGGAATTCCCCTTCGGCGGCAATCGATTCTATGGATTCTTCCGGAATGGGCGCAGGGATGCGCACATTTGTTTCCACTTCCAGAAAGCCGAGTCCGTCGAAATAGTTGCGGACGGCGCGGAACAATTCAGCCCGTCGCGTGAGATTCGGGCGTTTCAAGAGAAGCGTGTGCGCATCCATGACGTCAGATATACACTCCATCGGCGGCTCCGGTAAATGCGGAGCCGCAGCGATTACGCGGTATACACGAGATACAAGGCCGGAATCTTCGGACCGGCGGTTAAGCCTTGCTGATGCGCTCCGCGTACTCGCCGGTGCGCGTGTCAATTTTCACGACATCGCCGATATTGATGAACAGCGGAACCTGAATCTCGTATCCGTTGTCGATTTTGGCCGGTTTCATGACATTGGTCGCCGTGTCGCCGCGGGCGCCGGGTTCGGTGTCGACAATCTCTTTCTCGATAAAGGTGGGCAATGTGATCTCAATCGGCTCGCCGTTGAACATGACGAACTTGCACAAGCTGTTCTCAAGCAGGAAGTACGCCTGTTTGCCTAGCACGTCGGGCGAAACGCTCAGCTCCTCATACGTCTCCACGTCGCTGAAGACGTAATGATGACCGTCATTGTATGAATAATACATCTCCCGCTCTTCCAGATCAGGTTTTTCAATGCGATCGGTAGGACGGTAAGTTTTTTCCATGCCGGAGCCGTTGATCATGTTCTTCAGGCGGCAACGATACAGAGCCGTTCCTTTCCCAGGTTTGCAGAATTCAAATTCGGTAATGAGCCAAGGTTGGCCGTCAATCTGGATTTTCAGACCCTTTTTCAAATCAGAAGCGCTGTACATGGTCTAGCCTCAAGCATTGTTGTTATTTTCTCATGGAATGAAGACGCACATCTGGAAAATATACACCGTGGCTTTGCCGAAATCAAGTCTGAGCCAGAGTTAAACATGGGCATGTCATATGCCATGCCGTGCGCCTGAGGAGTCAATCTCCGGCGCGACTGCGTGCCGGCATGCCTGACGCCGTCAACATCGCGGCATGTGAGTCTGGCGTCGAATCCGTTTGCTTTTTCATTCAGCCGCACTCTGTGGACATCGGGGCGGGGATGAGCACTCAGGTCATAGGCGTGCGTCGCCGGAGCCGGGCTGCGGTCGATGCGGCAGCGTTCACTTTGACGACGAGGATTTGCGTGAAAAATGCAGGAAAGCCGGAAAACACGGCTTGACAAATTTGAACATGAGAATAAGATGTCCTGTGGCGGGACTGCGGGCTTCCGGATTTCCGGAGACGCAGGATCTGCGGAAACGTGAGGGCAGCATCTGATTCCGAGGGAAATATGAGCGACGGTTTACATGATGGCAACGAGGCTGCCGTGTGCATGCAGCCATTTTCCGACAATCACGGATTCATAGCGTCCGATTCCTGGCGCATCCTTCGCATTATGGCGGAATTCATCAACTCGTTCGAAACGATGAACTCTTTGCCGTTGAAGATGGTGTCAATATTCGGCTCCGCACGGACGGACGAGGACGCACATGATGCGAAGGAGGCGTCGAAACTTGCTTCGCTTCTGGTCAAGAACGGATACGGAGTCATCACCGGCGGCGGGCCGGGCATCATGGGCGCCGCTAATCAGGGTGCACATGACGCGGGGGGGCCGTCGGTGGGATTGAATATTGAACTGCCCAAGGAGCAACGGCCGAATTCTCACCAGACGCATAGTCTGAGTTTCCGGTATTTCTTCACCAGAAAAGTCTGTTTTCTGAAATATTCCTTGGCGGTGATAGTTTTCCCCGGCGGATTTGGAACTTTGGATGAATTCTTTGAGGTCATGACCATGATTCAGACCAGAAAGATCAATCGAGTGCCGTTGATTCTGGTTGGAAAGGGTTTCTGGAAAGGGTTGCTGGAATGGTTTCGGCATACCCTGGCCGAACGCAACATGATTGCCCCGGAGGATCTCTCCATCTATAAAGTGGTGGACAGCGCCGAAGAGGCGCTGGCGTACTTATTGGAATGCCACCGTTACGGTTACCAGTGCACCGTGAAACCGGAATAGCTCTCGACAGTGCGTGTTTCGCGGATTCCGACCGGCGACGGCGGGCGTCGCATTTGAGGAATTTCGGACGAGAGCGTCGGCTGCCGAACCGGATGCCGGACAGGGAAGAGCCGGGCCGCCCGTGCGTCCTCTCCGAAACGTCCGCGGCGTCGACGGAGTCGGCGGGAAACATCAGGCGACGGCTTTGTCCGTGTGGTGTGTTCCGCGCATTGACTGGGAGGCGGCACGCCATTCTTCTCCAGTCAAGCATGAGCCTCACGGCGCCGGGGGGAGGGACGTCCGCTAAGACTGCGCCGTCTTCCCAAGACGTTCGCGGACCAGCACCGCGCGCTGGATGTCCGCGTCTGCATCGCTCAGCGGACGCCCCGCGAGGTGGTTTAAATGCGCGGGGTTTATGCCTATGAACAGTTCGTTTACCGTTCTGATCTCCACGCTTCTCAACACTCCCATGTCGACGCCTACGCGAAGCCATGACAAGGAGTTTAACGCCTCATCGTAGGTAAGCTTGTATGCGTACCTCAGCAGTCCGTACGATCGTCCCACTCCGTCGAGCAGTGAATACTTCTCTTTTTCCAACAATACGCGGCGCGCGTCCTTCTCGTGGGCTATCAACTGCATGATCACCGCGTTGAGCCTCTCGATAATCTGCGTTTCGCTTTCCCCCAAAGTGCTCTGGTTGGAAATCTGGAACAGGTTTCCACGATTGTCGGAACCTTCCCCGAAAATGCCGCGCACGGCGAGATTGAGTTTGGAGATTCCTTGAATGACGGTATTGATCTGACCCGCGAGCACCAGACCGGGCAGGTGCAGCATGACGGACGCCCGCATTCCGGTGCCGACATTGGTCGGGCAACTGGTGAGGAACCCCAATTTGCTGTCGAAAGAATAGTTCAGATTCGACGCCAGATTCGTATCCAGCCGGTCAGCATCGTTCCATACACTCATCAACTGCAGTCCGGGACGGATGGCCTGGATCCGCAGATGATCTTCCTCATTGACCATAACGCTGCACGATTCGTCGCTCTTGGTCAGCAAGGCGGTGCCTCCGCCGCGGGAGAGCAAATCGCGGCTGACCAGTCGGCGCTCGAACAGGATCTCCTGATCCAGTGGAGTCAGCTTCTCCGTGTCAAAGCGGAGAAAATCATCGTCGAGAGCTCCGCTGTCCGCCACCGCCGAACTCACCAAGTCACGAACCGCCTCAAGCTGGGGCGGCTGAGCAGCGGCCGGGAAGAAGAAACCCTCGACGTTACGCGCGAGGCGAATGCGCGAACTTATGGCGATATCTTCCTCCGCTCCCGCGTCGGACAGAAAGCTCACTCTGTTCTGCAGCAGTCGCGCGATGTCGGAATTACTCATGTGCAGAGGCTTTTCTCCAGGCGCACGGGCATCACTGTCCGTTCGTTTTCTTGCCAGTGTTTCTCTTTATGTTCAAGCGGGACTCTATTTCCCGAATCCGATCACGCACCTTTGCAGCCTGTTCGTAATTTTCGCATTTGATCAGTTCCGCAAGTTCAAGACGACGGCACGCAAGTTCGGAGTGCAGTTGCGCCACGCCGTCAACGTCAGCGCTGCGATCATGCAAACGTTTGCCGACATGCATGTGACCGCGGTGGACGTTGGCAAGTGTCTCGTGGATCAGAGCGGGGAAAGACTCGTAGCAGCGGGCGCACCCAAGCCTTCCTCCCGAGTCGCGGATTTTCTGAAGCGTCCATCCGCAAACGGGGCAGACTTGAGCGGATTTCCCCTGCGGCATAACCGTCGCGGCCGCTATGTTGCCGAGTTTCCCCAGGCTAAACAGCATTTCCGCCAGATTGAACGCGCCGAACTTGATGCCGGAAGTTTTATCATGTTCCGCCGCGCATTTGCTGCATAAGTTCAGAGATTTCTTCTCTCCGCCAACAATCTCCTTGATGTGGATGGTGGCTTCGTTGTTGTGACATATTTCGCACAGCATATTCTTGCGCAGTCCTCATGAGAGATTGACGAACGCACGGGCGACGGCTCGTTCCAAGCCGCTCTAAATATAAAAGCACTCATGAGAAAAAACAAGTGGATCGACGGCGGCGGTGCCTTGACAGCGTGATCATGCCCCCGCGCTGGGAGCAGGACGCGCAGTCGCAGCCGTCGGTTCAATCCTGACTGTGCGCGGAGAATTTTTTGCCGATCGGCGTTCAGAATTTTGTGGAACGCCGCAGTTGTAGGCGCCGACGAAGGCGCCGACACTGATATCCATTCGCTTTCCAAACATCTTCCGCATCCGGCGGCATCGACAAACCGTCTCAAGGCGATCCGTGCGTTTCCGGCCGGCGGAACCTAACCGTAGGGACGTCCTGTCGTTGAGCCGGTTCCGCCGCCGACCCGGAGCGGCGGTGTCTCCTGACACATCCGCGGAATCACCTTCGGCAGTTCCGAGAAAAGCCTTCCTCTCACATGCGTCACGCACCCTGCGCACAATTTCATCCAGAGAACCACGTCGTCAGCCCGACAAAGCATCAGATCCATGCCGGTTTTACCCCGCGTCTGCCATTTTCCTCCATTTCTACATTTTTTAGTCAAAGCAAAGGGCGGATGCACTTTTCAAGCAAGACTTTCTTCCGTAAAAATCGGAGCGATGCCAATTTGTTCGGGAAATTCATGTTGCGCATGCCGCTTCGCGCACGGTTTTGATTCCTGCCGTGTGAGTCATTGTCCATGTCGATGATTTGCTGTCGGCCGACGGCTCTGCGGGTTTAAATTTCCGACTTGAAATTGAATCCGAAGCTTGACGAAACATCCCGTCGGATGTATTCTTCACGGGGCTTGATCATCCATGAGGAGGGATGCTTTGGAGGCTTAGGCGTCTCGCTTCTCCGCGAGTATGCCTACGTGTTTGTCTTTGTGCCGGGATTGAAGGTACGGTTTTCGCCTATGAAGACAAGGGTTGTTATCTGCGGATTCGGTGAAATCGGACGTATGTTATGTCGGCATCTGTCTACGAACGATCACATTCGCGTCACCGGAGTTGTCGACGTGGCTCCGGATTTGGTGGGACTCCGTGTGGATGCGCTGGTGCCGGGAGTCGATGCCGGGGATTTGCGTGTCTCTCCTTCGTTGAGCGCGTGCGACGGAGGGGATACGGCGGTTGTCACCACAGTATCCTCGGCGAATGATGTGCTTCCGGTGATCCTGGGATTCGTCGACGCGGGCATGAATGTGATTACGACCTGCGAGGAGTTATTCTGGCCGTATCGGGATCATGCCGCAATTGCGGATGAACTGGACGTCGCCGCCAAGAAGAACGGGGTTGCGGTTCTCGCCGCCGGCATCAATCCGGGATTTCTGATGGACTTTCTGCCTGTCGTTCTTTCAGGGGCAAGTTCACGCGTTGAGGCGGTGCAGGTCGAACGGGTTCAGGACGCAACGTTCCGGCGGGCGCAGTTCCGGCGGAAAATCGGAGTCGGAATGTCGCCTGAACGGTTTCGCCTTCAGACTGCGGCCGGCGGGTTGCGGCATGTCGGCCTGTCGGAGTCGGTTTCTTTCATTGCGGCGGCACTCGGCTGGGAGCTGGCAACGGTGAAGGAGGAGTTGCAGCCTTTGATTGCGGAATGCGAAATATGCCATTCCGGCGTCTCTCTTGTTCCATGCGGCGCAGTGCGCGGCGTGCGGCAGATCGGCTGCGGCATAACCGCTGACGGCAGGGAGGTTGTGACACTGGATTTTGTTGCCGCCGTCGGAGAGACGAACCCGTATGATCGCATTCTGATCAGAGGAGTTCCGGAGATTGTCAGCACCATTCATGGCGGGGTGAACGGGGATCGTGGCACCTGCTCCGTGATTGAAACCGCGATACGACGGCTGTCCGTCGGCGGGTACGCTGGATTTCTGACCGCGCTGGATCTGCCTCCCGCCGCCGGGCATGGAGTATGAATCTGTTGTATGAAACTGCCTTTGGGTGTTTGTACGCGGTACGACGAACTTGGTGCGTCCAGTCGACAGAGATATTATGCTTACGCTGACGCGCTGGCTGCGGCGGGTTTTTCGGTGCGTATGATTCCTTTTTTCAGCCGTGCGTACTTGAAACGTCTCTATGCCGGACTTGGAAAATCCCGTGTGCTCGCGTGTGCGGCGTTGTTGCGGCGTCTGTCGGTTTTGCGTAGATTGCCCAGGCATCTTCTCATCGAGTACGAGTTGCTGCCGAATGTTCCGGCCGCGTTGGAGATGGCAATACTCAGGCACCACTGCTACGTCCTTAATTTTGACGACAATGTCTGGGAAAAATACGCAGGCACGCGGCTTTCCGGTAAATTCGACCGCATCATCTCCGGCGCCGCCGGTGTGATTGTCGCCAATAATTTTCTGGCGCAGAGGGTGTCCGGGCTGAATGACAACTGGCTGGAAATCCCAACGGCCGTGGATCTTGCACACTACGGGGGGGAGGTGGCGAAGCGATCGCGTTTCACGCTGGTTTGGGTCGGGACTCCGGTTACCTACGTCTACTTGGAAAAGTTCGCGGATACTTTGCGTGCCATGACTGCGGTTGCTGATTATGAGTTGTTGGTTCTGGCGCGGCGATGTTTGGAGAAGAGAAGCATTCCGGGCGTTCCGATGAGATTCGAGGATTGGTCGGTGGCGAATGAGGCGCAGGTGCTCGCTTCGTCGCATGTCGGCATTATGCCGCTCACGGATGACCCGATGTCCTGCGGGAAGTCCGCGTACAAAATCATTCAATACCTGGCTGCAGGTCTGCCGGTGATCGCAAGTCCGGTGGGTGAAAACACGCGGGTGCTGACTCATGAATGCGGCATTTTGGCCGGGACGCGGGACGAGTGGTGTGAGGCGGTGCGTTGCCTTGCGGAGGATACGGCGGTTCGTGCCCGACTGTCGCGAGGAGCGACGGAGCGAGCCAAGGAATATTCTTTGCAGAAATTTCGTCCGGTGTTGACTGATTTCATGCGGAAATGCTGCGGATGCATGTAAGGTTGCGGGGAGGGAACTGGGGGACTGGCTCATGACTGAAAGATTGCGGATGTGTAGTAGTCGGGTAAAGATGTGTCGATGGGTGTTGTCAGCTGCAATTATCGCATGACACAGCAAGCAAGGAAGGTCGGAACATTATGATGGAGCGCATTGAATTTTCGCCGCTGCCGCAGTGGCGCGATTCTCGCGGCGAGGGAGTCAAACGCAGGATTCATGATTATTTCGGTTTGACGGTCGATCTGGTGTTGACGAGGGATGTCTACACTGTCTCGGCCGATTTGGAACCGGATGACGTGAACCGTATCGCGTCCCTGCTGGTCAATCCGGTGCTTCAGTGTTATCGGACCAATGCTTTTCGTTCGGCGAATTACGAAAAACCTCCTCGCTGCGACTTTCTCGTGGCGGTTGGATATCGTCCCGGCGTGACAGACAACGTCGGCCGCACCGCGCGCACCGCCGTCTCCGACATAATCGGGCGGAAGCTGCGTGATGATGAGCAGATATTCAGTTCAACCGAGTATCTGCTGTACGGAGACGATTTGAGCAGAGACGACGTTGAGCGGATCGCGCACGAGCTTCTGCACAATGAACTTATCCAGACGGTGTGCATCCTTTCAGGCGATGATGCCGAACGGAATATTCCAATGAATTTTCCGACGGTCTCTGGAACCTCGGGTGGCAGGGTGCGTGAATTTTGTCTGGAGGTTTCCGATTCCGAATTGCTTGAAATCAGCCGCAGTGGTGTGCTGGCGCTGAATTTGGAGGAGATGCACGCCATACAGCAGTATTTCCGCACCCTTAAACGGCGGGAGACATACGGGCTTCCGGCAAATCCGACCGACGTGGAAATGGAAATTCTGGCTCAAACTTGGAGCGAGCACTGCAAGCATAAGATCTTTAATGCGGTCATCGACTATGTCGACGAGGATGAAGGCAAAACATTCACGGTAGACTCGTGTTACAAGAGCTACATCAAGAGGAGCACCGACGAAATCGGACGCAACGTCGATTTCTTGGTGTCCGTGTTTCGGGACAACGCCGGAATAGTGAGATTCAACGAGAATCTGGATTTGGTTTTCAAGGTGGAGACGCACAACAGTCCGTCGGCGCTTGATCCATACGGAGGGGCGATGACCGGCATAGTGGGCGTCAACCGTGATCCGCTCGGCACCGGAAAAGGAGCGGATTTGTTGTTCAACGTCTGGGGATATTGCCTGGGTTCGCCGTTCACGGACGACTCGGATGTGCCGGAGGGGCTGCTGCACCCGAGACGACTGCGAGACGGTGTGCATCAGGGGGTTATAGACGGCGGCAACCAGAGCGGCATTCCATATGGCAACGGGTGGGAATATTTCGATGATCGTTATATCGGGAAGCCGCTGGTCTACTGCGGGACGGTCGGCACGCTTCCGAGACGCATCGCCGGTGAAAACGGCTACGAGAAATCCATTTCACCGGGAGATCTGATCGTCATGGGCGGCGGTCGGATCGGCAAAGACGGCATACACGGCGCCACTTTCTCCAGCGAGGAGCTCAACGCGGACAGTCCCGTTCAGGCGGTGCAGATCGGAGATCCTATCACCCAGAAGAAGTTAAGCGATTTCATCTATGAGGCACGGCAGCGTGGATTGTACAGGTTCATCACTGACAACGGTGCGGGAGGTCTGTCCTCGAGCGTAGGCGAAATGGCTGAACAATGCGGCGGCTGCCGCCTGGATTTGAGCAAGGCGCCGCTGAAGTACGCAGGACTCGATCCTTGGGAGATTCTGGTGTCCGAGGCGCAGGAACGCATGAGTTTCGCCGTTCCTCCCCAAAAACTTGCGGCCTTTCTACAGTTGGCATCGGAGCGGGATGTGGAAGTGAGCGTGCTCGGGGAATTTACTGACGACGGCAAATTTCATGTCACATATGGCGGCAGGACGGTGGCTATGCTGGACATGGAGTTCATGCATAACGGTTTGCCGAGGCTTCATCTCAGGGCGCGATGGAGAAAACCAGTGTTTCCGGAACCGACATTGATGTCGGCGGAGATCGGAGCAGATTTGACGGCCATGGCTGCCCGGTTGAATCTCTGCTCGGACGAATACAAGGCGCGGCAGTACGATCATGAGGTCAAGGGACTTAGTGTCGTTAAGCCTTTCGTCGGCAAGCAGCGTGATGTGGCGTCGGACGCGACGGTGAGCATGATCGAGCCCATGAGCACCGAGGGCGTGATCCTTTCAAGCGGTCTCTTGCCGCGATACAGCGATATTGACACATATCACATGGCTGCTTCGGTTGTTGATCTAGCGGTCCGCAGGATTATTGCCGTCGGCGGAAAGCTCGGACATATCGCGGGTCTGGACAATTTCTGCTGGCCGGATCCGGTGATGAGTGACAAAACACCGGATGGTGAATATAAACTGGCGCAGTTGGTGAGAGCAAACCAGGGACTGTATGATTATACAAAGGCTTTCCAGGTTCCGCTCATTTCAGGCAAGGATTCGATGAAAAATGACAGCACCAAGGGCGGACGCAGAATCTCGATTCCCCCGACACTGCTTTTCAGTGCCGTCGCGAAAATGGATGATGTGCGCAAGGCGCTGACGCTCGACTTCAAGCGTCCCGGAGAGTTGATATATGTTGTCGGCTATACGAGGCGGGAGTTGGGAGGATCGGAGTACTTTGCCATGTTGAATGCCACAGGCAACGGTGTGCCGCACGTCGACGCACCGCAGGCGCTGAGAATTTACCACAGGATGGCGCAGGCGACTCAACTGGAGCTGGTGGAGGCGCTTCACGCGCCGGCGCTCGGAGGTCTGGGAATGGCTTTTGTCAGGATGTCGATTGCCGGATGTCTGGGTGCGTCGGTTTCACTTTCAGCCATACCCCAGGAAGCGGGATTGTCGCCGGTTGAGGTGCTTTTCTCCGAATCCAACAGCCGTCTGGTAGCTGCAGTGGCTCCTGAGCATGCATCGGAATTTGAAAGTATTTTTGCCGACGTTCCATGTGCGCGGGTGGGAATGGTCACCGACGAGCCAGTCCTCAAATTGAATGACGCCTCGATTCCACTTGCTTCTTTGCGACGGGCGTATAAGGGAACACTGGCGATGATCTGACAACAGCAATAGAGAACTGTGTTCTGCTTGTCATGCTTTATCCAGACGATGCCGTGATTATGGCGCCTCTATCAGGGTATACCGATATGCCGTATCGTCGTTCGCTGAGACGTCACGGATGCCGTTACGCATTTACGGAAATGGTTGATGCTGCGTCGTTGGTTTTCGCGCGGTCACGAGCTGAAATGCTGCTTAAGCGAGGAGAGGAGGAGGAATTCCTCGGTGTGCAGCTGGTGGGAGGGGATGATGCTCAACTGCATACGGCGGTTGAGGTTCTCAATGATTATGAATTTGACGTATTGGATTTTAACCTGGGCTGTCCTGTCCCCAAGATTGCGAAAAGAGGCGCTGGTGCGGCGCTTGGGTGCGATGTGGAGCGTGCGCTGCGTCTATTTTTCGGCATATGCAGACGGAGCCGTCATCGGCTGTCCGCAAAGATTCGAATCCTATCTGAAACCGATCCGGAGCCTACGGTGCGGTTGGTACGCGGTCTTTACGAGATGGGTGCCTGCGCCGTTACTATCCATGGGAGAATGCCGCAGGCGTTTTTCTCTGGATCGGTCCACTATGAGATCATCCGATCAGTGGTGGATGCCGTCCCGATCCAAATTATCGGCAATGGAGGGATTATGAATGCAGAAACCGCAAAAGAAATGCGCCGCTGCTGTAACTGTGGTCCCGTCATGGTCGCGCGGGGGGCCATGGGTAATCCGTGGCTTTTTCAGGAAATTGCATCTGATGGGAAATTCATGGCTCCGACATTGTCTGAATTGTTGAACGAAATTGAAGCTCACGTGCGAGACATGACATGTTTCTATGGTGAGAAGGTGGCGATGCGGCTCGCACGCAAAATTGTTCACGATTACCTGCGCGGTCGTGGTTTTCCGGGAGAAATACGTAACAGAGCATCATTTCTAAATACGTTTGAAGACTTGCAGCTGCTTCTGTCGGCCGCTTCCTCGGCACGTGTGAAGTATGCCGATCGGGTAAGGGATGGCAGTATTCTGAGAGAGCGGCGATTGCGCTACGTTTGAGCGGATTTGGGTGGTGTCCAATATTCTAATTGATCGCAGATAGCCATTGCTATTTTGGGTCCGTCGAAGCAACCGACGGTTGCGCGATTGGAGCGACGCTTTTCCGGCTGCTTTCACCGCCGCTCCATGAACTTTAGAAACGACCATTTTCCCCCTTATCGTGCTTTTCGGCTGATTTTCTCAAATACCCCGTTAGTTTTCTCATTCCGCTGAGCCTGGTTAACCTAAGCGAATTCCGGTAGATATGCTTGTTCCGGAGGATCTCATCCGTTTCGGATCGGCTGCCCCATAATCACGGGCACGGATATTCTCCCGATGTTCGGACGATCATGCTTTTTCTATAGGACGGCTGTGATACTTTTTGCTTCCTTTGCACCACCGGAGCGGCCTCCGCAGTGTCTGTCACCCTGACAGAAATATTTTAAGCACTTCGCTTCGGACAGATTTATGCGGCGAGAATGTGCCGATGTTCTCTGACGATCCGCCTGATTCTCCGGAGCCATCGGTTCGATAGACTGACTCGGTGAAGTCAGATCCTCTGTGATTAAATCTGGGATCAGATGTACGGGAAACATAGGACACTGCTCCAGAATGTCAACGATGCTAAACCGGCAGGGGGAACGATGAGATGCAGAATGTTCGTCACATACGGGTGCAGGGGGGTGATTTCTGTGGTCATGACGGACGGAGTTCGGCAGTATTCGTCATGACGGAACACAATATGAAAAAGAAACCCATCCCGGCCATGTCAGTGCATGGCGGGGATGGGGTTTCCTGAACTTACGGCAATTTGACTCAAACTGCCGTATTCATATCATGGAAAATTTATTCAATACTTCCGGTGTCGATGCCCAGCTGCTCGAAACCGAGGTTGTTGACCGGGCTCTGCA
>CAYODJ010000013.1:0-62992 GCA_964402715.1 uncultured Victivallaceae bacterium
GCGAGTGACCGGAATCGAACCGGCGACAATCACGTTGGCAACGTGATGCTCTACCGACTGAGCTACACTCGCTCGTGCTTTCGACGCGCCTGCTTACTTTAAACTTCTTTTCATCAGGTTGCAAGCCGTCGCGTGACAAAAAACAATATTTTTGCCGGGGACGCGCCGTGCCGACGTCTCCGTCCTCCCCGGGAAGACTCCCTGCGGATTGACCGTCGTTTTCCGTGTTGCAAAACTCGGCGGCGATGCTATAATTCGTCGTCGCGGCATACGCCGGGGGAATTCGCGAAAAAAGACGCGGCGGTCATGACACTGAGGAGATCCTGCAATGACGCATCAAACCGCTTTCAAGGCTGCGGCCGCCGTCGGAACGGCCGTGATCCTGCTGCTGGTGATCGGCCCGTTGTTCCTGTGGTTCTGCTGCCGCATCGAACCGGACAACGGCGAGGTCGCGGTTCTCATCCACAAAACCGGCCTGAACCTGCCCGAGGGCGAGATCATCGCGCCCGACGACCGTTACAAGGGGATCCAGCTCGAGGTGCTCGGCGAAGGGCGGTATTTCCGGAATCCGTACTCGTGGGACTGGGAGATAATTGACGTCACCGACATTCCGGCGGGAAAATTCGCCGTGCTCGTCCGCAAATTCGGCAAGACGCTACCCGAGGGCGAAATCGTCGCCCCCGGCAGGGAGTACAAGGGAATCGTGAGAGAAGTGCTCGGCACCGGCAAACACCGGATCAACCCCTACGCGTACGATGTCAAACTGTTCGACGACCTGAAAATCCGTCCCGGGCACATAGGCATTGTCACGGCATTGTGCGGCGACGATCTGTTCTCGGGAACGGCCAACGATTTCGACAATCATCACGGCTTCCTGGTCGCTCCCGGCCGCAAGGGGGTGCTGCGTGAGGTTCTCAAGGAGGGAACACACCGCATCAACCCCTTCCTGAAAAGCGTCGCCATCGTCAACACCCAGAGTCAGCGCCACGAGTTCAGCGGGGACGACGCCATAAGCTTTTTCACGGTCGACGGATTCAAGGTTTCCCTGGAAGGGACCGTGGAATTCAACATCAATCCGGACGAGGCGTCGCGCCTCGCCAACGAGGTCGGCAACCTCGACGACATCCTGAACAAGCTGATCCTGCCGAACGTGCACGGCTTCGCCAGAATAGAGGGAAGCAAAAAGACCGCCACGGAGTTCATCGTCGGAGAAAGCCGACAGATTTTTCAAAAGCAGCTGGACAACTATCTCAAGCAGAACTGCAGCCGCTGGGGGATTTCAATCAACTCGGTGCTGATACGGGACATCATACCGCCCCAGGAGATCGCGGAGATCATCCGCAACAGGGAGCTGGCGCAGCAGGAAGCGAGGAAATTCCGTCAGCAGATAGAGCAGGCCAAGTCCGACGCCGAACTTAAACGGCAGGAGAAGCTGGCGCTTCAAAACCGGAACAAGGTCGATGCCGAAACCGTCAAGCTGACAGCGGAAATCGCGGCCAGGCAGGAGCAGCTGGAACGAACCATCGCCGCGCGCACCGAACTGGAGATAGCGGAAACCGACTACCGCACCATGCAGGCGCAGACGGAGGCGGCGTTGAAAATCGCCGAGGCCGAGCGGCAGGTCATCGCCGCGCGCAACCGGAGCGAGGCCGAGGTTCTGCAGCGCAATCTGGACGCATACGGAGGCGGCGAAAATTTCATTCGGGCCCGGCTGTACGAGAAAATCGCACCGGGACTGACGTCCATCATGATCAATTCCGACGGAGCCGATGCTTCCATCTTTGGACTGCCTCTGCTTGCCGCACCGTCCGGCGCACCTGACAAACATGGAGACAACGCCCGATGAACAAGCCATCTTTCCTTCATCCTCAAGTCCTGACGGCGGCGGCGTTCGCGGTTCTGATCATGGCGCTGGCGTGGGGCGGATATCAATGGTTTTTCTGCCGTTTCTACGTGCCGCCCGGGCATATGGCGATCGTGACCGCCAAGACTGGCAGAACCCCGTCACAGGGAGCCATCCTGGTCGAAGACGGGGAGAAAGGCGTCCGCAGGGAGGTGCTGGCGGAAGGACGCCATTTTCTCGATCCGGTCTGTTACGACGTCAAAATCGTCCCGGCCGTCCAGGTGCCGCTCGGCAAGGTGGGACTGGTCACTTCCAAGGTCGGCAAGGATCTCGCCGCCGGAGAGATAGTCGCCGCCGACCACCGGAGCAAGGGACTCTGGCGTGACGTGCTCGGACCCGGCACCTACAGACTCAACCCCGTGGGCTACCGCGTGGAAATCGTCGACGCCATCAACATTCCGGTGGGATACGCCGGCGTGGTCACCTCGCAGACCGGCAAGGCGCCGCAGCGCGGAACCTTCGCGGCTCTCGGCGAGAAAGGGGTGCTGCGCGACATCCTCCAGCCGGGGCTGTACTACATCAACACGCGCGCCTATCAGGTGAACATCATAGAAATCGGAATGAATCAGGTCAGCATGACCGGCGAAGGCGGCAGCAGTCTCATCGCCGGACGCAACGATTTCGGCGCCGACGGCAACGCCCTGCAGGAGATGCAGTTCAACACTCTGAACACACAGCGGGCCAGCCGGATGGAAGCCGCGCTCGCGTCAAAACCGCAGCACAACGCCGGACACTCAAGATCCGCAGGCTCCGGATCAAAGCCGGGAACGGCTGCGTCCTCCTCGACGGACGCCAGATCTTCGCTCAAATCCGGATTCTTCGACAGAAAGACCGCGAAGGACAAGAGCGCCGGGCGCGGAACCGGAAGCGCCGAGGCCGCCGTCTCGGAGCGTTCCGCGCGCGACTTCGATGTCAACAGCGTCATTTACGGCATCAGCCGCTACGTCGAATTCCCTTCGCGCGACGGTTTCAAAATCCTTATCGACATGACGGTGGAGTTCGAACTGATGCCGGAGCATATCTCCCGCCTTTATCTGCTGTACGGAGATTTGCCGCAGGTGGTGGAAAACATCATCCTTCCCCAGGTTCTGTCGCTTTCCAGGCTGAAAGGCTCCACCTACAAAGCCCAGGACTTCATCATGGGCGAAGGCAGGGAGACGTTTCAGAACGACTTGCGAGACGATCTGGTGAAGACCCTGGCCGACAAGAACATCATCGTTCACAACGCGATCATCCGGAATGTGGAAATCCCGCCCGACATCCTGGCTCCGCTCAGAGCCGTCAGCATTGCGCGCGAACAGAACCTCACCAATCTCTCGCTGCAGGAAACGGCCAAGGCTCAGGCCGAGCTCTATGCGGAACAGGCCATGATCCAGCAGCGCAGCAAGGAGGTTGAACAGGAAACCAGCAAGCTTGTGGCGGAAATCGACGCCAACAGGAAAAACTCCGTGGGCAGACTCCGCGCCGAAACCGCCCTCGCGGTGGCGAACCTGGAACTGAAAAGTTCGGAGATAAAGGCGCGCACCGTCCAGCTGAAAGGCACGACCGACGTCAAAGTTGACTTCCTCAAGAAGAACGAGCTGGCCAGCGGCGAACTTCTCAAATCCCGGGCGCTGGGCAATCTCGGACTGCTGTCCGCCCTGCGTTTTGCGGAGACGCTCAACCCCGGAGTGCGGACCCAGATCATCCATGCCGGGGAAGGAACTCTCTGGACCGACATGAGCCGGTCGGCGTTTGCGCTGCCACTGCCCAAATCCGGCGCCTCCGCGACGGAGGTCTCCGCTGGAAGCGGAACGGACGGAGGAAACATTGCGGAAAAGGAAGCTCTTCCGGCGGATTCGAAACCGAATCCCGCCGGGGGAGTCCGCCGCTGACCGTCAAGAGAATCACGTCCGAGACACGGACGCGTCCGCATGCCCTGCGGCCGTCCGCTGGCGCGGCGCCGCTTTTTTCATCCGGGGCGCGTTCATCCTCGGAACGGTGCGCACCCCGTCCGACGTGGCGAAACGTAAAATGACGCGGCGCACCGTGATCCACGCTCCGCCGGACGGCTGTTGCTTTTTTGAAAAATTGCATTATATTCATCGGCGGCGACGGATATCCGTTAGGGCCAATGTAGCTCAGCTGGTAGAGCAATTCACTCGTAATGAATAGGTCATCGGTTCAAATCCGATCATTGGCTCCATATTCAACTTACTGCGTTACAGCGACTTGCAAAAACCGGTAAAAATCCCGTTTCAGCCCGTCTTGGCGCCGTTTTGGCGCCGATTTCATAAAAAAATCCGGCACGCGATGTGCCGGATTCAGACGCCGTCGGACAGAGATTTCAGTCAGAGTTCTTTCCAGCTTGACCGCTGTATGTCACCAGCGCATGGAAAGAAAGTTCCGAAAGCGCAAAAAGGCCGCCGCCGCAAACCCATGCGGCGGCGACCCTTCGACCACTCCCGACGGAGGCGTCGCGGCCTGTCCGGGCCGACTATGAGTCAGAGCCGGACTTTGCGCCCGGTGAGCGCGGAACGTTCCTCCGCCAGAGCGATGCGGAGCGTTTCGCGGGTGCTTTGAGGCATACACTGCTGAGGCATCCGATCCTGACGGACGCAGCGGGCGAAATAGGCCACTTCATTGGCGTAGCAGTCTCCTTCTGTCTCGATATTTTCCTTCTCGCGGTCGGCGCGGAGCACCACGATATTTTTCTGATCTTTGCAGAAGAGCGTCGCGTCCTCGAAGATCGCGCTGTAGCCCGCCACCCATTCCGCGCCATCCTTTCCGCCATGGGACCAGCTCGTCTCGGACGACACCAGAGGTCCGCCGTCATATATGTAGTTCGTCAGCGCGTCGTCGATCGCTCCGGTGTGGTGGGTGCAGCCGAACGTGACGACCGCGTCGGGCACGCCGAGCAGATAATTGATGAAATCAATGTCGTGAATGTGCATGTCCAGCAGAGCACCCCCGCTGCGCTTGCCGTCCTGGAACCAATTGTTGAGCCCGCACGGCAGACCGCCGATGCGGCGGGTCGCCAGACGAAGCAGCCGACCGTATTTGCGGCTGTCGTAGGCGGTTTTCAGCGCGTCGAACGCCGGATGAAAGCGGAGACACTGAGCAATCATGAGCTTTTTTCCAGTCTCGTCGGCGGCGCGCACCATCGCGTCCGCCTGGGCGAGCGTCCTGGCCATCGGCTTTTCGCTGAGCACGTGCAGCCCGGCCCGCAGAGCTTTGACGGCATACTTGGCATGGAGATCGGTGGGAACGCAGATGTCGACAAAGTCCAGTTCCTCGTTCTTCAGCATGCTTTCGAAGGAATGATAGAGATGCAGTCCCTCCATCTCTGTCTTTCCGCTGCCGCCGATATTTATTTCGGACGCGTCGCTCTCCAGCTGAGCCGGACAGTTGTCGGCAAGAGCGACGAGCTGACAGTCCTCCTGATTTCTGTAACACGCCGCGTGAAAGTGCCCGATACCGCCGAACCCGAGAATGGCGGCACGTAATTTCCTGCTCATCGACTATTCCTCCTTCAACGTCTTCTCAACCAGTTTCCGCAGCAGCTTAATCGCCTTGATGATGTCTTTCGTCTGCTGCTCGCCTTCGATTTCACGCTCGATTATGATGTCACCCGTGAAACCGATCTCATGCAGCCTGGGAATCAGCTTCTTGAAATTGCTCTTCCCCTCGCCGATCGCCGTCTCCTGCCCCAATTCCCTGCCGCTGGTGGGATACAGTCCGTCCTTGGCATGCAGATTGGTGACGTATTTTCCGAAAACATCCAGAGCGTCCAGCGGGTTGGCCTTGCCGTAAAGAATCACGTTCGCGGTATCGAAGTTTATGCCGAGATTCGGCAGCGCCAGATCCTCGATGACCCGCAGAAGAGTCACCGGCGTCTCCTGGCCGGTCTCGAACCAGAAACCGAGTCCCAGTTTCCGGCAGTATCCCGCCACCTCTCCGATCGCGTCCAAGGTCCCCTGATACAGCGGATCCGACGGATTCTCCGGAATGAAGCCGCAATGCGTGATGATCGCCGGTGCCCCGCACCATGACGCGAAATCGGCGCCCTGCTTCAGCTCCGCGACCCGCAGTTTCCTGGTTCCCGGCGGCACAAGGCCCAACGAGCCGGGACCGTCCACAAAGTTCCAGACATGCTTGCCGGAGTAACCCGCCCATACGGCCGCCAGACGCACTGCGCTGTCCTTGGAGTAGCGTTTGATCTTCTTCGCGTTCTCCTTGGTCCATTTCGTCATGTCCCAGTTGCAGAGCTGGGTCACGCCGACCCCGTGCGCGGCGATGGACTCGAAGGGATTGCCTCCGTCCGCCGCAAACGCGGACAACACACCTACTTCCATAATCTTCTTCCGAGACATGTGCCGACATCCTCCTCTGATTGATCGGACTTCCGTACGCACCGGCGCCGCCGACTGACGGAAAGCGGCGCGCAACGTTCACATTTGCCACGTTTATGTGAAAAATCAATGAACCATTCGAAAAAACAATCTACTTTTTTCCACGACGGCACGCCCCCCGGCGCCGGAGAAAAACAACCCGCTGCAGGAAAACGGCGCCTCCCGCGCGCAGTTCCGCCGTTCCGGGGAAGGTGTCACATGAGCGGGGTCTCCGGCCCGCACAGAAACGGCAGCACCCTGTCGACGTCGCCCGCGCCGATCACCGCAATCAGCAGAGGCGCCGCGGGTCGATCCGCCAGCAGCGCGGCGGCCAGATCCTCCCAGGAATCGTCCCGGTACGACGCGACGCCTCCTATCCGTGCGGCAAGCTCGGCTCCGCCGACCTCTCCGTCCCCGCTCCATGCCGAGAAGACCGGTGCTATCACCACCGAATCGGCACGCCGCAACGTCTCGGCGAAAACGTTCAGATACTTCCTCAGCCTGGCGTAGCGGTGCGGCTGAAAGAGAACCCGCAGATGCCATCCGGGATATCTTGTCCGCAGGAATTCCAGCGACGCCGCCACCTCCGCCGGATGGTGGGCATAATCCTCGATCACGGTCAGCGCCGCCTCGCTGCGGCGTACAGTCATCCTGCGCACCACGCCCGGAAAGGTCGCCGCCGCTTTCACCGCCGCCTCCCGCTCCACTCCCAAGCGGACCGCCGCCTCCACGGACAGGAAAGCGTTTCGGCGCTGGAATCCAATCAGCGCAAGCGGGAACGCGTCGGCGTCGGACAGACGATACGCCTCCGCATGCGGATGGAACGCGAACCAGCCATGCGGCACCGAGTCTGCGAAATAAAGCAGCCGTTCACACCGCCGCGCGAAACGACGGAAGTTGTCGCGCAGCGCGGCCTCTCCTCCGACGCTCCACGCGTGATCATCGTCGGCGTTCGGAACCACGCCGAGCCATGAGCGCAGCATTGTGTGCGTCCCGTCGCTTTCATCCGCCTCGGTGACAAAAACATCTCCGTCGCCGGCATGCCCGGACGGCATGCCGGGGACCGCGCCGCCGATCATATGCCCCGGATTCATGCCGCAGTTCCGCAGTATGTGCGTCAGCAGGGCGGCGACGGAAGTCTTGCCGTGAGAACCGGAGACCGACACCGTCCGCCGGTAGGCGAGCGCGAGACGCGAGAGGAAGTCGCCGCGCCTGATTTCCGGTATGTTCAGCTCCCGCGCCCGCCGACGCTCGGGGTTGTCCGCGGGAACGGCGGAGGAGAAAATCAATCCGTCCGCATCCCCCGGCACCTGCGACGCCCTGTGTCCGTGAAACACGACGGCCCCCGCCGCGCGCAGCGCCGAAGTCTTGTCATTGAGCTCGAGATCCGAACCGGCCACCGCGACGCCCTGCTCCAGGGCAATCGTCGCCAAGGGCGCCATGCCCGCGCCGCCGATTCCGACGAAATAGAGCTTTCTCAACGTTCATTCTCCCGATTACAGGCCGCCCCGGCGGAAGAGAAACGTGATTGCGCGGGAAGTCATCCGGACGGAGGAAGGCCGCACCGCCATGGAACCCCCGAATCTCGATCCCCCCGTCCGGACTCCGCCAGTCAGTCTTCCCGACCGATTTTCAGTCTTGCGAAGTACAATTGAACCGCGTTCCAGAGATTGTGCCAGAAAACGTAGCACGCCGGTCCGAGCGCCACCGCCGGATTGGCGTAGGACAGAGCCAAATAGATGGTCAACGTGGTGTTCTTCTGTCCGAGAGATTGACTGGCCTCCCGTTTGAATCTCCTTCCTCCCAGCAGATACCCCAGCGAGAAATTAAGCGCGCATATCAGCATCGTCGCCGCGCACACCTCAACCACCAGGCGCAGGGCGTTGTTCAGGCTGTCCCGTAGAAAGTTGGAAGTGGCGGCGGATATCAGGAACAGACTGAAAGTCCAGAGCAGAAACGACAGGTTGCCAAGTCTTGCGAGCCAGAGCGGCGAAGGCCTGTAGAACTTCCGCGTCAGCAAGGCGACTGTCACCGGAGCGCCCAGCACGAACAGCAGATTACGGAAGACATGGCCGCACAGCCCCTGCGCGTCAACGCCCAGAAAGAGGGGGAGCATCAGCGGCAGCCCCAGAGCCGCCGCGCCCGTCGTCAGCAAAAACGAAGACGTCACATATTCCTCCCTGCCGTCGAGAAACGTCATGACCACCGGGGCGGCGGCGGCGGTCGGCGTGACTCCCACGAAAAAAGACGCCAGCGCCAAATCATGACCTCCTCCGCACGACCGCACCAGCCAGAAAGCGAACGGCCCGATCGCCAGATTGGCGGCAACCAGAAAAAAATGACTTGAATGCAGAAAGAACGGCGCACGCCTCATGCGGAGAAAGACCAGCAGCAGCATGACCATGATGAGATAGCGGATCAGGAAGTCCAGAACATGAGCCTGCGGAAAAACCATTCCCAGCGCAATAGCCGCCAGAATTCCGCCGGTACGGGAAAATTCTTTGACAAAGCGCATCTCCACCGTATCTGATCCGTCATGTTCCGCGGTCGACACGTCGTCCTCCGCGCAGCCGTCCCGCCGAAATGTCCGGAACAATAGCGCGGATGCGGCCTCTTTTCAACCGGAGACCCGCTTTTTTTGTCCGTCTGTTTCAGATCGTCCAATCCCATGCTATCTTATGTCCCGGAGACCATGAGGAAGATCACCATGCCGTTGCGCCTGCATCGCGGAAGCGTCTACTGGATTGTCGGCCTGACTGCCGCGGCGGTGCGGCTGTCCGTTTTCGCCGCCGCGCGGGAATCCCCGTTGAGCCGCTTCCACCTGATACCCGGGCTGGACATGATGACGCATTGGGAGCTGGGGCGACGCCTCGCGTCCGGGGCGGGCGTTTTCACGCCGTTCCGCCTTTTGGTTGCCGCCGCCGGTTCGCCGGACAGGTTGATGCTCCTCCAGATGTCCTGCGGGGCGCTGTCGTCGCTTCTGGTGACTTTCTGCGCACTGCGGCTGTGGAGAAACAGGAAAACGGCGCTGATCGCGGGGGTGCTCGCCTCGCTGTACGCCCCGCCTCTCCTGTACGAATGCACGGCGCTCCAGGAACCGCTTCTGGCGTTCCTGAACCTGCTGGCGTTCGCCGTGATGCTGGACGCGCACCGCCGCCGTTTCTCACCCGCGTCGCTCGTCGAAGCCGGCGGAGCCCTGGGACTCGCAGGAACGGGCCGTCCGTCGTCGCTGCCGTTCCTGCTTTTTGCGTTATGCTGGTTGTCTCTCTCCCCGCGCCGCGGCAGCCCCGGAATCCTCCGCCGCGGCTGTCTGCTGTGCACAGGGCTGCTGGCCGTCTGGATTCCGGTGGTCAGCTGGAACTGGCTGCACGCGAAATGGCCGCTCCCGTTCTACGGGGGCAACATCTCCTATATCGCCGATGTGATTCAATCGCCGTCGCTGCGCGACTGGAACCGTGCGGCGCCCGCCGAACGTCGCGCCCGGGATCCGCGTGCTTTCATGTCCCGCGCCGTCGCCGGATTCCTGCGCAAGGCGCCGCTGATGCTGTCGCCGCGTGAAATTCCGGACAACCTCAACTATCACTACCTGAGACAGCGCCTCGCCCCGCTGTCCGTTCTGCCCGGGCCGCTGCTGGTTCTGCCGGCCGCGACGGCGGGAATGGCGCTGATGGCCTTCTCGGGCCGCCGCAGTTGCGGACGCAACTGGCTGCTGCTGGGGTGCATGCTCGGCATGAGCGTCTGCGCGATCGCCTACTATCCCGTCGGCCGCTACCGGCTGATCCTGTACCCCGCTCTGATTTTAAGCGCGATCTACCCGCTTGCGCTCATGTTCCGGCGGACGCGGAAGGACTTCACGACCTGCGGAATCACCGTCCCCGTCGTCTGCTGCGCGTCATGGTGTCTGATGCCCCCCGTCCCGGAACGTGCCGCGGACGCCGCCGCGTGGGCCATGGCGCTGGACAGGATGCCGGATCCCCCGGAACGATCCATCCGTTATCACCTGGAGGCGTATGCCCGCAGCCGGAGGAATCCCGTCTACCTGACGCGGGCAATCACCCCGCTGCTGAAAGCCCGGCGCCATGCCGAGGCGGCCGCGGTGCTGAAGAGCTTCGAGGGGGACGCCGCGTGGCGCGCATACTACACCGCGCTGCTGGAACTGGCTTCGGGACGCCCGGAGGAGGCGGAGCGTCTGCTGCGCGGCATCCGGCCGGACGATCTGCCGGGAATGCAGGTGCCCCATCAGTATTTCCTGGCGGAAAGTCTGCGCGGCCAGGGTCGCGGGGACGAAGCGGCGGCGATCGCGCGGCGCGCGCTGCTGCGTCACGGCATCTCCCGGGGACAGCGGAGCGCACTGCTGCGCCTGCTGGAAAATCTGGAGAGGTCTCCATCGTCCCGCTGAATACGGCCGGCGCTCCCCATGGAAACGACGGGCGAAGCCTCATCGGAAACACGGACCGCGCTCCGCAGGACACTCTTTCCCGCCCTGAGCAAGGCGGGAAACCGTCCGGATCCGAAGCGACGGGATTAATCGAATCATGTTCGTCCCGTCTCTCGTGCCGTTGTTTTTCAAACGGCGCGGTTGCAAGGAAAAGCTCCGGAAGCTATACTAAGTAGGCGCAGGTCTCCTGGCGGATCCGCGGACGGCGGGAAGCCGGTGTGATTATCGGAGCAGGGGGCAGAGACCTGAACACTGCGAATCCGAAAACGGTCATGGAGCTAGACGTGTGAAAACCAAATCCGTACTGGAACGCGTCGAAGCTCCGTCCGACATCCGCCGGCTCGGACCGGCGGAACTGAACCAGCTGGCGGCCGAGCTCCGCAATGAAATTCTCCGGACCGTGTCCGAAAACGGAGGACACCTCTCCTCCAGTCTGGGCACGGTGGAGCTGACCTTGGCTCTGCATCTGGTCTTCGACACTCCCCGCGACTGCCTGATCTGGGACGTCGGTCATCAGGCCTACGCTCACAAACTGCTGACCGGCCGAAAGACGCTGTTCCGCAGACTGCGCCGGATGGGAGGATGCTGCGGCTTTCAGTCCCGCGCGGAATCGCCCCAGTACGACGCGTTCGGTGGCGGGCACGCGGGCACCGCGATTTCGGCCGCGCTCGGACTGGAAGTGGCCGCCAGACGGCGCGGCGACGACTCCCGCGCCGTGGCGATCGTGGGAGACGGATCGCTCAACTGCGGTATTTCACTGGAGGGACTCAACAGCGTGAAGGAAAGCGGAGCCCCGCTGGTGATCGTGCTCAATGACAACCGCATGTCCATCGATCACAACGTCGGCGCGCTCCCGTCCTATCTCAACCGCATCATCTCCGGCCGCGCGTACGGCCATTTCAAGACGGCCGCGAAGAACGTGCTGCGCAAGGTTCCGGAACTGTACCGTTCCGTTCAAAAGCTGGAGGAGGCGATGAAAAGCGTGTTCCTCCCGGGAGGACTGTTCGAGGAGCTCGGCATCCGTTATCTGGGTCCGGTGAACGGGCATTCGATTCCCGACCTGGTCAGACTGCTCACGGCGGCGAGAGATTCGCACCGCCCCGCGCTCGTGCACGTGATCACCGAGAAAGGGCACGGTTATCCGCCCGCGGCGAAGTCTCCGGAGAAATACCATGGCGTGTCTCCGTTCAATCTGTCCTGCGGACTGGGCGAATCCGGGAGCATGACCTTTTCACGAGCGTTCGGGGAGACGTTGACGGAACTGGCGGACGGGCATCCGGATCTGGTGGCAATCACCGCCGCGATGAAGTCAGGCACCGGAATGACCGGGTTCGCCGACAGATTTCCGAACCGCTTTTTCGACGTGGGAATCGCCGAGGAGCACGCGGTGGTGTTCGCCGCCGGAATGGCCGCCGGGGGTCTGCATCCCGTCGTGGCCATTTACTCGACTTTCATGCAACGGGCGTTCGATCCTGTCTACCATGACGTCTGCCTGCAGAACCTTCCGGTCATACTGGCCCTGGATCGCGCCGGAATGGTCGAGGACGGACCGACTCATCACGGCATTTACGACCTTGCCTTCCTGCGCGCCATGCCCAACCTCACGATCTTCGCCCCCTGCGATGAGAACGAGCTGCGGACGATGCTGCACTGGGCGGTGACGATGAAGACGCCCGTCGCTCTGCGCTATCCGCGCGGTTCGGGAGGCGCGGTGTTCGACGCCGGCCGTCCGGTGCCGCCGCCCGAGCCGGGGCGGGCCGCCGTTCTGCTTGAAGGCGGGGATTTGGCGATATGGACGTTCGGAGCCGACTGCCGCACCGCGACGGAGGCGGCGGAACTGCTGCGTCTCCGTCACGGTCTGCACGCGACGGTGGTCAACGCGCGCTGCCTCAAACCGCTGGACGCGGAACTGGCACGGCGCCACGCCGCGTCGTTCCCGGTTTTCTCGTTGGAAGATCATGTTCTGTGCGGCGGTCTGGCGTCCGCTCTGGACGAGGCGTTATCCGGAACGCGGGGGCTGACGGGACGCTTCGGATGGCCGGACAGGGTCATCCCGTTCGGACGCACGGACGAGGTGCGCGCCGCTTTTCATCTGGACGCGCGGCATATTGCCGACGCCATCGCGAGAAGATTGACCTCGGCCGGCCGGACGCCGGTCTGAAAACCGGATTGCCCGGGAACAGTCGGACGCAGATTCGGAATCGGCAGAACGGACAATGCCGCGTGAAGCGTGATACAGCCGTCGCGGAACAACTGAAACATACGGAGCAAACGCAGATATGGTTTCAAAGGTATTCGTGGATTTCAACCGCACCCTCGGACGCATAAAACCGATGAACGCCGGCAACAACGGGCCGAAAGTCTCCACGGACGTTCAGACCAGCGGCAACTTCGACACGTTCAAGATGCTGCACATTCCGTATGCCAGACTGCATGACTCGAACAACTGTTACGCGTACGGGGCTCCGCACACTGTCGACGTGCGGGCGATTTTCAAGGACTACTCCGCGTCCCCGACCGATCCGTCAAGTTACGACTTCGTCATGACCGACGCCTACCTGAAAAGCATCGCCGCAGCGGGAACGGAGCCGTTCTTCCGCCTCGGAGGCAGCATCGAACACAACCCGCGGAAATGGTTCACCTGCGCACCCCCCGATTTCAACAGATTCGCCGTGATCTGCGAGCACATCATAAGGCATTGCACCGGCTCATGGGCCGGCGGACTCAATATGAAGATAAGCTACTGGGAAATCTGGAACGAGCCCGATCTGGATCCCGACGACGCCGCCAACAAACGCTGCTGGCAGGGATCCTCCGCGGAATTCCGTCAGATGTTCTGCGTCGTGGCGCGGCACCTGAAGAAATGCTTCCCCGAACTGAAAATCGGCGGTCCGGCCGCGGCCGGCAGCGTCAGAAGCCAGTGGACGGGCGAATTCCTGGCCGAGCTGGAGAGACAGGACATAAAGCTGGATTTCTTCAGCTGGCACCGCTACGCGTGCGACACGGCCGACATTTTTTCCGACGTCGCCGACGTCAGGGCGCATCTGGACTCGCGCGGACAGCCGCAGGCGGAAAGCGTCCTCAACGAATGGAACTACGTGAAGGGATGGAGCGACGCATGGATCTATTCGCTGGAGCAGGAGGCCGGCATGAAAGGCGCGGCTTTCGCGCTCTGCACCATGCTCGGCTGTCAGAAACTGCCGCTGGATCTTCTCATGTACTATGACATGAGCGTCCACTCCGGCATGAACGGACTCTGGCACCCGGTGACTTTCGACGTCCAGAAAACATGGTATTCATACTTCATGTTCGAAAAACTCGCGCGCCTCGGAGTCGAGGCGGAGTCCGGCTCCGACGATCCTTCGGTGCAAGTGCTCGGCGCGACGGACGGACACGGAAGGAAGGCGGCGGTGATCGGCATGTTCAGCGACGACGACAATTTCCGTCCCAAGAAACTGGAGATATCGCTCAGGGGACTGACCGGAACCGACAAGGACAACCTCAGCGTCCGTCTCCTGGACGAAAAGACGAATTGTTCTGAGATTCCGTTCAATCTGGACGGGGATCTGATATCGTTCAACTTCAACATAAGACCATGTTCCGGGTTTCTGATTCAGTGCTGACCGCCGACCGTTGACGGATGACTCCGTGACACGCGGGACCGGGGAGACGCGGCGTCCCCGCGCCGGCTCCGCGCTCGCCGCAGCCCTTCCGCATGGCAGCCGTCCCCCTCCTCGCATCATGGACGCCGCATGGCCGGCGGATGCGCATGCGTCCTCGAACCGGCGACGGGGCATTCCATGCCGGGTGAAATCCGTCCCTCGGGAAGCTGCACGCTTGCAAAACCCCTCCGGACGGATTATATTAGATCCGACATTGCTTGTGCAAATTCATTCCATGAATGAACATGCGGAGACCGTCGTGTTCATGCGTTCGCCGGATGTCGGTTCGGCGGCGCCGTGTTCCCGCCGTCATGCACAGATGAATTTCAGCCAACACTAAAAATAAAATCAGGAGATAAATCCATGGCAAGGAGATCGAATGCGATGCCCGAGCTTCGGGGCATCGACAAAACCTACTACGAACGTCTTCTCCATGTGCGCGAGATGGTTCTCGGACGTATGCAGTACCATGCCGAGGACGCGCTGGACTGCAGCAACGCCGACAAGCGCGGCGTGACGACGCACATGGCGGACGTGAGCAGCGACAATTCCCGCCACGAGATGGAACTGCGGCTGTTGACCGAGGAGGGCAACGTGCTGGAACTGATCGAGGGCGCCATCCAGCGTCTGTTTGACGGCGAATACGGCAAATGTCTGGACTGCGGCGGGGAAATCGGCGAAGCCAGACTGGAGGCCCGTCCTTACGCCATCTACTGCGTGAAATGTAAATCCATGCATGAACAGAGGAATCGCTTTTGACCGGAAGCCGACCCGGATGAACGCCGGCTGGCTGCAGAGAATCCGTGCCGGATCCGATCGGGAACGGCGATGGTTCTGCTGGTCGCTCGGCTGGTCCTGTCTGCTGCTGATGATCGACCAGGTCAGCAAGGCCGCCGTTGAACACAGATTCAGCAAATACCAGAGCCGTCCGATAATCGACGGTTTCTTTTCCCTGACTTACGTCACGAACCGGGGCGCGGCGTGGAGCATGCTGGAAGGGCAGGGATGGCTGCTGCTGCTGGTCGCCGCCGTGGTGTTCGTTGCGGCTCTGTGCTTCCTGCGCACCCTTGTGGACGGCTGTCCCGAACGGTGCTGGGCGGTTTTCACCGTGCTGTCCGGCGTGCTCGGCAATTCGATCGACAGAATCTGGCGCGGGGAAGTGGTGGATTTCCTCGATTTCTATTACAGGGACTATCACTATCCTGTCTTCAACATCGCCGATTGCGCAATCTGCGTAGGCGTGGGAGTTTTCGTGCTTTCCAGCCTCCTGCGGTCCGAATCGAAAAAGTTCAGGCTCGGTAAAATGATGACATTCCGCAGAACGGAGAACAACAAATGAACGGATGGAGATGCGCCGGTTTCGCCGGCATGCTGGCGGCCTGCCTGCTCGCCGGATGCGGCCGCTCGGAGGAACGGGAAAGAACCGTCCGCATCGGCGTGTCCATCCCGGCGGCCACCCACGGCTGGACCGGCGGCGTGGTCTGGAATGCGGAGGAGACCGCGAAGGAGCTTAGGGCGCGGCATGCCGACGTGGATGTGCTCATCTCCACCAGCGCGGACAGCTCCGAACAGGTGAACCGCATCGAGAACCTCCTGTCGCGCGGCGTCCGTGCGCTGGTGGTGATGAGTCAGGAGCCCGGACCGGTTACGGCGATATGCGAGAAAGCCGTGCGGCAGGGGGTATATCTGGTGGTGGTTTCAAACCCGCTCGACCGGCCGGTGCAGAATCTATTCGTCAACGGCGACAACCGCAGTTTCGGAGCGGCGGCGGCGGAAGCGATGGGATCGCTTCTTCCGGAGGGCGGGGACATTGTGGTCATGGAGGGAATTCCCTGCCCCGTCAACACCGCCAGAATCGAGGGGTTCCGGCAGGTTCTGCACGACAAATACCCGGGCATCCGCATCATGGACAGCCAAAGTGCGGGATGGAGCACGGAGAAAGGTCTGACGCTCATGGAGAACTATCTGCAGAAACACCCCAGAATCGACGCCGTCTGGGCAGGTGACGACGACGTGCTCATCGGTGCTCTCAAAGCCTACAAGGAATCCGGACGCGGCGACGTCAAAGTCATGATCGGCGGCGGCGGCAGCAAGGAAATGGTGAGGAAAGTGCTCGACGGCGACAAACTGGTGAGGGCGACGGTGTCCTACTCTCCCGGGATGATACGCACCGCGATCGAACAGGCGCTGGCCGGCGTGCGCAACGGCAACAGACCGGTTGACGGCCGCTCCGAGATCCTCATCCCGTCGCAGGTGATTACGTCCGAGAACGCATCGCGGTTCTACTTTCCGGATTCGGTGTACTGACCGCTCCCGCGACGCGGTCGCGGAAAGTCCGAGATTGCTCCGCCGTGCGTCGCTCCGGTTCCGCCGTCGATCCGTGAGTCTTCCGTGCCCGCGGAGCCGGATTCACGGCCCGCCTCTCCTGTTGACCCGCCGCTACGCGTCCGCGCGAGTCCGTTTCGGAAAGCGCGGCGTTGAACCTGTTCGGACTCGTCCGGTTCCGTTTTCATCCGGGGCGGCGCCGTCTGCGGACGGCGCCGCCCCGCCTGGACGGAACACCGTTTCCATGTTTGACATTACATCTCATTCGTGCTAGATTGTCCGGTCCGTACGGCGCCGCGCCGTGAAAAATTCATTCGGAGGACTTCTTTTCAGCGCCTATGACGGTCCGTTGCAACATTCTGGAGTCGGGAATCTGACCGATGTACGGTTTCCTGAGAGAAAACGCCCTGCCGAATTCCAACAGCCGTTTCGCCGGAAACAACGAGCCGCGCCCGCTTTCGGTTCCGTTTCCTTTCCATCGCCACAGCACTACGGAGGCTTACGCTTGATGAACGAAAATGACTTGTCTGTTCCCGGCGGCGGTCGGACCGCCGAGGACACCGCACGAACCGACGGCCTGTTCCTGCAGCGCCTTGAGAAAACCAGGGAGATGATCGCATCCGGAGTCAACCCGTTCGGCGAACGTTTCGACGGCGAACGCCGGATCGAGGAATACCGCGGATCTTTCAAACCCGACTTCGACGGGAGCCAGACGGCTGTCGTCGCCGGACGACTGACCGCCATGCGGATCATGGGAAAGTCCATTTTCGCCGACCTGCGCGACAGCACCGGCAGAATCCAGCTTTTCGCCGGACGCAAGGAGCTTGGAGACGAGCGCTTCGACAGTTTCAAGGCTCTGAACATCGGCGATATCGTCGGCGTGCGGGGCGAACTGTTCACCACCAGGACGGGCGAGCTCACGATCCGCATACGCGAATGCACGCTGCTGTGCAAATCGCTCCGGCCGCTGCCGGAAAAATTTCACGGACTCACCGACGTCGAACAACGCTACCGCCAGCGTTACCTCGACCTGATCATGAACGACGACAGCTGCCGCATCTTTCGCCAGCGCATCCGTATCATCAGCGAACTGCGCAAATTCATGGAATCACGCGGTTTCATGGAGGTGGAAACGCCCATGCTGCAGACGATGCCGGGCGGCGCGTCGGCCGCCCCTTTCAAAACCCATTACGAGGCTCTCAACACGCCGATGTATCTGCGCATCGCGCCGGAACTCTTCCTGAAGCGTCTGCTGGTCGGCGGATTCGAACGCATATTTGAAATAAACCGCAACTTCCGCAACGAGGGAATGGATCGGCGCCACAGTCCGGAGTTCACGATGATGGAAGTCTATCAGGCCTACGGCGACTGCGCGTCGATGATGAGTCTCATCGAAGATCTAATCACTTCCATCGCACAGAAAGTTGTCGGATCACTGACCATCGAACACGGCGGAGGAAAGACGATCCGCCTCGAAAAACCATGGCGGCGCGTCACCTACCATGACCTCATCCGCGAGACGGCGGGCGGAGACTGGTTCGACGTCACTCCGGCGGAGCGGCTCGGACGCGCACGGAAGCTCGGTCTGTCCGCGGATGAATCCATGCGGGACTTTGAAGTGACCAACGAGGTCTACGAAAAGCTGATCGAACCGACGCTCATCCAGCCCACGTTCGTGACGCGCATGCCTGCGGTTCTCCTGCCGCTGGCGCGCGTCTGCAAGGACGATCCCTCCGTGACGGACGTCTTCGAACTCGAAATCAACGGCCAGGAAATCGCCCCCGCGTACAGCGAACTCAACGACCCCATCGAGCAGCGCCGGCGGTTCATGGAACAGTTCGAACGCGAGAAGCAGCCGGGGGATTCCGTCGCCGACAAAGTCGACGAGGATTTTCTGACCGCGCTTGAATACGGCATGCCTCCCGCCGGGGGCATGGGTGTCGGCATAGACCGTCTGGTCATGCTTCTCACTGGGGCGGAATCAATCCGCGACGTCGTGCTGTTTCCTCACATGCGCCCCAAGAAATAATCATCCGACAGACTTCACTCCGACATATGCCACAGGACGACACCCTCTTCTCCGCGACACTGCAGGGGGAAATCATCAGGATCGTCTACAGGAATCAGGATGACACGTACACCGTGCTGCGTCTGCGCGATAAGCAGAACAGCGAAAAAACCGTCGTCGGAGCACTCAACGGACTGGAGCCCGGGCAATGCATCGAAGTCACCGGCAGATGGGAAAAGCACTCCGAATACGGCGCTCAGTTCCGCGCGGTGCGTTTCCGGCCGCTTCTGCCGACGACGAGGGAGGGCATCATCCGTTTTCTCGGTTCCGGCGCCATTCCCGGAATCGGGGAGAAAACCGCGAAGCTGATAGTCGACTATTTCGGCGCGGAGACACTGAACGTGCTGGACAAATGCCCCAGACGTCTCTGCGACGTTCCCGGCATCGGAAAGAAGAAAGCCGCCGCCGTCACCGCAAAATGGCGGGAAAGCGAAACCAGACGGGACATCTTCATCTACCTGCAGGGACTCGGCATCACTCCCGGGTACTGTCAGAAACTCTACCGCCGCTACGGCGACAAAACGGCCGACGTCGTGCGCGCCAACCCCTACCGGCTGGCGGAGGATATAAGCGGCATCGGCTTCCTGAAAGCGGATGAGATCGCGGCGGGGGTCGGCATCGCCCGCGACGCCCCGGAACGTCTCACCGCCGCGGCGGTCTACGAAATCAATCTGGCCATCGGCAACGGACACACCGGCTGTCCTGAAGCGCAGTTCGTCCGGAACGTCGCCGAGCTGGCGGGACAGCCGCCGGAGCGGGCGGAAGCCGGTATCGAACGGGCGATAACGAGACATCTGCTTGTCCGTCAGGACGGCATGATCATGTCGCCGGCACTCGCGCGTGCAGAACGGGAGCTGCCGAAACGCGTCCGCCTCCTGGCGCAGTCCGGCGATTTCGCGGGACGCAGATGCAGAACCGCCGCGCCGGGCAAACTGCGCCTCAACGCCGCGCAGCAGCTTGCGGTCGACCGTGTTTCGGAATGCGCACTCACCATCATCACGGGCGGACCGGGCGTCGGCAAGACCACCGTCGTCGGGGAAATCGTCCGCAGAGCCGAACGCGCAGGCATACGGATCGTCGCGGCCGCACCCACCGGACGCGCCGCCAAGCGTCTTGGCGAGGCCACCGGAATCACGGCGAAGACATTGCACAGACTTCTGGCGTTCGATCCGCAGACCGGACGTTTCGGTTACGACGACACCAACGTTCTGCCGTGCGATCTGCTGATCGTGGACGAGGTGTCGATGCTTGACCTGCTGCTGGCGTTGGCTCTGTTCCGCGCCGTCGCCCCGGGAACAAGCGTGGTGCTGGTGGGAGACCGGGATCAGCTGCCGTCGGTCGGTCCGGGCACGGTGCTGGCCAGTTTCATAGAGTCAGGGTGGTTTCTGACCACCGAACTGACGGAGGTCTTCCGTCAGGCGCAGGGCAGCAGGATCATCAGCAACGCCCACCGTGTGAACCGCGGCATGCTCCCGGAGAACGGCGGCGACGCGAACATGCTCTCCGATTTCTACTGGATCGAACAGGACGATCCGGACAGGGTGCTTGAACTGATCATACGACTGACGACGGAACGCATTCCGCGGCGTTTCCGCCTCGATCCGTTTGACGACATTCAGGTTCTGACGCCGATGAACCGCGGCATATGCGGCACCGTCGCCGTCAATGCGCGCCTGCAGCAGGTTCTTAACGGAGACGACAAGCCGCAGCTGCATTACGGCGAACGATGCATCCGATCCGGGGACAAAGTCATGCAGACCTGCAACAATTATGAGAAAATGGTCTTCAACGGAGATTTGGGCCGCGTGAGTCTGATCGACAGGAGCAGAAAGACGTTCCGGATCCTCTTCGACGGCAACCGAGCCGTGGAATATGCATGGGACGAGGCGGAACAAATCACACCCGCGTATGCCATCACGGTCCATAAATCACAGGGCAGTGAATTTCCTGCGGTGATTCTGCCGATGCTGACCCAGCATTTCGTGATGCTGCAGCGGAATCTGCTCTACACGGCCATGACCAGGGCACGGAGACTGCTGGTGATAATCGGCAGCCGCAGGGCATTGGAAATAGCCGTCCGAAACACCAGAATGGCTCCGCGCTATTCCAGGTTGACAGAAAGAATGATATCCGAACGCAGAAGCCAGTCCCCCGACGGCGCCGCTCCTGAACACTGACCCGGAAAGGGATCGACGGATCGGACGCTGCGGCGTTTCCCCCTCCCGTTCATAGGCGGATTCCGGCAAATCCGTCCGTAGCAACGAGTCCCGCATGTGAGGAGCCGCGGATCCCGCAGGCGTTGCCATTCGCAGAATCAGGTGGTATATTGCTTTTTCCGGCGAAATCCCGAAATCCCGCGCACGAAACAGAAGCGACATGGTTGATTTTATCGACGTCTATAAAAGTTACGGCGGAAAGACGCTTTTTTCCGGGGCCAGTTTCCGCGTCAACGCCGGCGACAGAATCGGCATCGTCGGCTCGAACGGAGCGGGGAAGAGCACCCTGTTCGGCCTGATTACCGGAGAAATACTGCCGGACCGCGGCAGAATCGCGCTGCCGAAGAACCTGAGGATCGGATTCCTGCCTCAGCAGCTTCCCGCTGTCCGGCAAGACGGACTCTCGCTGCTTGACTTCACCGCCGATGCAATCCCGGAACTGAATAAAATCGCCGCCGAGCTGCATGAATTGGAGCAGCGTCTTCATTCCGGCGCACCGGATGCGGCCGCCCGGAAATCGATGCTGCAGCGGCACGGGCAGCTGCAATCCGCGATGGAGCAGCTCGGCGCCTACCGGCTGAAGACCGAAGCCGAGGCCGCATTGTGCAGCCTGGGATTTCACATGAATGAAATGACGCTGCCGCTTGAGAACTTCAGCGGAGGCTGGCAGATGCGTGCGGCGCTCGCCAGAACATTGATCGCCAGACCGGATCTGCTGCTGCTGGACGAACCGTCGAACTACCTGGACATTCCGACCGTGGAATATCTGTACCGGTCGCTGCAGGAATTCAAGGGGACGATGCTCCTGATTTCGCATGACCGGTTCCTGCTGCGCAAATTGGCGAAAAGCATAATGGAAATCAACGCCGGCGCAATCACTCCTTATTCCGGAGGTTACGACTTCTACCGAAGGGAACGTGAAAACCGACGCCTGAGTCTGGAGGCCGCAAAACGCAATTCCGATCGCAAAAGAGAGCGTCTGGAACAGATGATCAACCGTTTCCACGCCAAAAGCTCCAAGGCGACCCAGGTGAGAAACTGGAGAAAAATGGCGGATCGGCTCGGAGAAATATCGTTGCCGGACGAATTGAGCTTTTCCGGGAAAATCCGATTTCCCAGCGTACCGAAGTGCGGAACTCCGGCGGCCGAGATGGAACACGTGTCCTTCGCCTATCCCGGAAAACCGCCGCTGCTGACCGACGTCAATCTCCGCATCGACAACGGCGACAAACTCGCCCTGGTGGGTTTCAACGGCACCGGGAAAACCACTCTCCTGAAACTTCTTGTCGGCAAATTGAAACCAGACTCCGGAAGAATCGTCCTCGGGCATAACGTCAACTTCGGGTATTTGTCACAGGCGTTCGCCGACGTGCTGATACCGGAACAATCAGTGCTCGACACGGTGCGCGGAGCCTTTCCGTCGGGTGCGCCGCAGACCGGACTGATGGACGTGCTCGGAGCGTTCGGATTCTCCGGATCTGAAACGGAGAAACGCTGCGCCGTGCTTTCCGGAGGGGAGAAGATCCGTCTGTGCTTCGCGCGCATCTTCGTCAACCCTCCGAATTTCCTGGTGCTCGACGAGCCGACGACCCATTTGGACATCCGCGCGCGCGAACTGCTGCAGTCCGCAATCCAGCAGTACGCCGGGACAGTGTGCCTGGTAAGCCACGACATTGAATTCGTCCGACAGGTCGCCACCTCGATTGTGGCCATGGAGCCGAACGGTCCTCATAAGTATTTCGGCGGATACGACTACTACTCGGAGAAACAGCAGACTTCCAGTCAGACGACGGCTCCGAAACGGACACGGCAGGAAACCGCCGGAGACCCCGTCCGGGAACGCCGCAGGGACAGAGCGCGCCGCCGCGCCGCCCTGTCCGGGGAGAAACATCGGCTGGAGCAACTGGTGAGCGAGAAGGAGAACCGCCTGGCCGAACTGGAACAGCGGCAGTCGGAACTGATCGCGCTTCTCTCGCGGCAGGAGGAAACGGACTTCGCCGGAATCAACCGTGAGCTGACAGCCGTGCAGCGGGAGATGGAGCAGACCATGCGCGAATGGGAGGAGAACGCTCTGCGGCTTGAATCCGTCCTGCGCGAGAACGCCCGCATCCACGAGGACTGACGTCCGCAGGAGTCCGCTACTGAAGCGGAGCCTGCTCCGTCGGAACCGGCGGCTCCTGTCCTCCGCTCTTTCTGTCAATGTTCAGCCAGCGCCGGTGAATCCACAGCCATTGACACGGATCTTTCGCAATCAGCTGTTCCAGAGCGGTGGTGCACATCTGGCATATGGTCTTGATGTCCTTCTCCCTGTCTCCGGTCGGCTGGTAACGGATCAGATCGCCGACCAGGAGTTCGAATTCGAAATCATCGCCGACGCGGCGCGTCAGCTCCGGCAGAATGGGAACCCCCGTTTTCAGGTGCAGCAGCGCCGGCGTGCGATGGGTGCGGCACGGCTGACCGAAGAACACGTTCTCCACCCCCTCCCTGCGCGACGCGTGCTGATCAATCAGGATGGAAATGTTCTTGTCGTCCCGGAGCGCCCGCATCAGATGCCGGAGTCCGCTGCTGTCCTTGTTGACCAGCTCATGAATCGAACTGCGGCGGTGTTTCAGAATCAGTTCGCCTATCAGAGGATTGCTGAAAGGACGCATGATCGACACCATGGAACGTCCCGCCTTTTCGGAGAAGGCGGTTCCGGCGACCTCCCAGTTGCCGTAATGCGCGGTGACGATAATCACATTCTGACTTCCGGCCTTACCGTCGCGGGCGAACACCTCCCTGATGGCGGATTCGGAACCGGCAAGACGGATTTTTTCGACGCGGTATTCCTGATCCATCTTCGCAATCTCCACCACCAGCCGGCCGAACTGATGAAACGTCTTTCTCGCGAGTTCGCGGGCGTCTTCGGCCGATTTGCACACGCCTGCGTGCAGAATATGGCTGACGGCTCTCCTGCGCAGTTTGCCGGCGGTCAGAAACAGCAGATCGAAGAGAAACCTCATCAGGGCCCCGCCCCAACGCAGAGGCAGAAACCGGAGCAGCTGATAGAGCATGCAGAACGGAATAAATTCCAGGTAAACAAGCAGTCTGGATTTCTGATGTTTAGGCATGACGCGCACCCTTCAAGTTCAAAACGGAAACCGACGCCCGCCGCAGCGACGGGACGACGCGGCGGCGCCCGGTTTCTTCAAGACAGCCGCCGCACCGGCGACATTATTCCGCTGAGACGCGGCGTTTCCGCCCTGATCCCGGGCGACTCCCGATGAAACCGTCTCAGCATCGATCAACCCTTCGATATCCCCGGCGGCATCCGGACCGGCCGTCGTCCGAGCCGGCCGGTTCGCCGATCATCCGTTCCGGGAGAACTGCGCGTCATACAGCCTGCGATAGAACCCGTTCTGTCGCAGAAGCTGCTCATGCGTTCCCGACTCCGCGATTCTTCCCTGATGCAGCACAATGATCATGGCGGCGTTGCGGACCGTCGACAAACGGTGCGCGATGGCGAACACGGTGCGCTGCGCCATGACCCTGTTCAGGGCCTCCTGCACCAGATTCTCCGTGACCGTGTCCAGCGCACTGGTCGCCTCGTCAAGAATGAGAATCGGCGGATTGCGCAAAATCGCACGGGCGATGGAAATCCGCTGCTTCTCCCCTCCGGAGAGCTGAAATCCTTTTTCGCCCACCTGGGTGTCATACCCCAGCGCGTGCCGCCCGTCGACGATGAAACTGTGGGCGTTGGCCTGCTTGGCGGCGTTCACAATCTGATCCCGGGTGGCTTCCGGGCAGCCGTAGGCGATGTTGTTGGCGATCGTGTCGTTGAACAGGATGGCGTCCTGCGTAACCACTCCGATATGCCTCCTCAGCGAGCTGACGGTGTAGTCGCGCACGTCGACGCCGTCGATCATGACCGCCCCCGAGTCCACGTCGTAGAAACGGGCGATCAGATTCGCAATCGTGCTCTTCCCCGAACCGGTCTCCCCGACGACCGCGACCATGCTGCCGCGGGGAATGGTGAACGAAAGAGAATCGATGATCCGGCGGCTTCCGTAACTGAAGCAGACATCCTTCAGAGTGATGCTCTCCCTGAATTCCCGCAGCTCCGCCGCGTCCGGCTTTTCCGGCAGCTCCGTATGCGTGTCGATTATCTCGAAGAACCGATCCGCTCCGGCCATCGACCGCTGCATATAGGAGACGACCTTGGAAAGGTCCTTGAGCGGCCGGTAGGCCATCAGCGCCGGGCTGATCAACGCTGCCAGCTGGGAGAGCATCACCCCCCGGCTGTAGGCGTACACCAGGAAAACCAGAGTTCCCACCACCGCGACCACCTCCATCAGCGGAGAGAGCAGAAGCTGCAGTTTCACCGCCGTGACCACATCCCTGAAATACTTCCGGTTGATCTTCCTGAAACGCTCAATCTCCAAGTCCTCGGTGTGATAGGCCTTGACGATGCGGATCCCCGTGAACACCTCGTGCATCCGCGAGGTGACATCCGCGATCCGCGCGTAGCTCCTCCGGTAGACCCTCCGTATGTGGCGGCTGAGCACCAGCACCGGCACAAGCAGAACCGGCATGCCGCACACTAGAATGACCACCAGCGCGTAATTCTGCGCGTCGCGGCAGGCCACCAGCACGGCCGCGAGGCAGGCGGCAATCTGCAGCGGACAACTGGTCAGATCGGAAATGGCCTCGGAAACGGAATGCTCTATGGTGGACGTGTCGTTTGTGCTGCGGCTGATCAGCTCTCCCACGTCGTTGCCGCTGTAGAAGCGCAGCGTCTGCCCCATCAGGCGGCTGAAAATCTCGTTGCGCATGTCGGCGACTACGCGGTTCCCGACCCAGCGCATGCAATATTTGTTGACATACTCGGTCAGATTCTTGATGAACCAGAACATGACGAAGCCGGTCGCGTACAGGGCGAGCAGCTGCCACGCCAGAACACCCTGCCCGTCCACCACGTCGAAGGAGAAATGAACGGGCCAGACGACGGAAATGCACTTCCCACGCACTTCCAGTGGCAGATGGTAGTCCGCCGCGTACTCGGCCGCCCGCCGCAGCAGCTGATCCAGCTTGGCGTCGCCGGTGGTGTATCCGGATCCGGCGGACTCGTGAATCCCGCGCTCCGTCCCCGAGGACTGTTCCGCGCGGGGATCCACAACCCCGACCATCTGCGGGATCATCATCAGAGCGAAAAAAAGCGACCCGCCCACCAGCATTCCGGAAACAATTCCGACGGACAGCCTGAACCAGTACGGACGGGCATACCGCATCAGCCGCAGATACTGCGACAGACTCGACGCGTTCACATCCATGCTGCGCGGGTGTCCGGACACTGTCGCCTCACTTCAGAAAATCCGCAATGGCGCCGACCACTTCCTCCCGCTGAGCATGAGTGGATTCCGGATAGATCGGCAGCGCCAGGATTTCGCCGGAAACACGTTCGCTGACCGGATAATCACCCGGTTTGCCGCCCAGATGAAGGAAACAATCCTGCAGATGCAGCGACAGCGGGTAATAGACGTTGCAGCCGATCTTCCTTTCGTTCAGATATGCGCGCAGCGCGTCCCGCTTGCCGTCGGCCACCAGGATGGAGAACTGGTTGTAGATGTGGCGCGAGCAGTAGCCGGCGGTCCAGGGCAGCGTGATCCCCCGGACGCCGGCGTCCGCGAAGAGCCTCTGATAGTCGAGCGCGTTGCGCTGCCGCGCCTCGCTCCACCCGTCCAGGTAACGCAGTTTGACCGACAGCACGGCCGCCTGAAGCGCGTCGAGACGGAAGTTGCCGCCGACATACCGGTGAATGTAATTGTCGCACTGTCCGTGATTGCGGAAAATCTTCAGCAGCTTGGCCTTTTCCGGATCGCGGATCGTCACGATCCCGCCGTCTCCGAAACATCCCAGATTCTTACTCGGAAAGAATGAGAACGCGCCGTAGTCGCCGATGGAGCCGACCCTGCGGCCGCGGTATTCGGAACCGATGGCCTGACAGGCGTCCTCTATGACCGCAAGACGGCGCCGACGCGCTATGTCCATGATCGGATCCATGTCGGCGCACTGCCCGAAGAGATGCACCGGAATGACGGCCTTGGTTCTGGCTGTGACTTTTTCCTCTATCTTCGCGGGGTCGATGTTGAATGTCCGAGGATCGATGTCCGCGAACACGGGTCTGGCTCCGACCCTGGCGATGGCTCCGACCGTGGCGAAGAAAGTGAACGGCGTCGTTATGACCTCGTCGCCGGCGCCGACGCCCTCCACCATGAGAGCGACCAGAAGCGCGTCCGAACCGGAGGTGACCCCGCAGGCGTAGGGCGTGCCGCAGTAGGCGGCGATTTCACTCTCCAGTTTTTCGACCTTCGCGCCGAGTATGAAACGCTGGCTTTCGCAGACTTCCGCGACCGCCTCCAAAATTTCCGGCTTTATGGCGTGATACTGCCCGACCAGATCCAACAGCGGGACTGACATGGAAAATCCTCCTGAAAAATAAGAGAACACGTCCGTCACTGCGGCATGTTCCTCGACAGACATGCCGCGGCGGAACGTCGCCGCGACATCCCGGTAATATACCCCTGAAATCCGCCGCTGTCATCCAACCCCTTCCGTTTTTTGCCTTAAATTTTATTGAAGTCGTTTGAAAAAGTAAACGCCACTTTTTCTCAGTAGTACGATCTTTTACTCTTACAAAGTAGGGGGAGGCATTTAGTCTTACTACGTGGTATATTCTACAACCCATATGCTCCCCCCTCCCGGGAGGGGGGCGTTTAGCTTTATAAACAAAAGCACTGTCATCCCACAGGATTGAAGAACAGCCTTTTTTCATCACTACATTGAGCTTACTTCTCTGATTTTTTCAGAATACCCTTTTCCGATTTTTTCTTTCATTGAGTCTGTTTATTCCTGAGCAAATCCCGGCAGGAATGCCTGTTCCGGAGCCGCTCTTCATACGGACAGGGTCGAATGCTGTCCCGCAGCATCGCAGGATGCTTCCGCTATTTAGATGTTGATGTGCTCATCCCATGGGACGGTTGTGAATAAAAAGCTAGTTTTGTAAAACTAAACGCTATTCTTTTGAGCGTTTTTTGCGTTTTGTCTTACAAAGTGGCGTTTACTTTTTCGATTCACTTAAATTTTGTTGCCTCATCCCGATTCCGTGCGTATATTAACCGGCGTGGTTCATCCCCGTCCGCCAAACAAAAGAGGCCTCTGAAACTCATGATTCCGGGGGACATCGTACGCGTTGAGATTGAAAAATGCATTTTCGGCGGCGACGGTCTCGCCCGCGTCGACGGACAGGTGATATTCGTCCCGGGCGCACTGCCCGGGGAGGTTCTGACGGCGAGAATCGGCGAATGCCGGAAAAATTTCTGCCGCGCTCAGGTTCTCGAGCATATAGAGGACTCGCCGTTCCGCACGGAGCCGGCGTGCCCGGTGTCGGGGGCATGCGGCGGGTGCGCATACCATCACGTCGGATACGATTACGAGACGGAGCTCAAGCAGGGTCAGCTGCTGGATTTCCTGCGCGCGGCGGGGATTGCGCCCGAGGAGCCGCCGGCCGCGCCGGCCGCGCCGCCGCCGGAACTCGGATATCGGAACAAGCTGACTCTGCACGTCCGGCGGGACGGAAACGAGACCAGGATCGGGTACATCGCTCCGGATCGGCGGTCGGTCCTGCGGATCGAGACGTGTCCGCTCGCGCACGGGGACATCAACGCCGAACTGCGTCGCCATCTGCATGATCCGTCTTTCGGACATACCCTGCACGACCGCATGACTCTGACATATCGCCGGACGGTCCGCGACGGAGTGAAATTCTGGAGAAACCGCGCGCCGCAGAAAGCCAGCTGGCTGCGGGAGGAGACGTCCGTCGGAACGTTGTCGGTGCCGTGGGACGGATTTTTCCAGGTGAACATCGGAGGAGCCGAGGCGCTGATTTCGGAGTTCCGCAGCCTTGTCGGGAGGATTCGTCCCGACCGGGTCCTTGACCTGTACTGCGGGGTCGGCCTGTTCTCGGCGGTCGCGGCGGATCGCGGCGTGCCGTCGATAGCGGGAGCGGAGATGAACGGGGACGCCGTGGCGTGCGCCGGATACAACCTGGCGCGTCTGGGACGACCGGACGCGGTGTTTCAGCAGGGCGACGCCGCCGACTTTCTGTCCCGGCTCATGCCGGGAACCGGATGCCGCGACCTTGCGATAGCGGACCCGCCCAGAACGGGAATGACCGCGAGACTGCTGAACATCCTGTCGACCGGCGGATTGAAACATCTCGCGTACGTCTCCTGTCATCCGGCGACCTGGAGCAGAGACGTGACGGATCTGACGCGCCGCGGCTGGCGACTGATCCGCGTGAGCATGATCAACCAATTCGCGCGAACCGCTCATTTTGAAGTGTTCAGCTACCTTGACAGAGGATAGACGCCGCCGATGACGAACGCCGAACCGAACACCGGCGACGCGGCGGAATATGTGAACCGACACGGACGCCGAGGAAGGCGCGGCTGAACCCAACGGGGAAGCCGCCGCCGCGTCCGTGATTTTCTGGAGACATTCGAAAATGATGCTGAGGCGATGGAAGAAGTATCTGTACGACGGCTCCTCCGAGTACAGCCAGATGAGTTTCCTGGGCAGATTCGTCCGCGTGCTGGTTCTGAGCGCGGAGCTGTTCAGACACGGCGGACATGCCCGCCAGGCGACCGTGCTCACCTACTACACGCTGTTTTCGCTTGTGCCGCTTGCGGCGCTGCTTTTCGGCATCGCCAAGGGATTCGCGCTGGAAGAGCGCCTGATGTCGTTCTTCAACACGCGCTTCGCCGCGCACCAGGAGACGCTTTCATGGATTTACCGCTTCGCCGAAACCACTCTTCAGGAGGCGCGCGGCGGGGTCGTGGCCGGCGTCGGCGTGATTTTCCTGTTCGGAACCGTGATCACGCTGGCGTCCGGCATCGAGGACGCCTTCAACACGATCTGGCACCTGCCGCAACGGCGCAATCTTCTGCGCAGGGTAAGCGACTATCTGGCCATTCTTCTGGTGACTCCGATTGTCATCATAATCGCCGGAAGCACCACGGTGGTCACGAGAACGTTGCTGCACGCTCTGGCGAAACAGAACCCAGCCTTGTTCTGGAAAGGACTGCCGCTGCTGGTGACCGGATTCGAACTGATACCGCTTCTCATGGCCTGCCTGCTGTTCGGACTGATCTACTTCTTCGTGCCCAACACGCGCGTGAGGCTCAGTTCATCGGCCTCCGCGGCATTTGTCGCCGGCACCATGTTCCAGGCGCTTCAGTGCATGCTGATTTACCTGCAGGTGGCTCTGGCGCGCTACAACACGATTTACGGAAGCTTCGCCGCCGTGCCGTTGCTGCTGCTGTTTCTGCAATGGTCGTGGAAAATAATTCTGTTCGGGGCGGAGTTCGCTTTCGTACACCAGAACATCGCCGCCGGTCATTTTGCAGGAGCTCAAACCGAACTGAGCTCACGGACGCGCCGTCTGCATCTTCTGACGATCGCCGGCAGGGTGATTCGACAGTACGATTCAAAGAAAGGCGGATTGTCCGAGTCCGCCGCAACGGACGGACTGCGGATCACGCGGCTTCAGGCCCGGGAGTATCTGACGCAGCTGCGGAATGCCGGCGTGCTGCTGCGCGTGGCGGACGCGGCCGGCGCGGAATCATTCGTCCCCGCCATGCCGGCGGCGAATCTGACGATAATGCAGGTCTGGAAAATGCTGGACGAGAGCGGCGAGAACCGGCAGGCCGCGGACGACGCGGCCGTAAACTCCGGAATAGCCGACGCCTGCGGACGTCTGGAATCAGCCGCGGCCGCCGACGCGTCCAACCGGCCGCTCGGTGATTTCTGAGAGGAGAATCCGCCGCCGCGCGGCGGGCCACGCGCCCCGCACCGTCAGCGGCGGAGCATGCTCACGGAAACCCCCGCCGGCAGTTCCCGCCCGTCCGTCTCGGGAATGCTCATCTCGCCGGAAATCAGCTCTCCCCCGCCCCCGAAGATCTGACGCAGCAGCCGTTCCAGCATGAGCACGGAAAAACCGGGGGTGTGACAGCTCAATGTCACGCAGTGCGGTTGAGACGAATCAATCAGCTCCCTGCATAAATGCAGCAGCTCCGGCAGATCGCGCTCGATTTTCCACACCTGCCCGCTGCTTCCGCGTCCGAACGTAGGCGGATCCATGGCGATCAGACGATAACGTCTGCCCCTGCGGATCTCGCGCCGGCAGAAACGCATGACGTCGTCGGCGATCCACCGGATCGTCCCCTGCAAACCCGCGTTCAACGCCAGGTTCTGCCTCCCCCACTCCAGCATGCCGCAGGCGGCGTCAAGATGGCAGACGGCGGCGCCCCCTGCCGCCATGGCCATCGAGCCCGCTCCGGAGTAGGCGAAGAGATTCAGCGCCGCCGCGCCGTTTCCGAATCGTCGGAGCGTCTCCGAGAAGAAGTTCCAGTTGCGGAACTGTTCCGCGAAAAACCCGAGATGTCCGAATCCGGTCGGCTTTACACGCAGATTGAGACCGCCCCAGGTCACGGCCCATGATTCCGGCACCGGACGCCGCCACACCCAATGACCGTCTCCGCCGCCGTCGCGTTCGTACAGTCCGTCCGCCGCGTCCCATTCCGCTCGGGAAAGCGAGGGCCGCCAGACGGCGCTCATCGCGGGCCGCACCAGCCGCCACGGTCCCACCTGCTCAAGCTTCCGCCCCTCGCCGCTGTCAAGCAGCTGATATCGCGAACCGGTCACGTTCCGTTCCTCCCCGCCGCGGACACCGCGGCCGCGCTGATCCGCGCCGCCGTTCTTCAACATCGGTAGACGATTTGTCCGCTGCACACGGTCATCAGCGGACGGTTGGTGCGGCACTCGAAAATCGCCAGATCCGCGCGCTTGTTCGGAATGAGCACGCCGCGGTCCGACAATCCGATCGCCTCCGCCGGATTGCGCGTGACTGCGGCGGCCGCCTGGATTTCCGGCAGATGCCCGCTGCTCATCAGGCTGTGCCATCCGGTGTCCAGCATGGTCGTCGTGCCCGCCAACGCGCGCTGAGCCGTCTGGGAGAAACCGTTCTCCACCATGATTGCGGACGGTCCGATCCTGTACTCGCCGTTGGGCATGCCGGCCGCCATCGTGCAGTCGCTGATGCCGACAATCTGATTGGCGGGTTTGCAGCGGCACGCCAGATCAACCATGCGGGGGTGCACATGACGGCCGTCGATGATCATCTCGACCGTCACGCGGTTGTCGGTCAGGGCGATGTTGGGCAGACTCATGTCGCGCTGGTGCAGCGGCGGCATTCCGTTGAACAGATGCGTGCAGTGACTGGCCCCCGCGTCTATCGCCTGCAGCGTCTCGATGTCGTCGGCAGCGCTGTGCCCCATGGACGGCTTCACGCCCGACGCGACCAGAAACTCCACCAGACTCACCGCGCCGTCCAATTCCGGGGCGAAAGTCATGAGTTTCACCTTGCCGCCGCCGGCGGCCACGAGCTCGCGGGCATACCCGAGATCGATGGGGGACAAAGCGTCCAGAGCCTGCGCGCCGCGCTTGCTCCGGCTGAGAAAAGGGCCCTCCAGATTGATGCCGGCCGCCGCGGCGCCCGGCAGCGGCCGATCCATCAGATCGGAAAGCCGCTGAAGATTTTCGAGCATGTCTTTGCGCCGATCCGCCACCACGGTGGGAACAAACGTCGTCACCCCCCGCTCCGCCAGCAGCCGGCTCATGTCCTCCAGGCTGCTCGGAGACCGGCCCGCCGACGAGCAGTCGAATCCGCCCGCGCCGTGAATATGAATGTCGATGAAGCCCGGCGTCAGATACGCGTCGGGAAACTCGTGAACCTCGACCTGCGACTCCAGCGAGAATCCGGAGATGCCGCCCACCGCCAGGATGCGCTCGTTCTCGCACAACACTGCGGCGTGATTGATGCGCTTCTCCGGTGTCAGCAGATAATCCACCACGTACAGACGCCGAATCCGCTTCATTTTTCCTCCACCTCCCTTTCCGCCGTCCTGCCGCGCCACCGGCGCTGACGCGCCGCCTCGTAGAGCAGAATCGTCGCGGCGGCGGCGACGTTCAGCGAGTCTATCCTGCCGAGCATCGGGATGCGCACCGGAATGTCCGACCGCTCCAGCCACAGCTTGCTCAGTCCGCATTGTTCGGTGCCCACCGCTATCGCCACCGGCCCGGTCATGTCCGCCTCGGTATAAATCAGCGAGGCGTGCGGCGTCGCGGCCAGAATCCGGATCCCGTTCGCCCGCAGCCATTCCCACGCCTCCGTCCCCGACGCCTCCGCGAAAGGCACCGCGAACAGAGCTCCGGTGCTGGCACGTATCACGTTCGGATTGTATATGTCGGTGCATTTGTCGCAGACGACGAGACCGTCCGCTCCCGCCGCGTCGGCGCTGCGCAGAATCGAGCCGAGATTGCCGGGTTTCTCCACCGACTCCGCTATCAGATACAGTCCGTCCGGACGGAGCGGAATCCCCGCCAGCGCATGCCGTCGCATGCGCGCGATCGCGATCAGTCCCTCCGGCCGGTCGCGGTACGCCATCTTCGCCAGCAGATGGCCGGCGACCTCCACGACCCGCGCACCCGACGCCGCGAGCGCGTCGAGCAGACCGTACTCGTTGCAGCCCAGGAACCAGTCCGGCGAGAAGCAGCATGTGAGAATCTCCAGTCCGTACTCGCGGGCGCGGGAGATCTCGCGGTATCCCTCGAGCACGGTCAGCTGTTCCCGCTCGCGGTCGCGACGATTTCTCAGGCGCATCGCATGCTTTACGATTTCGTTGTGCGCACTGGTGATTTTCGGAAATTCCATGGAGGACTCCCCGCCTGTCCAAAAATCTCTGAAACGCCGACACGGCCGCCCGTCCGCCGCGCCGACCACAGGCGGTAAGATACCCTGAGTGGAGCATTTTTACAAGAATTTTCTTGCGGAAACCTCCGGACGACACTATATTCCACGAAACCTCAGTGGACGGCCGCACGGGATCGTGAACCGCATGAAAGTGAATCTGGCAATCTTCAAGTATTTCCCCCACGGAGGACTGCAGTCGGACTTCCGCCGGATTGCCGCCGAGTGCGTGCGCAGGGGGCACGAGGTGGTGATCTACGCCGGCCTCTGGGAAGGTCCACCCATTCCCGGCACTGTTCTGCGAACCGTGCCGGTGAACGGCTGGAGCAACCACGCGCGGGCGAAAAGTTTCGAACGCGCTCTCCCGGCCGCCATGCGGCCGGACCGGACGGACGCGCGCACCGGACATGACGGCGTGCTGGTCGGTTTCAACCGCATGGCCGGTCTGGACGTCTATTTCGCGGCGGACAACTGTTTCGCCGCGGAGGCATCCGCCGCAGGCGGCTGGAGACGCTGGTTCACGAGCCGCTACAGAGTGTACGAGGCGATGGAACGCTCGGTGTTCGCGGATCCGTCGCACGCCGTGATCATGTACCTGACCGAACGGCAGAAGCGTGAGTTTCAGAAACGTTACGGCACTGCGGAGGCGCGCTTCCGTCTTCTGCCTCCGGGAATCGCCCCGGATCGTATCCGCCCCGCCTCCGAGACGGAGGCCGCCGCCATCCGCGCCGAAACCAGGATGGAATTCCGCCTGCGTCCCGACGACCGGCTGCTGCTGCAGATCTGTTCCGGCTTCGCCACCAAGGGAGTGGATCTGACGTTGCGGGCTTTCGCGGAACTGCCCGGAGCGCTGCGCCGACGGTCGCTCCTCCTGATCGCGGGACGCGAAAAATCGCCGAGATTCCGGCGCCTGGCCCGCCGCCTCGGCGTCTCCGATCGCGTTGTCTTCGCCGGACCGCGCGACGACGTGGCGAGACTGCTGCTCGCCGCCGACGTGATGGTGCATCCCGCCCGCAAGGAGGCGACGGGCACGGTTCTGGCCGAAGCCGCAGCCTCGGGGCTGCCGGTTGTCTGCAGCGGCAACTGCGGCTACGCCTATCTGGTCCGGCAGGCCGGCGGATTCGTGCTGGACGAGCCTTTCAACCTCGGACAGATGGTGCGGGAGCTGAGGCGGATGCTCGGATCCCTGAAGACGCTGCGCGGGCGTCAGCGCGACGCTCGGCGGCGATCGCGCGGGATTCGTCTCGGAGACAGAGCCTCGGCTGCGGCCGACGTCATCGAGGAATGCGCACGGCGATGAGAGAGTGTTTTCTGAACGACGCATTCAGCACGGCGTGGCGCGGCACGGATCCGTTCGCCGCAATCGCAGCCGTCGAGGGGGAGGTGTTCCGGCGCGTCAAAAACCGCACGACTTTCCGCTTCGTGCTTCAGAATAACGCCTACTTCGCCAAAATCCACCGCGGCGTCGGCTGGCTTGAAATCTTCAAGAACCTGCTGCAGCTGAAGCTCCCCGTGCTCAGCGCCGCCAATGAATACCATGCGCTGCTCCGGCTTTCCGAACTCGGCGTCGACACGATGACGCCGTGCGCCTACGGCGTCCGCGGCTGGAATCCGGCGAGACTGAGTTCGTTCCTCGTGACCGCCGAACTGACGGGCGCCGTGAGCCTCGAGGACTACTGCCGCGACTGGAGAAAGCGGCCTCCTCCGCTTCGTGAAAAGACGGCGCTGATCCGAAGACTGGGGGCGATGACCGGCACCATGCACCGCAACGGCGTCAATCACCGGGACTGCTACCTTTGTCATTTTCTCCTGTCGTCTCCGGTCGCCGCCGTCGCCGGCTCCCCCCGTCTGCATGTCATCGATCTGCACCGCGCCCAGCTGCGCGTGCGCACCCCATACCGCTATGCGGTCAAGGACGTGGCCGGCATCTGGTTCTCCGCCATGGACACCGGCGTCACGCGGAACGACCGGCTGCGGTTCATCCGCGCATACACCGGAAAGCCCCTGCGCGACGGCTGTCTGCGCGGGCGCGGCTTCTGGCGGGACGTCGACCGCAGCGCCCGTCGTCTCTACGTCAAAATCCACGGAGAGCCGCCGCGATGCTGAGACCTTCCGCAACCTCGGACCGGTTCCGGGGACGGCGCGGACGTCGTCCGCGGCCTCCCGTCACGCCGCGTCAATCCTGTTCCAACGGGAGCCGGCGCGGATGAACGATATCGGTCAACAGTCCGGCAATGCCGTCGGAAGCGGATCGGTCCCGGACCGCGTCGTCATCATCGGTCGCGGCGCGAGCGGACGCGCCGCGGAAAGGCTGTCGCGGACGATCGGCTGCCGCGACGTCGTCATGGTGGAGGACGGAATGGGCCGGCCGGCTCAGGAACTGGTCGCCGCCGCCCGGCTTGTCATCACCAGTCCCGGAGTGAAGCCGTGGTCCCGGCTGTACCGGACCGCGCTGGACGGAAACGCCGAATTCATCGGCGAGATGGAGTTCGGCTTCCGCCATTTTCCGGGCAGGATCGTCGCGATCACCGGCACGGACGGAAAGACCACTACCACGGAGCTGACCTGCCATCTTCTGCGCGCGCTCGGGCTGCATCCTGTCGGGGCAGGCAACATCGGCGTGCCGCTTTCGGAAATCGCGTCCGACGTGCTGGAAGGACGTCTGCGGAAAGACTCCGTCGCCGTGGTCGAGGTCAGTTCGTTTCAGCTCGAACGGGTCGCTCAATTCCGGCCGGCGGCCGCAGCTCTGCTCAACATAGGCTGCGATCATCTTGACCGCTACCACGGCAGCCAGCGTCAATACGAAGCGGTGAAACGCCGCATTTTCCGTCATGTCGATCCCGGAAACCGCGTTTTCGGCATCAGCATGAATGAACCCGGAGCCGTGCGCCGCGTCGAAACGGACGGGGAGAGCATCCGGCTCGGCAATCACGAAATCCTGCGTTTTTCCCAGACCCGTCTCTCCGGCGAACACAATCTTGAAAATCTCGTCGCCGCCATAGAGCTCTGCGCAAGACTGCTGCCGGACGACGCCTTCTCGTCCCCGCGTTTCCGCGCCGCGGCGGCGGAGTTCCGGATCGGACGCCACCGTCTGGAGCTTGTCGCCGAACATGACCGCGTCCGGTACATCGACGATTCGAAGGCGACCAATCCCCACGCAGCCGCCGCCGCGTTGCGGACGTTGAGAACACCGCCGCGTTCCATACACTGGCTGCTCGGCGGGCAGGACAAGGGGATGAATTTCCGTGAGCTGCGGATCTTCGCCGGCCAAATCCGCCATGCCTATCTGTTCGGGGAATGCCGCGGCAAAATCCGCGACGCCGTCGACGATGTCATGGCCTGCACCGATTTCGGCGTCGATTTCGATGGAGCGGTCGCCGCCGCCGCCGCCGCCGCCGGACCGGGCGAGACGGTGCTGCTCTCTCCCGCCTGCGCCAGCATGGACATGTTCAGAGACTATCAGGAGCGCGGAGATCGCTTCCGCGCGGAAGTCCTGAAAAAAATATGCTAAAAAAAGCGAATGCCGCTTTCATTCCCGAGCAAACAGTGTTATAATTGACGACGGCGGCGGCGCCGGAGTCAGTCGCGCTGCCGCGTTCACGATATCAAGATATTCCCTTGATAAAGAATAGGGGGGGGACGACCGGGATGGGATTGCCGGCCGGCGAACCTGCGGGAATCAAGGAGTAGTTCCGACGTCCATGGCGACTTCGCATAAAAACGTGTCCGGCCGTTCAAACGCGCCGGAGACAGAGGCTTGCGGACTTATTTCCTTTCCGGAGGTTTCCGACTAGAAGCGGAAGACGCGTCCACTGGTCGTCCGTCTCGCTGATACGGACGAAGACATGAGCGATGATCTATTCAAATCCGGCGATGCGCCGGATTCCGGCGACGTCTGTGCGCGTGGCGCGGCGGCCGACATGCCGCTCGCCGTGCGCCTGCGCCCGCGCTCGGTGGAGGAATATGTCGGACAGAGGCATCTGCTGTCTCCCGGCATGCTGCTGCGCCGGGCCATCGACGCCGACCGTTTCACCTCCATCATCCTGTCCGGACCTCCGGGCACCGGGAAGACCAGCCTTGCGGAACTGATCGCGGGGAAGACCAATTCCGAGTTCGTCCGGTTGTCCGGAGTGACTTCGTCCGTGGCCGACATCCGCAGGGAAACCGCTTCCGCCGCCAACCGCCGCCGGAGCGCCGGCAGACGCACCGTGCTGTTCATCGACGAGATTCACCGGTTCAACCGGGCGCAGCAGGACGCGCTGCTGCCGGACGTCGAGAACGGCAACATCCGGCTGATCGGCGCCACCACCCACAATCCCCAGTTCTATGTGGTCGGCGCCCTGTTGTCAAGGTCGCTCGCCTTTCAGCTGCAGCCGTTGAGCGAGACCGACATCGCGAGCATTTTGAACAGGGCTCTGATCGACGAACGAGGTTTCCCCGATCGCAAGGTCAGGCTGACCCCCGACGCCGCCGCCTTCCTGGCGCAGGCCTGCGAGGGCGACGCCCGCAGGGCGCTCAACGCGCTGGAGATCGCGGTGCTCACCACCGCGCCGGACGACGCGGGAATGACCGTCGTCGACACGCGGACCGCCGAAAGCTCCATACAGAAGAAGATGGTTCACTACGACGACGACAACCATTACGACACGGCCAGCGCGTTCATCAAGAGCATGAGGGGAAGCGATCCGGACGCGGCCGTGTATTATCTGGCGAAAATGATCCACGCCGGCGAGGATATCCGGTTCATCATGCGCCGCGTCATGATTTTCGCGGCGGAGGATGTCGGCAACGCCGATCCGCGGGCCCTGGAGCTCGCTGCGGCCGCAGCTCAGGCGGTGGAGATGGTCGGCATGCCGGAGGCGAAAATCATCATGGCGCAGGCCGTCACCTATTGCGCCACGGCTCCGAAAAGCAACGCGTCCTGCGCCGCGATCGAGGAAGCGGCCTCCGACATCGAGCATGAACGCGTCCAGCCGGTTCCGCTGCCGTTGCGCGATCCCAACTCGTCCGGAGGCAGGGCCGCGGGAAACGGGCAGGGGTATCTTTATCCTCACAGTTTCGGCGGATTCGTCGCGCAGGACTATCTGACCGTCCCGAAAACCTATTATCGTCCCGGGAAGATAGGGTACGAGAGCAAGATATGCGAACGCATCAGCTACTGGAGACAGTGCAGGGAAGAAGCGGCGGCGGAGACGCCGACATCATGATCGGACGCACGGAGAAAAATCAGGAGAAACAGGAGCTGCGCCGGCGCTATCGGATGCTGCGCCGCGGCGTCGCTCCGGAGGCGCGGCCGGAAGCCGACGCCGAAATACGGAGACGCATTCGCGCCCTCCCCGCGTATCTCGCCGCCGTGAAGGTGGCCATCTACGCCGGCGACGCCTCCGAACCGGATCTGCTGCCGCTGATGAACGACGATCCGGACAAGGAGTTCTTCCTGCCTCGTTATGTGCCCGGCGCCGGCGCATATGAGCTGGCGAAGGTCGGAGACGCGCGCACGGAACTCGCTCCGGGACGTTTCAACCTGCTGGAGCCGGTCTCGTCGTGTCCGGCGGCGTCCCGCGCGGACGTGCGCCGCGGCATGCTGTTCTGCATACCGGGGGTGGCGTTCGACGACTGCGGCGTGCGTCTGGGACGCGGAGGCGGATATTACGACCGCCTCTTGGCGGACACCGAGGGGACGGTAGTCGGTGTCTTTTATGCCGTCCAGCATGCGGAAAATCTGCCGGAGACGGAACACGATCGCCGTCTGGATCTCGCGGTTACGGAGAAGGAAGTGTTGTTTTTCGGCAAAGGTCTGTGACACTGCGAAGCGGGGGGATATCGCATGACTGAGAAGAGCGGAGCGTCTGTGAAAAACAGTGATTTTGAAATGAAAGGAGAGCGGTTATGGAACATTGGGTTTTCGGTTGTTGCCTAGTCGGACTCGCCGGCGTCGTCGGCGTCGTCGCGGGGTGGATGATCGGGAAATGGGTGCAGCGTGTCCAGAAGGATGCCGCCAACACAAGCGCCGAGAAAATTCGCGAGGACGCCGCCAGGGAGGCCGAGCACATCCTCCGGGAGGCCCGTGTCAGCGCGAAGACCGAAGTGCTGAAGATGCGCGACGAGTGCGAGCAGGAACTGAAGGAGCGCCGCCGCGAGCAGGGCAGCAACGAGAAGAGACTCGCCCAGCGCGAGGAGACGCTGGACAAGCGGGCGGAATTGCTCGACGGCAAAATAAAGCACATCGAGAAGCAGGAGAAGGAGATCGAGAGTCTGCGCGAGCGCATCTCCAGCCGCGAGCATGAGCTGCAGGTGAGCATCTCCAGGCAGATAGGGGAACTGGAGCGCGTCGCGCAGATGGACAGGGACAGCGCCCGCGAAATGCTCCTGGAAAAGTTGAAGAACGAAGTGAGAAACGAATCCGGACTGCTCGTGCGCAATGTCCTGGACGAAGCCAGGGAAAAGGCCGAGAAGGAGGCGCGGCGCATCCTGACCTACGCCATCCAGCGTTACGCGGCCGACTGCACATGCGAGCGGACCACGGCGACGATCCCGCTGCCGACCGACGAGCTCAAGGGACGCATCATCGGACGCGAAGGCCGCAACATCCGCGCGCTGGAGGCGGCCACCGGCGTCAACATCCTGATAGACGACACGCCGGAGGCGGTGGTGATTTCCTGCTTCGATCCGATCCGCAAGGAAGTCGCCCGCCAGCTGCTGGAGCGTCTCACCGCCGACGGACGAATTCACCCCACCCGCATCGAAGAACTGGCCAAGAAAATTTCCAAGGATCTGGAGGAGGAGCTGTACGCCGTCGGCGAGGCGGCGGTGCTCGAAACCGGCATTCAGGGCGTGTCGCCTCAGATCATCCGGCTGCTGGGACGGCTGAAATACCGCTACAGCTACTCGCAGAACGTCCTGCAGCATTCTCTGGAGACCGCCTACTTCATGGGCATGATCGCGGCGGAGCTCGGGCTGGATGAGCAGAAAGCCAAACGCATCGGCCTTTTCCACGACATCGGAAAGGCCATCGATCACGAGGTCGAAGGCCCGCACGCGCAGATCGGCGCCGACGTGCTGCGCAAGCACAACGAGGCTCAGGACGTCATCGCGGCGGTCGCCGCGCACCACGGCGAGGTCGAACCGACAAGTCTGTACGACATCCTGATCAACGCGTGCGACACGCTGAGCGCGTCGCGTCCCGGCGCACGGAGCGAAACGACGGAATTATACCTCAAACGCCTGGAACAGCTTGAGCAGATTGCGCATGCGTTCCCGGGAGTCGAGTCCTGCTTCGCCCTGCAGGCCGGACGTGAAATCCGGGTGGTGGTCATGCCGGACAAAGTCAGCGAGGGTGAATCTCAGATTCTGGCGAAGGACATCTGCCAGCGTATCGAGAAGGAGATGAGTTATCCCGGTCAGATCAAGGTGACCATCATCCGTGAAACCCGTTCCGTGGAGTACGCGAAATGAAGCGCCGCGACGTCGACGCTGGGACGGCAACGGCGGCTGCGGAACCGAACCGCCCTTTCTGAAACCGTGTCCGTCCGTCGGTGCGCGCAAGGCGATGCGCCGTGTTTTGAGCCGCGATGAGCACGGCGTCGCGTGCGTGCGCGGCGAGTGAGGTGTATGGCTGTGAAAGAATACGAGAATCGAGTGCGTCTGGAAGTTGACCTGAGCGCCGTCGCTTCCAATTTCCGGAAAATCCTCCTGCGGGTCGCCCCGTGCCGGCTCATGCCGGTGCTCAAGGCCAACGCCTACGGACTCGGCGGGGTGCGCATCGGCGCCATGCTGCGGAACCTCGGCGCCGCCGCGTTCGGCGTGGCCGAAATCAACGAGGCCCTGGAACTCGCCCCTCTCGGGCTTCCGGTGCAGATACTCGGCAATCTTCTGCCGGACGAGGTGGCGCCCGCCGTGGAGGCGGGGCTCTGGTGCCCGGTCAACGATCTGCCGTCGGCCGAGCTGCTCAGCGCGGAAGGAGCGAGACAGCGCCGCACGGTTCCGGTGGCGCTGACCGTCGACACCGGCATGGGGCGCCTGGGAATGGTATCCTGCCGCGCGGCCGATGAAATCATGAGGATAAGCCGTCTGCCGAACCTGGATCTGAGAGGGATTTACTCGCACTTCTCGTCCGCGTTTCTGCGGTATGACGACTACAGCGGAGAACAGCTGACGAGGTTCAAGCGGTTGCTGTCGCAACTGCAGCGGAACGGTCTGACATTCAGGGAGATTCACATGGCCGCCAGCGACGCGCTGAACAACTTCCCTGAAAGCTGCGGGGCTCCGTTCAATCTGGCGCGGTGCGGCATCAATCTGTACGGCTACTATGATCATGAGGTCAGCCAGTCCATGCGCCTGACGCCGGCGGTGTCGCTGAAGACACGCCTGGCCGCCGTGCGCACCCTGGACGCCGGCTCCGCCATCGGTTACGGACGCACGCACAGGCTGCGCAAGACGACCAGGGTGGGCACGATCGCCGCCGGATACGCGGACGGACTGCCGCTGGCGCTGTCCAACCGCGGGTACGTGCTGGTGCGCGGCGTGCTCTGTCCCGTGCTCGGGCGGATTTCAATGGATTACACCACCATATCGCTGGAGCACGCGCCGGACGCCGCCCCCGGCGACGAAGCGGTGTGCATCGGCGAGCAGAACGGCTCGGCCATCACGCTGGATGACTGGGCGCAGCTGAAAGGGACTCATGTCTACGACATCCTGTGTTCTTTCGGCACGAGGGTCAAGAGGGTGTATCTCCATGGATGACTCTGCCGCTCTTCGAACATATCTTGAGGAAGGCCGATCCTTCTTCGGTTCCGGACGGCGCTACAGCATGCAGCAGCGGCGGGCGCGTCTGCGACAGCTGCGGGATCAGGTGATCCTGCGGCAGGATCGCATATGCGGCGCGTTGTACGCGGATCTGGGGAAATCCGACTTCGAATCCAGAATCACGGAAATCATGCCGCTGCTCGCCTCTCTGAAGCTCCTCATCCGCCGTCTGCCGAATCTGACCAGGCTGCGCCGTGTCGGCGTCTCCGTCCTGAACTGGCCGGGACGGGGCAGACTGCGTGCGGAACCTTATGGCCAGGTGCTGATATTCGGCGCATGGAATTATCCGTTCCTGCTGGCGCTCGACCCGCTGGCCGCCGCCGTGGCCGCCGGCAACCGGGTTCTGCTCAAGCTGTCGCCGCAGGCTCCCGCCACCGCGCAGATCATCGCGGAAATGATTGAAAGCTGCTTCCCGGACGGCGAGGCTCTCGTCCTGCCCCGCAACATCGCCTTCGACACGGTTCTGGCGGAGCGCTACGACTACATTTTCTTCACCGGCAACGCCCAGAACGGACGCGCCGTCATGCGCCGCGCGGCGGAGAACCTGACTCCGGTCACCCTGGAACTGGGCGGGAAGAGCCCATGCGTCGTCGACAGCAGCGCGCATATACCGACGGCCGCCAGGCGGATTGTCTGGGGCAAGTTCCTCAACGCCGGACAAACCTGCGTCGCGCCGGATTATCTCCTGGTGCACTCGAAAATCAAGGACGAGCTTCTCAACGAAATCCGCACCTGCGTCAGGCGTTTCTACGGGGAGAATCCGGCGGAGAACAAGAATTTTCCGAGAATCGTCAACGACGCCCATTTCGAGCGGCTGCTCCCTCTTCTGGAAAAAGGACGGCTGATCACCGGCGGCGAGAAGAACAGAACCACTCTCTACATAGCCCCCACCGTGATCGACCAGATCTCTCCGGACGACCCCGTCATGCAGCAGGAAATATTCGGACCGATTCTGCCGGTGCTGGAAATCGGTTCGCTGCAGGACGCGGTGAAATTCATAAACTCCCGTCCGAAACCGCTGGCGCTCTATTATTTCGGAGACGGGAGACAGCGGGAACGGCTGCTGGTGTCCACCAGTTCCGGCGGCGTGTGCGTCAACGAAACCGTCACGCATCTGATCAACACGTCCATGCCGTTCGGCGGAGTCGGCGAGAGCGGCATGGGGGTTTACCACGGGCGGTACGGATTCGACACTTTCACGCACTACAAGCCGGAATTGCTGAAATGGAACAGATTCGATCTGCCGTTTCGTTACCCGCCCAATTCCAACTGGAAACGACGACTGGCGCGTCTGCTGTGCAGATAGTTTCCGCCGCCACGTCGATTAGGAATCAACAGATGTAAGGAGAGTTGGTCATGTCCGGAATTTTCAAAGCCTACGACATACGCGGCATCTATCCGAAGGAAATCGACGCCGGAATCGCTGAATCCGTCGGTCGCGCTTTCGTCGCGCTAACCGGCGCACGGAAAGTCGTGGTCGGCAGAGACATGCGTCCCCATTCCGTCCCGCTTTTCCACGGACTGACCAAGGGATTGACCGCGCAAGGCGCGGACGTCATCGACATCGGTCTGTGCTCAACGCCGATGTCGTATTTCGCCAACGGCACTCTCGGCGCCGACGGCAGCGTCATGATTACCGCCAGTCACAATCCGAGAGACTGGAACGGATTCAAGCTGTGCAGAGCCGAAGCCGTGCCGATCAGCGGCAGCACCGGCATAACGGAAATCCAGCGCATGGTCGAAACCGGAGCATGGCCGGAACCCGCTCGCGCCGGCAATCTCTCCAGCTATGACATCGCCCCGGAATACGGCAAATTCCTGCGCTCGTTCGCCAAAATGGGACGCAAACTCAGAGTTGTCGTGGACTACGCCAACGCCATGGGGCTCTATGAAATCGCGGGCGTCGCCGACCTGTTTGAAATCATCCCTCTCTATGATCATCTGGACGGCACCTTTCCTAATCACGAGGCGAATCCGCTGCATCTGGAAACGCTGGACACGCTCCGCGCCAAGGTGCTGGAGACCGGCGCGGACTTCGGCGCCGCCTTCGACGGCGACGCCGACCGTTGCGGTTTCGTTGACGACGAGGGCAATGTAGTGCCGATGGATCTGTTCACCGCTCTGATCGCTCAGGACATTCTGTCCGATGGTCCGGCGACAATCCTTTACGACCTGCGCAGCAGCCGCGCGGTTCCGGAATGCATCGAGGAAAACGGCGGCAAGGCCGTCATGTCGCGGGTCGGCCATGCCTTCATCAAGGCGCAGATGCGGGAGACCGGCGCGGTGTTCGCGGGGGAACTGTCCGGCCACTACTATTTCAAGGAAAACTTCACGGCGGAATCACAGGCCATTGCCATGATCAAGCTGGCGAATCTTCTCTGCAAGAAGGGTCGCAAGCTCCATGAGCTCGTGGCTCCGCTGCGACGTTACGCGTCTAGCGGCGAAATCAATTCCAGAGTCGCCGACGTTGATTCCATTTTCGACAAACTGAGAAAGCGTTACGGCGACGGACGCCAGTATGAACTGGACGGACTTTCCGTGGAATATCAGGACTGGCATTTCAACGTGCGCGCCTCCAACACGGAACCACTGCTCCGGCTGATTGTCGAAGCGGTCAGTCGGCCGCTCATGGAGGAGAAGCGCGATGAACTGCTGCGGTTGATACGCGCCTGAAAGTTGAATCCGCATGTCTGTCCGCGTCACGGGACGCGATGATATCCGTCGTGCGACGGCTTAATTCAAGGAGACCATCAATCATGAGGAAATTGATCCTGTCCGGCGCCGCCGGTCTGCTCTGGATGTGCGCCGCGACTTCATCGGCGAATTCAATACCGTTCCGCGGCGGAGAGATTCTCGCGGCGGAATTTTCCGCGGCGTCTCCGCAGATTGAGAATTTCGATCGGCACGATTTCGATTTGCCGTTTGACAATCTCTGCTTCGCGCTGGTGACCGTCAGACTGACTCCCGGCCGCAACCTCAGCGTCTACGACTATTCCCTTTCGCTGTTCGGACGCAGCTACCCCTGCGTCGCCGTCAGAACCGGAGACGGACCTTTCGACAGCGCCCGACGGGAAATCCGCGGCGTCGCCTCCGGCGCGAAACTGGGAATGCTGTTCGTCGTCGACAGCAACGCGCTCGGCAGAGGCGCCACAGAAAAAGCCGCTGTGCGATGCAACGCTCCCGGCTCTTATCCGTCGGTGACATTGCCGCTGACCAACCGGGGGGGAGGAAGCTTCACAAAGGCTTCCGCCGTTCCGGATTCGGGCTCGTTTCCGAAACAATAATCCCGTCAGCCGCGACCGGAACTTCATGGAATTTCTGCCGACCAACGCAGCGGAAATGGAGAAGGCGGGCTACGACGAGCTCGACATCCTGCTTGTCACCGGCGATTTCTACGTGGATCATCCGTCTTTCGGAGTCGCCGTCATCGGCCGCTGGCTGACCGCCTGCGGCTACCGGGTCGGACTGATTTTTCAGCCGGACTGGAGAACACCGGACTCGCTGCGGAAGATGGGCCCCCCGCGGATCGGCGTCGGGGTCACCAGCGGCAATCTGGATTCCATGGTGAATCTTTACACGGCCGGACGCCGCCTCCGGCAGGAGGATGCTTACAGCGAGGACGGAGTCCCCGGCAGACGTCCTCCTCACGCGCTCGCGGTATACGCCCAGCTGGCTCGTCAGGCCTTCCCCGGAACACCCGTCGTTCTGGGGGGACTGGAGGCCAGTCTGCGCCGCGTGGCTCACTACGATTACTGGCAGGACAAAATCCGTCCGTCCGTCCTGGCGGACTCCAAGGCGGACATCCTATGCTACGGCATGGGTGAAAGACCCATGCCGGAAATATTCGGACGCCTGAGCCGCGGCGAGCCGCTCGCCGGCATCCGCGGCACGGCCGTGCTGCTCGGCAGAAAGGACGCCGCGTCCTTCCGCGCCGGAGACAGGTATCTGGAGCTGCCGTCATACGAAGAACATCTTGCCGACCGCGACGCGCTCATGACCTCGACTAAAATGCTGGAGGCGGAAATGAACCCTTTCTCCGGACGCGGCCTGCTGCAGCGTCACGGCGAGCGGATGCTGGTTGTGGAACCGCCGCCGGAGCCGCTGACGGAGTCCGAGCTGGACCGGGTGCATGAACTCGGATACGCCGGACGTCCCCATCCTTCATGCCGGGGACGGATCCCGGCATATGAAACCATCCGCGACTCGATACCCGCCGTCCGCGGCTGCCCCGGCGGCTGTGCGTTTTGCGGTCTCGTCGTGCATCAGGGCAGGCAGGTCATGAGCCGTTCCCCGGAGTCCATACTCAGGGACATCAGAGCCATGACGAAGAAACCGTGGTTCAAAGGCACCATCAGCGACATCGGCGGCGCCGCCGGCAACATTTTCGGCTGTGAAAGCGATCGCCGGTTCTGCGTCCGGTGCCGCCGTTCCAGCTGTCTGTTTCCGAAGATATGCGATCACTTCCGCTGCGACGGAAAGAAACTGCTGGATCTGCTGCGGCGGGCGAGCCGCGTCCCGGGGGTGAAGCATCTGTACATCAACTCCGGCATACGTCTGGATCTCGCGCTGCGGCAACGGGAACTTTTCCGCGAAATAGTATCCAAGCATGTCTCTGGACACCTGAAAGTGGCTCCGGAGCATCTCCACCCCGAGGTTCTCAAACTGATGAGGAAAAATCCTGCGGAGGATTTTTACAGGATTGAAGAGCTTTTTGAAGAGGAGAGCCGCCGCTGCGGCAAGGAGCAGTACCTGGTTCCGCTGTTCATTTCAAATTTTCCCGGATGCACGGCCGCCCATATGAAAATCGTGGACGAATTTCTCGAACGCCGCCGATGGAGCCTGCAGCAGGTGCAGGACTACATTCCGCTGCCGATGACCATGGGGGCCGCCATGTACTACTGCGGAAAGGCGCCGGACGGCGGCGTCATTCACGTCAACCGCGGACTCGCCGAACGCCGCCCGCAGATTCACGTCTTGAAAAAGCGTCGCGGCGAACCGGCGCGGAGAACGTCTCATCGGCGGCCGCGGCCCGGCGCGGATATGCGGAACAAACATGCCCGGTGAAGAGACCGGACGGGTCACGGCATGACGGGGAAAGCCGTTCCCCCTGCTTGCAATGCACGGTTCTCAACGCTATAGTACACGGGTTTCGGTGCCGGATGATTCTCCGCGCCGTGATACGCCGCGACGTCCCCGGCATGTCATCCGCCTTCGCGGCGAAGAGCGCCGGGAAATCCGACGGGAGAGCCTCGGACGGGCGGGAGGGACGACGCGCCCGTGGGCGGCGGCCGCCGGGTGCGGACTCCGTTGTCTTCGTCAACGCATGATGCAAGGGAAGAGGAATCATTATGAGCGACATTCCGGAATACGCCCTGTTGAAAATCGGCGGACAGGAAATCAAACTTCCCGTCGTGGTGGGCACCGAGGGGGAGAAGGCCATCGACATCGCCGGACTGCGCCAGCAAACCGGTTATGTGACGCTGGATCCCGGTTTCATGAACACCGCGTCCTGCTACAGCAAAATCACTTTCATCGACGGCGAGAAAGGCATTCTGCGCTACCGCGGCATTCCGATCGAGGATCTTGTCAAACTCGGCTCCTTCGTCAAGGTCGCCTATCTCCTCGTCAACGGGCATCTGCCGACGCCCGAGCAGAGCAGAAACTTCTCCCAGCTGCTGAACATCAACAGTCTGCTGCACGAGGACATGCGCCATTTTTTCGATCACTTCCCGCAGGGCGCGCCGCCAATGCACATCCTCTCGACGATGATCAACGCCCTGGCCGCGTTCTATCCCAACGTCAATCTGCGGTCGTTGAACGAGGACATCGACACATCCACCGCAAGGCTGATTTCCATCGTCCGCACCATGGCGGCGGTGGCTTATAAGAAATCCATCGGGGAACCTGTCGTCTATCCGCGGCGCGACCTGAGGTACTGCGCCAATTTCCTCAACATGATGTTCGACTCGCCCGTGGCGCCGTACTCCGTCCGTCCGGAGGCCGAGAGACTGCTCAACATTCTGTTCATCATCCACGCGGATCACGAACAGAACTGCTCGACCACCGCAGTACGCACCGTGGGCAGTGCGCAGGTGAATCTGTACGCCACGATTTCCGCAGGCATCTCCGCGCTTTCCGGTCCGCTGCACGGAGGCGCCAATCAGGAAGTCATCGAAATGCTCAAAATGATTGAGGCAGACGGGAACATACGCAAATACATCAATCTGGCCAAGGATAAGAATTCGCCGTTCCGGCTGATGGGATTCGGACACCGGGTCTACAAGACGTTCGATCCCCGCGCCGCAATCATAAAGAGGGAATGTCACGCCTTCCTGCAGGCCATGGACATCCAGGATCCGCTGCTCGAGGTCGCGTGGGAGGTGGAGAAGGCGGCGCTGGAGGACGAGTACTTCATCACCCGCAATCTGTATCCGAACGTGGATTTCTACACCGGCATTCTGTACCGTGCGCTGGGCATACCGGAAAACATGTTCACGGTCATGTTCGCGCTGGCCAGGCTTCCTGGATGGATTGCCAACTGGAAAGAAATGATTGGCGACAACACCAAGATTGCCCGCCCGCGGCAGATTTACATCGGCAACACCTTGGAGCACATCTAACAGCGGAAGAGCCAGTCGATGAAACCCTCCGAACTGATGCACAAGTTTAACTTTGTCCAGACGCTCAGCGGGCTGGATCTGTTCTGCATTGCCACCGGAGCCATGATAAGCTCCGGAATTTTCATTCTTCCCGGCGTGGCTTTCAAGGAAATCGGTCCCGCAGTCTTCCTGTCGTACGGTTTCGCCGGAATCGCCGCAATGATAGGCGCATTGGCGATGATTGAACTGTCCACCGCCATGCCCAAGGCCGGCGGCACCTACTACTTCATCGAGCGCAGCCTGGGTCCCGGAGTCGGAACAATCTCAGGCATTCTCAGCTGGCTGGCGCTGGTGCTGAAGACCGCTTTCGCCGCCTACGGAATGGGCGCGGTGCTCTGCGACCTGTTCGGACTGAACCTCGTCCTTGTAGCGTCGGCCTCGACGATCTTCTTTCTGGCGGTGAACCTGATCGGCACCAAGGAGGCGGCGGTGATGGAGGTCCTGATGGTCTTCGCTCTGCTGCTCATCATGTTCGGCTACATCGCGTTCGGAATCCCGCATGTAGAGATCGCCCGCTACCGCCCTTTCTTTCTGGAAGGCAAGAACTTCGCCACGGTGATCCCCGTCGCGGCCCTGGTTTTCGTCTCGTTTGGCGGACTGCTGAAAGTCAGCAGCGTGGCGGAGGAGGTCAAAACCCCCAGACGCAACATACCGCTGGGCATTTTCAGCTCCATCGTCACCGTCACCGCCCTTTATGTCCTGATTCTGCTGGTCACCACGGGCATCATGCCGCCGGATGATTTTTCCAAATCGCTGACTCCTCTGGCTGACGCCGCAAAAAAATACTACGGATCCGCCGGTTACTGGCTGGTGACCGCCGCCGCGCTGCTGGCTTTCATAACCACCGTGAACGCGGGGATCATGGCCGCGTCGCGCTACCCCGTGGCGATGGGACGCGACCAGCTGCTGCCGCGTTTTCTGGCGCGAACCACGGGAAAGAACGAAACCCCGGTCATCGCGGTGATAGTGACGGGAACGTTGATGCTGCTGGTGCTGCAACTGCCTCTGGAGATGCTTGTGAAGGCGGCGTCGGCGGTCATAATGGCCTCTTACGTGCTGATTAATCTCGCGGTGATCATCCTGCGCGAAAGCCAGCTGCAGAATTACCGCCCGACTTTCAGATCCCCCGGATATCCGTATCTGCAGATCTGCTGCATCATCGGTTTCACCGCCCTGATCGCGAACATGGGATGGGAAGTGATAGAGATGTGCCTCGGCATAATCGTCGTGGCGATGATCGTCTTCTTCTGCTGCGGCAGACAAGTCCGCAGGGAGTACGCTTTGATGCACCTGATAGAGCGCATCACCAACCGTCAGCTGACGGATCACCGGCTGGAGAGCGAACTGCGCGACGTGATACGGACCAGAGACAACATCGTCGCGGATGAATTCGACCATATGGTGGAGCAGGCGGACGCCGCCATTTATGACGGCAGAATGACGCTGGACGAGTTCCTAACGCGGTCGGCGCGTGATTTCTCGCGCAGACTGAACATCACCACGGAGGAGACCGTTCGTCTGCTGCAGGAACGGGAGGCGGAGGGCAGCACCGTCGTCGCGCCCGGAATCGCGCTTCCTCACCTGATTGTTCCGGGCTCGAACCTTTTCGCCCTGTTCGTGGTTAAATGCCCGGACGGCGTCGTTTTCGATCCGGATGAACCGCCGGTTCACGCGATTTTCGTGCTGGCCGGCAGTCGGGATCGGCGCAATTTTCACCTGAGATCGCTCGCGGCAATCGCGCAGATCATCTCGACGCCGGATTTCGAGAGCAACTGGCGGAAGCTGACGACCCCGGCTCAGCTGCGCGACGCGATCCTGCTGGGAGCGCGGCGCCGGCAGAACTGATCACTCCTTCTCCTTTCGTTCTCCCGAATTTGGAAGTCGGGGCATCGGGTGCGCTGCTCGGCAGGATGTTCATCCGGACGTCGCCGCGCAGTTTCCCGCACCGATCCGCGCCGCTATTCTATCACTGTCCAGAGCCGGCCTTTCTCCGTGCGGATCAGACGGATGTCCAGATCGAAGGCTCCGCGCAGATGCGGTTCCGTCAGCACATCATCCCGTCCGCCCTCAGCCGCAATCCTTCCCGCCTTCAATATCATGCCCCGTCCGAACACCGGCAGAATGTCCTCAATCCGCTGGGTGATGAAAATCATCGTGAGATCCGGACGGTCTGCGGCCAGGGCGGCAATGAAATCCAGCAGAAACTCCCTGCCCGCGATATCCAGATACACGCTCGGTTCATCCAGAATCATCAGTTCGGGAGCGGTCATCATCGCGCGAGCGATGAGAATCTTCACCTGCTCTCCCGAGGACATCGTGACCAGTGATCGGTCCATCAGTGATTCGCAACGCAGGCTTCCCATGACGTCACGCGCCCGTTTCACCTCGCCGGCGGCGGCCCGCCGGAAAAGGCCGAATGTGCCGTCGATTCCGGACAGAACCATCTCCAGCCCCCTGATCTCCCCGTTCATCCACTGCTGCATGCACGGACTCACCCACGCTATGGAACGCCGCAGTTCCATGAGATTGACGGAACCGAACGTCTTGCCGAGCACCTGGACTTTGGCTCCGTACAACGGCCATGCGTAGCCCATCAGCATTTTGACCAGGGTGGTCTTCCCGGCACCGTTCGCCCCCAGAATGAAGCAACGATCGCCCCGCATGACCCGCCATGAAATGTCATGCAGAATTTCCCTGCCGCCGAGAAAAACGGTGGCGTGTTCCACATTGATCGCCATTGTCTGTCTTCGTCTCCGTGTTGCCGTGCATCCGTGGAATGCACCCGTTCCATGCGCTCAACCGTTCTTCGATCCGGAGGAACCGCGGTAGGCCAGCCACTCGTCGCGCAGCCGCTTCCCCTCCGCGAACCTGCGGGCGAATGAGTCGAAATCCCCTTCCTCAATCAATTTCAGGAGGTGCCCGTAGCACCGGCCGAAATCCCGCATCGCCGCCAAAACCGCGTCACGGTTGTGCTCGATTATTTCGCGCCACATCACCGGATTGCTTGACGCAATGCGGGATGTGTCCAAAAAACCCGTGGCGCACCCGGAGAATCTTCTCCGTCGCGCTTCCGGCGACGATGTCCCGAGCACGCTCAACGACAACGCCGACGCGAGAACATGCGGCAGATGACTGGTATGCGCCACCAGATCATCGTGCTCCTCCGCGCCGATCCGCACCACCCGCGTGCCGACGCCGGACCAGAACGCCTCCACCTCCGCCAGTGCGTCCGCGTCGACGGCGGACGGCGGCACCACGAAGACATCCGCGTTCCTGTACAGCTCGGGAAAGGCGAATTCTCCACCCGTTTTTTCCGTGCCGGCCATGGGGTGACTGCCGACGAAACGTGCGCCGCCGCCCGGCAGAACCCGCTCTGCGGCGTCCATGATGACCTTCTTCACGCTCCCGACGTCGGTGACCACCGCGCCTGGCGACCAGCAGGACGCATACCGCTCCAGAAACGACATGATTGCCGGGATCGGCATCGCCAGCACCGTCAGATCCGCCTGTCCGAGAAGCTCGTCCGGACACACGGCGATCTCGTCCACCGCATCCGCAGCCAGAGCCGCACGTCTGCTCTCGTCCCGCCTTGACCAGCCCAGCCGCCTCACGCCCGATCCCCGCAACGCCATGCCAAGGGAAGTTCCCAGCAGACCGAGCCCGGCAATCAGAATTTTCCTGCTTTTCATAGCCACAGACAGTCCTTTCGAGCCGCAAAAACCCCGACATCACGCATTCGGCCAAAGCCTGCGGTAATATACTGTTCGGCCGACGGAATTTCCCGCATGCACGAGGTGTCATGCGGAACTTTTTTTTCCGAAAAAGAAGAAAACACGAGATTTGTTTTTGCGCGAGATTGATGTATCGTATGCGACGTTGGTCCCGGCAACCGGCAACACAATCACAAAAGGGTTGTTCATTCCCATGTTTCGGTCATCGTGCTTCCATCTGTTCGGCGTCTGCTCATTGGCGCTGTGCTGCTCCTTCCCCGCCGCCGCCGATCAGGCCGGCAGTCCGCCGTCCGCGCTCACCCCGGGCGAAATCGTCGTCCGCACCCCGGAGGACATCCAAACCGGCAGAGAAAACGTGATCCGTGTCGCGGAACAACTCCGGAGACTGTTCGCGCCGCAGCAGAAGACGCGCCGGAGCCGGCCCGCCAAGGAGCAGCCGTATCTGAAAGTGTTGCCCGGCGCCAACGGCCGCTCCACCCTGATCTACCGCTGCCGTTACAACACGGCCAGCAAGCTGTCCACAAGCGTCGAATCGCTCATCACCAACGATGGCTACGTCGAAGCGACGGAAGAGCAGAACATGCTCGTGATCAATGACAAGCGGGAAAACATAGCCGCCCTGTCTGAGGCGCTGCCGGCCATAGACGCGTCGTCCCCGCAGGTGCTGATCGAGGCGAAAGTCGTGGAAATCATGATATCCGACGGCATGGAACGCAACATGTCCCTGACCTTCAATCAGGCGAAGAAGATTACCGTCACCGACGAACAGGGGAATGCGGCCCCGGGGGTGTTCAACAACAGCGCGGGAATGAGCACGTCCTCGCTGGCTCCTGCCGCCACGGGGGACGGAGGAGGCGTGGACTGGATCTTCACATCCGGCAACAAGAGCGTCCACGCCGCCTTCCAATGGCTGCTGAACGCGCAGGACGCCAAGGTGCTGTCCTCGCCGACCATAGTCGTGGCCCGCAATGAAAAGTCCACAATCTCCAACGGCCAGGACGTGCCGATTCAGTCTCAGACCAACACCAACGGCAGCATCCAGACCAGCACCACGTTCAAACGCGTCGGAGTCACCTTGGAGGTGACGCCCAAGATGATCAACGCGGACAACGTCACGCTGCTGGTTTCGCCGGAGGTGTCCAACATTCAGAGCTATCAGACGATTTCCCAGGGCACCAGTTCCTACCAGGTGCCGGTCATATCCATCCGCAGCATCGAAACCAACGTCAAGCTGGAGGACGGCCAGACCATCGTCATGGGAGGCCTGTACAACAACAGGGAGTCGGTGAGTCAGGAGCGCATCCCGTTTCTGAGCGACATCCCTTACTTCGGAGAGATCTTCACTTCGAAATACAGGGAGAAGGAACTGATTCAGCTTCTTTTCTTTCTGCGCGTGCACATCCTCACCGCCGACGATCTGGTGGACGGCATCCTGTTCGACCCGGACGAGATCGCCAGAAGCAGCAACGCCATCGGCGAGATCATCCGCAAATCTCCGACGCTGCCTCAGACGGAAAACACCATGCAGCAGGTCAAGCATGAATTCATAGAGCGGGATCCGCTGCAGAAGAACAAATCCACCACGGGAGATGTCCCCGCCGGCAATCCCAAACGGTGATTCAAGAGGGGGAGCTTTGACGAAGTGCGCACTCGCTGGGTGAAAATCTGCATCCTGACTGCGGCGCCGGTGTTGCTGGCGGCGGCGGTTTATTGCCGTGGAGTGGTTTACCTTGCGCAACGGCGCGCGGACAAACTTTTTGAAGTCCGCCGTCCAGAAACCGCCATCGACCGCACGTTCAAGGTCAAGCGCGACAATCTGAACATCGGTCTCCGTCTGAGCGGCAACGTCAGCGCCAGCGAAAAGCACAAGCTGTCACTTCAGGCCAACTACCCCACCAAGCTGCTCTCGGTGGTGGATGAGAACGCCAGAGTGAGAAAAGGCGATGTGCTGGCCGTTTTCGAAACCGACGAGCTGAAAGAAAAAATCGACGATCTGCGCATCTCGTTCTCCGATCGGGAAAAGGAGCTCGCCATCGCCATCGAGGATGCCAAGGTGCAGGAAAGCACCAACGAGCTGGATCTCAAAGTGGCGGAAGACCGTTTGAACCAGGCCGAGGCCGCGCTCCGCAAATACCTGCGCCTCGAACGATCGAACAACCGCAAGAATCTCGCGATGGAAATCGCCACGGCGGAGACCAATCTGCTGAACGCCCAGCAGACATACAACGACAGGCAGAAAGCGATAAAAGAGGAGAGCGTCAACGACGAGGATCAGGAACAGCAGAATCAGCAGGAGCTGCTCGACCTGCAGAACAAGATAGACACTGCGGAAAACGCGCTGTCGTCCGCCAAGACCGTCCGCAAGGCGTTTCAGCGGTATGACAATCCGACCAACCTGCTTCGCCTCCACAACGAACTGGAACAGGCGAAACTGAACAGGGAACAGGTTCGCATCTCCACCGCCTCCAAGCTGGTTCAGAAGAAGAAGCAGGTGGAGAACCTGCGCATCAATCTGCGCAAACTTGTCAACCAGCTGGAAAAATACGAGTCGTACCTGCCGATGATGAAGCTGATCGCCCCCGCCGACGGCATCGTCATCTACGCCGACCCCGATCGCCGGTGGGGCAATCCGGATGTCAAACCGGGGATGGACATCTGGAAAGGGCAGATCATACTGACCATCCCGGCGATGAGCAATCTGATGGTGGATTTCGACCTGCCGGAACAGTACCGCTCGCGGATCCATACCGGCAATCGCGTCGTGATAACGCCGGACTCGCTGCCGACACTCAAGATCAGCGGCACCATCAGCCATATCGCCACACTGCCGGTGAACCAGATCAGCTGGGACAGCGCCTCCCCCAAGGTCTACAATTCACGCGTCACGCTGGATGCGCAGAACCCGCAGCTTGTGAACGGCATGAGCGTTGAGGTCGAAGTGATCTCCAAGGTGCTCCGCGACGTGCTGTTTGTTCCGGTCGAGGCTGTGTTTGAAAACGACTCGTCGTTCTATGTCTACTGTCAGAAGGGGGGAGAGCCCAAGGAGGTGCCGGTGGTCATCGGCGAAGCCAACAGCAATTATGTCCAGATCCTTGACGGACTCAGGGAGAACGACACCGTCTATCTCTACCGGCCATATCAGAAGAAGCAAGAGGACGAATCCTGAAGAGACCGGTCCGCCATGAACAGCACAGTTACGTTCGAGATAACTCCATACAGCGGCGGAGAGGTTGTGCTGCGTCTGAAAGACATCCGGAAAACCTACAACTCCGGTGATCTGGCGGTCAACGTGCTCAAGGGGATCTCCTTTGAAATCCGCCGCGGCCAGTTTGTCGGCATCGTCGGCACTTCAGGCTCCGGCAAGTCCACCATGCTGAACATTCTGGGCATGCTCGATGTCCCCACCTCCGGAACCTATCTGCTGGAAGACATCAACGTCGGAACACTGAGCGACCAGCGGCAGGCCACGATCCGCAACCGGAAAATCGGTTTTATCTTTCAGAGTTTCAATCTGTTCCCCTATCTGACCATTGAACAGAACATCGAAGTGCCGATGATTTTCAATCGCGTGTCTCGACGCGTGCGGAGAGCGCGCGCCCTGGAACTTGCCAAACAGGTCGGCCTGGGACACCGGCTGGGACATCGCCCGAACCAGTTGTCCGGCGGAGAGTGCCAGCGGGTCGCCGTCGCCAGATCGCTCGTCAATCACCCCACTTTCCTGCTGGCCGACGAGCCGACCGGAAATCTGGATGAAAAGACCGGCAACGAGATCATGAATCTTTTCCACCGCCTCAACCGCGAGCAGAACGTCACAATCGTCATGGTGACGCACAACCCGCTCTTCGAACCGCATTACGACCTGGTGATCCGTCTGCGCGACGGTCAGGTGGTGCAGGAATTTCCTCAAAGGGCCTCCGCATCATGATGCTGTTCAGTGACATTGTCCAGCTGTCCCTGCAGAGTCTGCGTTTGCACAAGGTGCGTTCACTGCTCACATCCCTCGGAGTCATTTTCGGCGTCGGCAGCGTCATTGCCATGCTGGCCATCTCCGAAGGAGCCAAACGCAAGGCGCTGGTGCAGATCGAGACCATGGGCATCGACAAGATCATCGTCTACTCAAAAAAACCGCCGTCCGCAGGCGCCGGGGTGAGCTCCGGACGCACCAGCAGGATTGACTCCTACGGATTAAGCGCGGTCGACCGACGAAAAATTCTGGAGCTCGACAACATCGAGCGCATAACCAGGGTGCGGGACGCCAGAAAGAAGATCCTCAGAGGACTGGAACGTCTGGATCTGAAACTGGTCGGCGTCGATCTGGATTTTCTGGAAGATTCCTCCAGCACCATTACGGCCGGCCGCTGGTTTTCCGCCATGGATTTTCGAGCGCCTCAGAACATTTGCGTGGTGGGCAGCGGCGTAAAGCAAAAACTCTTTCCCATCGGAACTAAAAATGTCGTAGGTTCATCCATCCGCGTGGAAGGACAGGTGTTCAGGGTCATCGGTGTTCTGCACAACGACATCGGCACAACATACCCTGAAGTCGGCAGTCCCAACGACATGATCCTCATTCCTTTCGCCACATCGGAAATACTGTACGGCAACTACGCCTACACCGACGACGGCTCCGGCATTCGGGTGACGCTGGTGGATTACGACCTGTTTCTGCTGAAGATAAGGGATCTCGAATACATCGACAACACCTCCCGACGTCTGGTGAATTACCTGGAGAAATCGCACTCGAAAGTCAAGGACTGGGAGATGATTGTCCCGCTGGATCTGCTCAAGCAGCGCGAAGCCACGCAAAACATCTTCACCATAGTCATGAGCTCCATAGCGGGCATTTCGCTGATTGTCGGAGGCATCGGCATCATGAACATCATGCTTGCCAGTGTGTTCGAACGGCGCAAGGAGATCGGCACGCGCAGGGCTCTCGGCGCTCAGAAAACGGATATACTGCTCCAGTTTCTCATCGAAACCGTGACGCTGACCGCGCTCGGAGGTTTGCTGGGCGTTCTTCTGGGGATAGGCATCTCCAAAATCATCACCTATTACGCCGGGATGCCGACTGTCTATTCTCTCTGGAGCATTGCGGCGGCGATGCTGATTTCATGTCTGGTCGGCGTAATCTTCGGCACCTACCCCGCTTGGCAGGCGGCGCAGCAGAATCCCATCACCGTCCTGCGCGCGGAATAGATCAGCACCCTCCTCGGCTTTCGAAAGCAGAACGCAGACAACACGAGGAGCGTTGCACGCCGCAGCGGTGCGATTGGGGCGGGCAATTGCAGATTTTGATTGCAATGCCGATGAGAGTCATGGAATTATGACGAGCACCTGGTAGCACCGACACTGATGGTGACTTCGACGCTATCCGTCCTCACCACCGGTGCTAGTGCGGCTCCGCATCACCGTTTCCATGCGCTCCTCTCCCTCACGGCGATCGACGGTGAGATCCGCACCCTGTGTTTTCCGTAACAAACCACAAGTGCTTACAGCAGGCGATTTTCCCGCAGAGCAACCCGTCGGATTCCCCCACATACTCCACAGGGTTCCTTGCGATAAAAAATCCGGCGGTCTGAGGACAGTTACGCTCAAATCGCTACAAAACTCCGAACCGCGAATCTGTGAAAGAAAAAATCCCGGGGAATTTATCGGGCCGAAAATTCCTCCGGGACCGCCCGGTTACGTCCGATCTGTTCACCGACGAGGGATCATCCCTGCGGCTGTGTCCGGCTCACTTCACCGCGACGTAATAGTACCAGTCATTGGAGAAAGAACTCTCAATCGGATCCTTGCCGGCGATCAGCACATTCCGGTTGACGTTGCTGACATGTCCGTCTCCCCACGCCACGTTGATGGCGTCGCTGTGACGGTTTCCGACGTCTTCGCCTTTATACACGGCGGAGGAAGTAAGATGCTCACCTTGTTCCGAAGTGTCACCCAGCAGCACGGTCTCCGCAGGGATGCTCAGCGTGGTGATCCTGGTCGGGGGATACTCGTTCAACTTGAAGCCGATCATCCAGTTCCAGCCGTATCCTCCCTGCTCGTACTTGTTATTGGCAATGGCCGCTCCGCCGTTCTTCATATTGCCCAGCGACCAGCTCGGACACGCGAAGACTCCCTCGCAGAGTCCGCTCTGTTCCGACGGCGTCTTGCCTGGCAGCATTTTCACCCCAGCATATTCGGCAAGCTGGAATTTCCAGTAGGAATTGTTGAAGTTGCCGTAAACGGGGTCGATTCCGTAACAAAGGAGCAGCCACTGGTCATTGGCATCCACATACTGGAAGAGGCCGAGGTTCAGCTGCTTTAGGTTGTTCATGCAGCTCGCTTTCATCGCAGCGGCCCGCGCCTTGGAGAGAGCCGGCAGCAGCATGCCGGCGAGAATCGCGATGATGGCGATCACCACCAGCAGTTCAATCAGTGTGAAACTTGTCCTCCTCTTCATCTTCTCTTTCCCTTTCCTTTCCACTGTTTGCTTCGCACCCGCAAATTAAAAGATGGCCGCACTGCGCTTCTACAGCTGTTTTATAGCAGAGATTACGGATGCGGCAAGGTCATTTTTTTTTGAAAAAGCCGTTGAAAACAATATGAACCTCTGATTTTTTTCAGATGTGCATGAACCGACAAGGCGCATGCGAAACAAGGCGCGGACCGTCGCGATATCCAATTGAAAGGATTGCTTTGCCGCGCATGGAGCAACAGACATGGCAACTTTCCGATATTTTTATATCTGGATCAGCTTGAATTATTCCGCCCGCAAATATAGATTACCCGGATTGGAGATTTTGCAATGCTGTCTTATGAGCGGGGAAACATGTCATGACCATTTATAATTTCAGTGCAGGACCGGCCAGGATGCCCAAGGAAGTCATGGAAAAAGCGCGGGCGGAATTCTGCAACTATCAGAATTCGGGGAGCGGCATTCTGGAACTCAGTCACCGCGGCAAGTTCTTCGCGCCCGTCATGGAGCGGGCCGAACGGAACGTGCGGGAGCTTCTGAATATTTCCGATGAATACGCGGTCTGTTTCGTGCAGGGAGGCGCGAGCATGCAGTTCGCCATGGTTCCGATGAACCTCCTGAACGGAAACAGCGCCGATTACATTGACACCGGCGTGTGGTCGTCAAAAGCCGCCAAGGAAGCCAGGGCGTTCGGCAACGTCAACATTGCGGCGTCAAGCAGGGATTCCAACTACGATCACATTCCTGATTCTTCGGAATGGAAGCTGACGCCGGGAGCGGCCTACATGCATATAACCAGCAACAACACCGTTGCCGGTTCTCAGTATCGGATTCTGCCGACGGCTCCGCAAGGGGTGCCGTTGATTGCCGACATGTCCAGCGACATAATGTCGCGCGTCTTCGACGTCAACAACTTCGGACTGATTTACGCCGGCGCACAGAAGAATCTCGGACCGAGCGGCGTCGCGGTCGTGATTGTCCGCCGTGACCTGCTCTCCAGAACTTCGGATCATGTCCCGACCATGTTGAAATATTCGACCTACAGCGAGAACGCGTCCATGTTCAACACCCCGCCGACTTTTGCCGTCTATATGCTGGCTCTGGTGACGGATCATTTCAAGGCGATGGGCGGCATTGCTGAAATTGAAAAAATCAATGATGCCAAAGCTGCGAAACTCTACGGATACCTGGACAGCACCGGTTTCTTCCGCACTCCGGTGAAAAAGAAGGATCGCTCCCACATGAACGTGGTGTTCCGGACGCCGAATGACGAACTGGATGCCAAATTCGTGAAAGAAGCCGCTCTCAACGGACTTACGGATCTCAAAGGACATCGTCTTGTCGGCGGTTGCCGTGCGAGCATTTACAATGCGATGCCCATGGAAGGAATAGATGCGCTGATCGATTTCATGAAGGAATTCGTGCGGCTCAACGGATGAGGAATCTCCGGCGGCATCGCTCAGCGCCTTCTCCATACGCGCCGCATCCCTGTCGACAAACTGGACCCATAACATTGCGGCGCATCGAGTTTTCTGTGCCGTGAAGTCGTCAGCGTGCGCGGCTTTTGTTGCGGTCTGTGTCTGAAAAAATTCAGTTCATACCGCAAGGCCGGATTCGCTGACCGTGACAGTTTCAACCGCAGGAGGATTCGGCCATGAAGAGCCGTGTCATCGTGAATCGCAATTATCCGATCGGCGACGTCGACGGCCGCATTTACAGCGGCTTCGTGGAACATATTGGACGCGCCGTCTACGAAGGACTGTACCAGCCCGGACATCCCTCGGCCGATGAGGACGGTTTTCGCGAAGATGTCATCGCGCTGGTCCGCGAACTGAATATGCCGCTTACCCGTTATCCCGGCGGCAACTTCGTCTCTGGGTACAGATGGGAGGACGGGATCGGTCCGCGCGAACGGCGTCCGGCGAGACTCGACCTCGCGTGGAAAGCGCTTGAGCCGAATCTTTTCGGCGTCGATGAGTTCATCAAGTGGTGCCGCAAGGCCAATACCGCCCCGATGATGGCGGTAAATCTCGGCACACGCGGCGCAGCCGAGGCGCAGCAGCTCGTTGAGTACTGCAACTTTTCCGGAGACAGCTCCCTTGCCGCATTGCGCCGAAAAAACGGAGCTGAATCGCCGCACGACGTCAAAATCTGGTGCCTCGGCAACGAGATGGACGGACCTTGGCAGATCAACCACCGCAACGCCGACGACTACGGACGCATCGCACTCGAAGCAGCCAAGATGATGAAATGGACCGATCCGTCCATCGAGCTGGCCGTCTGCGGATCGTCCATGCCTGACATGCCGACGCTGGGCGAGTGGGAGAATACGGTTCTTGACTACACCTACGATTTTGTCGACTACCTCGCGCTGCATCAGTATTTCGGAAACCGCTGCGACACCACATCCGGCTATCTCGCCCAGGCGGAAGCGATGTCCGACTTCATAGACCGGATCACCGCATGCTGCGACTTCGTCCGTGCGCGCAAAAAAACTCAGAAGCGCATCATGCTTTCGTTCGAGGAATGGAATGTCTGGTTTCACTCGGACGGATGTGCGGGCCGGTCACCGGAGTGGAGCGTGGCACGGCCGTTGCTTGAAGACATTTATACCATGGAGGATGCGCTTCTCGTCGGCATGCTTCTGATGACGCTCATCAACCACGCCGATCGAGTCAAGATTGCCTGCCTCGCTCAAAGCGTCAACGTCATCGCCCCGATTATGACCTTGAAAGACGGGAAAGCATGGCGCCAGACGACCTTTCACCCCTTCGCGCTGACTTCCAGACACGGTCGAGGAACAGCGATGCGCACGGTCGTAGATTCTCCTTGCTACGATGCGGAGTACCGCGCCGGCAGTGATTCGCCTTCCGTCGCATGCAAGTCCGTTCCGTATCTGTACACCGCCTGCGTCCACAACGCCGTGGCAGGCGAAATTGTTCTCTTCGCGGCCAACCGCCATCTCACGGACACAATGGAGCTCGAGTGCCGTTTCGAGGATTTCGAATCAACCTCCGTCATCGAGCACCTGTCTCTCAACCATCCAGATCTCAAAGCCACCAATTCCGCAGACGAGGAGAAGATTCATCCCGTGCCGATGCATGCGGGCAAGCTTGTAGACAATATCTTGACAACTGTTCTTCCGGCCGCGAGCTGGAATATGATTCGTATCAGACTGGGATAATGCGCAACCACCGGCCGCAAAGCGCCGTCGTCTCATGCGTTCAATTTTCCGAGGTCCAAGCCGGTTTCGCCCAGAATCCATCGCGTTGAACAATCGTTCTGGCGCACGGAATGCCATGATATGCGTAGCGACCTTGAGAGCGCCTTTACTCCGCGAACGAACCCGCCGGAAAAATGCAGTTCCCGTCGACCGGCCAGCTGAAGATAACCGCATCCGTGAGGCGGTTGATCAAAGTGTCTCGCAATGTCGGCACCGCCGGCAAAGTATGCCGACCGAGTGAATTGAAAAAGTAAACGCCACTTTGTAAGACAAAACGCAAAAAACGCTCAA
>CAYODJ010000014.1:0-57174 GCA_964402715.1 uncultured Victivallaceae bacterium
GCTGGCGGGAGCGGACTCGCTGAGAAAGCGGGGAAGATTCCTCCGCGCCGTGTCCTCATGCGGACGGCCCGGCCGTCAATGGCCGAGGCACCGCTGCGAATGCGGAATGGTACATACGACACCGCCTATCTGATAAGACGAGTAAACTCATTACGTGTGGCCAACGAACTGCGAAAGGAGCCTGTCATGGCGGATGTAGTCATTATTGAGTGTTGTTTCTCAACGCCGCGCATTTGCATGCAAAGGTGCTGAGCCTCGACCACAACTCCGACTCCGACTGCGGAAGTAATCTCCATTATTGCCGTGGAAATCTGGCGTGTGAGACGTTCCTGTATTTGGAGACGTCTCGCAAACATGTCGACAATTCTGGCAACTTTGCTAACCCCGAGAATTTTTTTGTTGGGTATATATCCCACGTGGCATTTACCGAAAAATGGCAGCAGATGGTGTTCGCACAGACTGAAGAATTCAATATCCCGAACTATGACCATATCGTCCGAATCGGTGGAAAAAAGTGCGCCATGAACAACATCCGCTAGTTTTTGATGATACCCCTGTGTGAGAAACCGCCATGTTTTTTGCACGCGCACGGGGGTTTCACGCAATCCTTCGCGTTCCGGATCTTCACCGATTTCGAGAAGAATTCTTTTAATGGCCTGTTTCATAGCGTGGTTTCATCTCCGGATATCTTGGATGCCACATATGCCGATCCTGCAAGAACATACCGCACTTCCTCATCAATACTCCGTCTGCAATGTTCAATCGTCCGCCGCCTGCAGCAAACTGATTCTATAATCGACTCCTGAAACATGGAATAAAGGCGCCGCCATGCCGAAGAACAGCGCAACACCGATTGAGGATCCACTGCGGAAGCGGCATCCACCCGATGGTGAACTGTAAATAAACCGCTGAATACTAGAGAGTTGCAACGGCACACGCTATCCGGTGGTTCAACACATGGTTTCACCAAAGGAAGTCGGACGGTAAATTAGCATCTGTTTGCCTTATGTCAAGTGAACACGGATTTGTGACAACGTGGATTGCAGCGACCAGCATCAACCGGCACGGCATTGGTAAATGTGACCGTCCGTGGATGCAGTGCTGCGGTCCAGATGACGGAAATTGTGTCCGAGACACTGACGATATCAAGGGCGATGGTTCACAATGCCGTGAACGCAACAGATTGGCTCACGCGTCACGCCGCAGATACCGGACGCATCTTCTGTAGTCATGGCAGTGCGGCTATACGAAGCGAGAAGCGATGGGAGCATGCGGGTGTCCGGAAGACGGCCGGCTTACACACGACAACATTTGCGTGCCGTGAATCTTACGTCCGCTCGGGCTATGGCTGTCTCTTTTTAAGGCGAATCATGTTAAAGAAACTCCTGAGAAGAGACTGAGCCTCGTCCGATCTGATTCCGCCATGGGCTCGCACACGCCAAAGCATGCCGGGATAATCCAAGAGGTTCAATGCTGATCCGCATGCGCCCGAACGCGGATCGGACACGCCGTACACTACGCTGCGCACTCGTGCATTCACCATTGCCCCCGCGCACATTGCGCACGGCTCTTTGGTGACATAGATGTCAATATCATCCATGCGCCAGTCTCCGAGTATTTCAGAACAGCGGCGTATCAGCTCCATCTCCGCATGACAGGTGGCGTCATGCATCTGTTCGATCCTGTTGTGAGCGCGTGCGATTATCACTGTACCGCGAACCGCGACGGCACCTATTGGAATTTCGCCTGATTCGGCGGCAAGCCGCGCCTCACGCATCGCCTCATCCATGAAATGCGAATATTCAGGAGAGGGGAGCTGGCATGTCATTTTTCTATTATCTCGACTTTGGTGATGATATCGCCGTATCGGTAGAAGCAAAATCTGATCGAATGTGCATCATATTGATAGTAGAACATGAGCATCTGATCGGCGGCATTTTGTGCATCTACCCTGGCGTCCCTTGAACTGAAGATTGCGTCGAGAGTCTGCACGTTCCGAGTGTAGGAGAAATCAATGTTGTCCACAAGCGTCTTTGCGGCATTGTATTTCTCTCTGGAGTTCGGAGGCAACGATGAATGAAGGACGGCAATCTCCGGGCCGTAGATTCTCAGAACATCGATGTCCTCCGAGGCGAGCTTAGCAGTTGAACAGCCGGCAACGCACAGAAGCAACATAGCCACACTGGAGAGAAACGTTTTGCTCATAATCCACCGAAGTTTACAGAATGCACCCGGAAAAAGATAAGCGATTCATTTTTTTTGTCAAGTTTCGCTCGAGAGAAAAATTGTTTCCTTGACAATGACCCGTAGTCCGTATATATTCCAGGCAGCGATCGCGGGTGTAGCAAAACGGTCATGCTCCAGCTTCCCAAGCTGGCGACGCCGGTTCGACTCCGGTCACCCGCTCCACCTTCTGCTGGACGTTTTTCGCAGTTGCATCCGGAGATGATTTTCGATGTGATTTAAGGAAGAGACATCCGTTTGAATCATCAATCGAATTCTGCGGCAGTGCTCACTTCCTCGCGTTTGAGCTTAGATTGTGTTCCATTACGGAGATATGAAATCGTGTTTCATATCGTCACGTAGTTTCTTTAAAGGGCCGTTCACTGTCATCCCACAGGATTGAAAAATAGCCATTTTCACAACTACATTGAACTTACTTCTCTGATTTTTTCAGAACACCCTTTCCGATTTTTTCTTTCATTGAGTCTGTTTATTCCGGGGCAAATCCCGGCAGGAATGCCTGTTCCGAAGCTGTGCTCATACGGACAGGGTCGGATGCTGTCCCGCAGCATCGCAGGAAGCTTCCGCTATTTAGATGTTGATGTGCTCATCCCATGGGACGGTTGTGAAGAAAACTTACTTTCACAAAATTTGGGACAATACCCATTTTTTCAAATTTCACTGTCCTGTGGGATAGCTGTAAGGGCCGTTGATGTCGATCTTTAGGGAACACCATTTCCCGTTTTTATGTCATTGAGGATGCTGTCCAGCAGCGTCGCTGGACACCGCATAAGGTTACGTGCTCCGTTTCATGGTATGGCTGTACTTTCAGTGAAAGACTATTGCGGAGATACAGCTTTTGCACCGGCTACGGATTGCATGATTCTGTTTGGGAAATTTTCGGAATTGAACCGCAGGAACTTCCCCCGCCGGCTGGCGTGCGGCAGGCGACGCGCTTTCTGTCGAGGTTAGTGCCTGGGAAGACAGAAACGAGAGAGTTTCACTGTTGACGCCGACGGCCGAGAAGACGCATCACCTGCTGCAGATCACTCCATGCGGCCCGCTTGGCCGACTCTTGACGCAGGAGATACGCCGGATGGAATGTCGGCATCACAGGAATGCCGTTGAAATCGAGCCAATTCCCCCGCATCCGGCTTATCCCCGTCTTCTGGACGCCCATGAATGACAACGCCACTCCTCCGAGGCAAACGATGACCCTTGGGCGCAACAGAGCAATTTGACGTTTCAAATATCCGACGCAGGCGGCCACTTCATCCGGGGTCGGTGTACGGTTGTCAGGAGGGCGGCATTTGACGACGTTGGCGATGTACACCTCATCCCTGGAGAGAGTCATTGCCGATATCATTTTATCAAGCAATTTTCCTGCGCGGCCGACAAACGGGCGCCCGGCGCGATCTTCATCCGCTCCTGGCGCTTCTCCTATGAACATGAGAGATGCCTCCGGATTTCCCTCTCCGAAGACTGTCGACTGCCTGGTTTCGCACAGACGGCAGCGGCGGCACCTGGCGACCTCTTCCGCAACACGCAGCATGCTATCTGAAACGTCCGCGTCCGCTGTCTGAATCCTGCCGCCGCTTACACTTTCCGTGCATGACGGCATGTCCGGTGCGTCACTCACCGTTGAAGCGCCTTTAACTTCGCCCGACGGAACGGCGGGTGGCGTATCCAAAAAGTCCTGCAGCACTTCAGGATCCAAGTCTACCGAACGTCGTCGGACAGCTTCGTTTTCCAAGCATTGCACCAGAAGTTGGTAGAAACACTCTTGCATGAGAATCTTTGACATCCGCGCGTTCGCCGGAATTTTTCAGGCTTGCCACGTTCTGATTGTTGTGATATTGTATCCGCAGCAATATATTCCGGTTCGACGCTCTTTTCAAAACAAGGAAATAAATGTTGGAGACAGTGCAGGTATGCCTTTAGCATCCAATTCATCCGTAGCGGAGGACGGAATCGTCCATGCGTCCTCTTTTTTTGATCCGATAGTGCAGGGGATATCCGAGGTCTGCGGATGGGTTTCCGCACAGCGCCTCAATTTGCTGCTCATGGCGGTCGGACTTCTCATAACGGCGGCGGTGATGGTCGTGATCAGCTGGGTGCTGCGCCGCATCGTCAGAAAATTAACAAACGCAACCGACGGACATCTGGATCGGCATCTTACGGCCAGGCTGCAGCTGCCGATAATGATTCTGCTCGGCGCCACCGGATTCATGATTAGTGTTCAGATTGTTGCTTTGCCTCCGTCATTTAACAGATTTCTCCCTCGCGTCTATTACGCTGTCATCTCTCTGGTGGTCTTCTGGTGTATCCTGCGGGTCATCAATTTTCTCGACGCCTATTTTAAGGGGATCGCGCTGAAGACCGCCAATTCCATGAACGAGCTTCTGATTGATTTGGTGCGTCGTGCGTTGAAGGCGGCGATTTACATCATCGCAATCATCTTTATCGCGCAGAATATTTTTCACCTGAACGTGAGCGCACTGCTCGCCGGAGCCGGCGTGGCGGGGCTGGCGGTCGCCTTTGCGGCTCAGAATACATTGGCCAATATTTTTGGCGCGGCGACTTTGATTCTTGACAAGCCGTTTAAAGTCGGCGACATGATCGAGATGAGCGGAACGACCGGCGTGGTAGAGGCCGTCGGGCTGCGCAGTACACGGCTGCGGTCCCTGGACGGAACCGTCTGGTATGTGCCTAATCGGCAGATGGCCGACAGCACACTTCGCAACTGCACGCAGCGACCGAGTTTCAAATATGCTTTCGATATCGGACTGGTCTATGAGACAACGCCGCAGCAAATGCGCAGGGCCGTCGAAATTCTTCATGAGATTCTGGACAGCAACCCGCTGTTTGACTTGAAGACCACGCCGCCGCGCATTTATTTTTCGGAGTTGCGTGATTGGTCGCTTAACATTAGCGTGACCGTATGGTTTCAGACTTGCGACTTTTTCGCCATGCAGGAAGCGCGGCATGAGATTAACTTCAAGATTTTGGAGCGTTTCAATGCGGATGGTTTGAACTTCGCTTTCCCAAGCACGACGAATTATCTCACGTCAAATGGAGCCGGTCAGTCTGTTGCACAGAAATGCTAACTTAGCGAAAGGGGTTTGGACATCATGAAAGTTGTTGTTGCCTATTCCGGCGGTCTCGATACGTCGGTCATTGTGAAATGGGTCAAGACACACTACCACGCTGAGGTGATATGCTTTTGCGCCGACGTGGGGCAGGAGGAGGAGCTCTCAGGAGTGGAGGCCAAGGCGGTACGCACTGGAGCCAGCAAGTGTTACGTCGAGGATCTCACGGAGGAGTTTGCGCGCGATTTCATCTTCCCGATGATGCAGGCCAACGCGATTTATGAAGGGGAATATTTGCTGGGAACGTCAATCGCCCGGCCGCTGATTGCAAAACGCCTTATCGAGATTGCCCGTGCGGAAGGCGCCGATGCGATTTGTCACGGCGCCACCGGAAAAGGGAATGATCAGGTGAGATTTGAGCTGACGGCGTATGCCATGGAGCCTGGGATCAAAATCATTGCGCCATGGCGCGAATGGGAGTTCACCGGACGCATGGATCTGATTAAGTACGCGCAGGAGAACGGCATACCCGTCAGTTCGACGGCGGAAAAACCTTACAGCATGGACCGCAATCTGCTCCACATAAGTTTTGAGGGCGGTATTCTCGAGGATCCGTGGCACTCGTTTCCGGAGGATATTGCCGTGATGACCCGTCCGCTGTCTCAGGCCGCCGACACGCCTGAAGACGTGGTTATTTCTTTCGAGCGCGGAGTTCCGGTCAAGGTCAACGAAGAGAAGCTCTCGCCGGCGAATCTGATGCGTAAACTTAACAGCATAGGCAAGAAGCATGCCGTAGGGCGTGTGGATATTGTCGAAAATCGTTTCGTGGGCATGAAATCGAGAGGCGTGTACGAAACTCCCGGCGGTACCATTCTGCACCATGCGCACAGGGCGCTTGAAACAATTACAATGGATCGGGAGGCGATGCATCTGCGCGACAGTTTCATACCCCAATATGCGAACATGATCTACAATGGATTCTGGTATGCCCCGGAGCGTGAAATGCTTCAGGCGGCGATTCTGGAAAGCCAGAAATATGTGACCGGAGACGTCAGGATTAAGCTCTATAAGGGCGCCTGCCATGTGACCGGACGCCGCTCAGAGTACAGCCTGTACGACAGCGCTATCGCCAGTTTTGAGGGTGCGGATGCATATAATCACAAGGATGCCGAAGGTTTTATCAGATTGAATGCGCTGAGACTGCGTGTTCTGGCGCGGAGCAAGCAGCGGAGACTCTGACAGTCGCATGCGACCGCATGGAATTGACCGAGCGGAACATGCCTTATGCAAAAGAGCTCCGCGGATGATCGGTGGGTGACTTGGGAATATCCTGGGTCGTGTGCGGTGTGCGATAACACAGGCCGTCGTTGCCGTTTTGGTACTTGCGGAATGCGTTGAATTTCAAGGCAACGGACTGGAAACTTGAATTACGGATGGAGCCCGTTTGCGGTTTTTCCGTTCTTTACGGATCTGATCGTCTTTTTGTTCATGCGTGCCGGCGGGGGAACGGTTGCCGCTTGTTTGCCGTGAACATGCGTTTCCAAAACATATTGAATCCGGGAGGATTATCATGAATCAGGTGAAAATCGGGCTTGTCGGCTTAGGTTTCATGGGGAGTACGCATTTCAGAATTTACGAAAAACTGGAGAATGCCAAGGTCGTCGCAATAGCGGATGTGGATGCCGACAAGCGGAGAGGAGATATTTCCAAGGTCATCGGTAATATCGGTAACGACGACAATTCCAAGCCGCTGGATTTTAGTGGCGTCAGGACATATGAATCGGCATTTTCCCTGATAAATGATGCGGACGTGGACATCGTCGACATATGCTGTCCGACCCCGGATCATGCGCCTTATATTGTTGCCGCGCTCGAAGCGGGGAAGCACGTTTTCGCGGAAAAACCGTTTGCTCGCGATTTGGAGCAGGCCGCGGCGATTGCGGCAGCGTATAAGAAAGCCGGCACTTTCCTGAACTTCGGCATGTGTGTCCGGGCATGGCCGGAGTATCGTTATGTCTACGAGCAATTCAAGGCGGGACGTTATGGAAAACTCATATCCGCGACTTTCCGGCGCATATCCCCGAATATAGCGGGGAATGCGTGGGATGACTGGTTCATGGATGGCAGGCGCTCCGGCGGCGCCTTGCTTGACATGCATCTTCATGACACCGATGTGATACGTTATTTTTTCGGTCGCCCCAAGGCGGTCACATCAGTGGGATTGACCGGTGTTGTGAGCAGGGGCGGCGTGGATCATGTCATCTCGTTCTATCATTATGGCGACGGGACACTGGTCGCTGCCGAGGGTGCGTGGACGGCCGCCAGGACGGTGCCTTTCGAGGCTTCCTTTCAGATTATATGCGAAAAGGCTACGATTATCCTGAATTCGGCGCAATTTAAAGTCTTCTGGTCCGACGGCAGGATCGAAGAGCCGGCGGTCGCCAACACAACCGGTTGGCATGTGGAGCTCGCCTACTTCGTCGACTGTGTAAAAAACAACGTCAGGCCTGACAGATATCAGGATTTTGAATCTGTCTTTGACAGTTTCAAGATCAGTGTTGCCGAACAGAAAGCTGTGGACAGCGGTGAACGTGTCGAGATTCAATACTGAGACCTGCGACTGTCCATATCGGACGTGGGCGGATTCCCGCCGACAGGACGAAAGGGACGGATGGACGGCATGAGGATACGTCGCGGCGCGGTTCTGCCGTCACAGAGTCGTTCAACTGATTTGCGTGTGTGTGTCGGTTGCTTCCTCTTCGTAGAAGAGGAGGAATGTTAGTGAATTGCAGGCGGTAGTTCAGAAACAACATCAGAGGAGGTCTCCATGTATAAAGCGGTCAATTATTGGGCATTCGGCGGAAAAGGGGAAACGGCGCCATTCGATTTCATCGACTGGGCGGCAGGGAAGGGGCTCGACGGGGTCGAGCTGACCGTCGGGGACGTTATTCCGACTGATATCACCGAGGAGGAGTGCAGAAAAATCGCGCGCTATGCCGACGGCAAGCACATTGGATTGCGTTCCATAGCAACCGGTCTCGGATGGAAGTATAATCTGGGGACGACTGATGAGGGCGAACGTAGAGAGGCGATTGATTTCACGAAGAGGTATCTGCAGATTGGCGCATGGATAGGCGCAGAGGTTGCGCTTGTTGTTCCTGGGGCGACACGTATCATATGGGACTCTGCTCGACCCGTTGTGCCGTACAAAGCCTGCTGGGAACAGGCCACCAAATCCATAAAAGAACTTATCCCGGTCGCCGAGCGGCTGCGCGTCGTCCTTGCCATTGAAAATGTGTGGAATCGTTTCCTGATTTCCCCGATGGAATGGAAATTTTTTCTGGAACAGTTCACATCCGATTATGTCGGCATGTATTTCGACGTTGCGAATTGCTGCCTTAACTGCAGGCCGCAGGATTTTCCCGAGATAGTTGGTCATTACATAAAGGCGGTACACCTCAAGAACTTTGAGGAAATGCCTGAATGCGGCGGCGGAACTTTCCCCGATGACCTGCTAAAAGGAGTGGTGGATTTCAAGGCGGTGTTCGCAGAGCTGCAAAAAGTTGGCTATAACGGTCCTTCGACAGCTGAAGTGATGCCGGCTGGAGATTCGTTGCCTGATTTTGCCTTCCTTGATAAGATCGCCGCTCAAGTCATCGCTCTGTAGCCTGTACGGCGGATTCAGAGCGTCCTCGTCGGAAAGCGACGGGTGAAAGGTGCACGGAGGGGAAGCACTGTCTTGGGTCGGGTGGCCGTTTCGGTTTCCATCGGAATCTGTCTGCCCCTCCCTGCCGTTTTTTGGGGCGACTTTCGTGCTCTCGGAAAGCCACGGGGGGGGGACTTCGTTCACCGGAGAGAAATGGATTGCTCTTCCCCGGTTTTGTGCCGCCGCGCAACAGCGGGGGCAGACCTGTTTGCATCCGCCGGAGGTTTTCCCGACTGGTAATGATGTCCTTTCCTATTGGATCATTATGCATTCCGCGCTTCAGTTTTTCAGTATGATGTGCAGTTTGACAAGTGCTCGACATCATGTGAGGATTCTGCCGTGTCTTCTGATCCTGTACTGCAATCGGAGTCTCTCCGCAGATATCGTCAGCGCTTTACGTTTGTTTTTTTTTCAACCTACGGTATATTACGTGGATTCTCGGTCTTAATGAAAGAGTAGTCGATGAGCGCCGGTAAAGCCAAGACACTTAAGGGCAGCGAGGTTGTCGTCCGTTGTTTGGAAAAACTGGGCGTTGAACTTGTGTTCGCCTATCCGGGAGGCATGGCGATCGAGTTGCACCATGCGTTGCTGGATTCCAAAATCAGGGTTGTCCTGCCGCGGCATGAGCAGGGCGGGGCTTTTGCTGCCGGCGGCTATGCCCGAGCCAGCGGCAGGGTGGGTGTCTGTATGGCGACCAGCGGTCCCGGAGCGACCAACCTGGTAAGCGGCATTGCCGATGCTTATATGGATTCCATTCCGACCGTGTTTATCACTGGTCAGGTGCCGAGTACGGCCATTGGGAAAAATGTTTTCCAGGAAACCGACATTATCGGCGTGACGAGACCGATAGTTAAACATAGCTTCCTGGTTTTAGACGCGGAGGATTTGCCGCGTATTTTTGCGGAGGCCTTTCAAATAGCCGCAAGCGGAAGGTTCGGTCCCGTCCTGATTGACATTCCCAAAAATATCCAGCAGCAGAACGTGGTTCCGCATTTTGAACTGATGGATGTTCCGGCGGTGAACAGACCGGCGGTGCTGCCGGACGATGTCGCCGCCATTCGTTCCATGATTCTCGCATCCAGCCGGCCGTGCGTTTATGCGGGGGGAGGGGTTATATCATCCGGTGCGGCTGCCGCCCTGCGTAAATTTGCGGAATCCTGGAATCTGCCTGTGACGACGACGTTGATGGGGATTGGAGCTTTCCCGGAAAAACACCCGCTCAGTCTGAGTTGGTTAGGCATGCACGGCACCGCATACGCGAACTATGCCGCGAATGAGTGTGATCTGCTTTTGGCGTTTGGAGCTAGGTTTGACGACCGCGTGACAGGCGACCCGTCGACTTTTGCGAAACGTGCCAGGATTGTGCATGTCGACATCGATGACTCGGAGATTAATAAAAATAAGCGCGTGAATCTTGGCGTGGTCGCTGACGTCGGGGATGTGCTGAATGCGCTTGTTGCCGATCCGGTCTGGCGCGATTACGCTGATTGGTTTCGGCGTATCGCAGAGTGGAAATCGAGATATCCGAAATCGTACCGCGCGGATCCGGATAGGATTCAACCGCAGTACGCGGTGGAGACGTTGTCTAGACTGACGGGCGGGAGCGCGGTGATTGTTCCCGGTGTTGGCCAGCATCAGATGTGGGCCGCCCAATATTATGATTATTCGTTCCCGCGCCAGCTGTTGACATCGGGAGGGCTCGGCGCAATGGGTTTCGGTCTTCCGGCGGCGCTTGGCGCGAAGCTGGCTTGCCCGCAGAAAACGGTCGTAAACATTGACGGCGACGGTAGCTTTCAGATGAACATACAGGAGCTGGGGACGCTGCACGTGGAAGAGATTCCGGTGAAGATGATGGTTTTCAATAATTTGCGTCTCGGCATGGTCGCGCAATGGGAGGACAGATTCTACGGAAGCAGACGTGGCAACACGGTTCTCGGAGAATGTCGCGGCAGTTGCGGGGAATCCGGTGTCGGACGCGACGACGTTTCCTGTGCAGAGAAACCGTATCCGGACTTTGTGACAATCGCAAAGGGCTATGGCATCGCCGGCCGAGGCGTTTTCCGGCGCAGCGAGGTGGAATCAGCGATTATGGAGATGCTGGACTCGGACGGTCCTTTCTTATTGGACATTCACACAGGATATCATGATCACGTGTTACCGATGATTCCGCCTGGAAAGGATTACAGATCCATCATCACGGAATGAAAAATTTTTCGATTCTGAGAAGAGCATTGGTGTGTGCCAGTTGAGCTTATCGTAGAGCCGATCAGTGGCGCCGTGCAGGTTATGCCGCTAAGAAACAAGAATGAGGATGAAAATGGGAAATTTAAAAAAGAAACGGCGTAAGAAAATTGCCAAGCACAAACGCAAGAAACAGCTTAAGTTGTTGCGCCATAAGAAGAAGTAAGTGTCGGTCTCGCCGACGGAATGTCGTGCGGCACTCCTCTCTCTTTGCATGAGAAATCCCGGGGGATTTCCGGTTTCGGATGATGCATTGTCAGGAAAGCAAGTTCTGGGAGGCGTGGCTTTTTTTGCGACGCGAGTGTCCGTCTTGCGCTTCGGAATTCATAATGAGTGAGCTCTGAGGAGATTACAGGAAGAGTCCGGGTGCGTCCGTACTTTTTTCCCACGAAATCGTGACGAATCGCGGGTCGCTGTCATCATGAACGCTTAAGTTTCAGGGGCTTTGCACATCTTGCAAAGTTCGCCGTGTATGAGATTGACAGCGCTTTCTCTCGCTGAACGGTGCGATTTTGGCATGGAGACGGCGGAAAGCGATGGCCGACGGACACGATATTGGATATAGCCGCAGCAGGTAGAAAATGATCTCGCGGGTCGCGGTGTCCGCCTGCATCGCAATGATCGGCATATGCGCTGAAAAAGCACGAGTTCGTCCGGAGAGCGGATGCTTCCCGGCGTTGTTCTGTTCTTTCTACACAAGACAAACCTGTCAGAACTGATTGTCGACGACAGGTTCATTGTCTCGGATTCAGGCCCATGCAATGTGGAGGAATGGCGAATGCTATTCGCGATGTCCACGCGGTGGTATCGTGGAAATTATACGGCCACTCGGAAAACTGTACCTTATGGCCGAATGTTTCGGGAGGTGCGGCCGGATTCGGACAATATCGGTTTCTCTAATACGGCGGCGGCACGATGCATTGTGTCAATCTCCGTCTCTTCAAAAGAGAATGATGAGATCATCTTGACCTCTCTTGCGTCTCTGTTTTTGCAGTGTGTGATTGTACATCGGTAGGCGGTTATGCTCTTCTATTTAGCACATTACAGTGATTATCTGGGGCCATTGCGACTGTTTGAGTATGTAACTTTCAGGGCGGGCGGCGCCGCTGTGACTTCGTTTTTGATTGTCCTCCTTCTGGGGAAGGCGACGGCGGGATGGTTGCGTAAATTAAATGCGCGTGCTGCCAGCCGTTATGCCGAATTGTTTCCGGATGAATGGGTGGATAAGGAAAAAGAAAGAACACCGTGCATGGGGGGCGTATTGATTGTCTGTGCCTTGTTGTGCAGCGTCTTGCTCTGGTCATTGGCTTCGAATCCGATTTTCATAACGCTGACGGCGGGAACGTTTGCGTTTGCCGCGATTGGTTTTGTGGATGACTACCAGAAGGTGGTCCGGAGGAAACGTGACGGATTGCGCGGGAAAGCGAAACTGTGTTGCCAGTTTCTGGTGGCCGGGATCGCCGTGTGTTATATGTGCGGACAGTCCGGCATCGGCGAGCATATGGATCAGCTGATGGTTCCTTTTTTCAAGGAGCCGGTCTGGAGCAACTATTTTGTGATGCCCTTGTTCTCAATGCTGGTGATTGTCGGTGCGTCCAACGCGGTTAATTTGACCGACGGCAAAGATGGGCTAGCAACAGGCTGCACGATTTTCTGCGTGCTGTCGTACATGGCTTTTGCTTACCTGATGGGGCACAAGGTGTTTGCGGAATATTTGAATGTCCCGTATATTGCAGGAATCAGCGAAGCAGTGGTATTTGCCGCAGCATTGATCGGAAGCTGCATTGGTTTTTTATGGCATAACTGTTATCCCGCATCCATGTTTATGGGAGATACGGGCAGTTTGGCACTCGGAGGCGCGGTCGGTTTGTTGGCGGTGTTGACAAGACAGGAGCTTCTGCTGGTGCTTGTTGGCGGTGTGTTTGTCATCGAGGCCGCGTCTGTAATCCTGCAGGTCGGAGCATTCAAACTGACAGGGAAGCGTATTTTCCTGTGTTCGCCAATACACCACCATTTTGAACGAAAGGGGTGGACGGAGACTCAAATTGTGGTGCGCTTTTGGATTCTTTCCGGAGTGTTTGCACTTCTGGCGATTGCCACATTGAAGTTGCGTTGATGGCGATCTCCGCATCGTCGGTGTTGACTCCGATCAATCGAATGAAAGCGCCGGAAAAGCAGCGTGTTGCGCTGGAACAGTCCCGCTTGCCCGTGCCGGAATGTTTTCGTAATGATTTTCGTGACGTTTGCAGAAGTGTTCATGTGATGGGGGGCTGAAGATATTGCAGCGGTTCACCGTTTTGCAGTGCCCCGGAGCGCCTTCATCGTGGCTGCTGTCCCACGGAATGAATGCCTTTGAATGTCGCGGATATGTTTGGGGAAGGCGTTTGTGCGCCAGGGGGAATATGTTGTCCGTCGTTGCCGCGGAGCGGATGCGGACGGGTTCATCACCTCTTCCCGCCGATTTGTCAAACCGTCATTGGTGTGGTATATTAGCCGGTTTTGATGTCTGGGAAAGCAGGTATGGATTTGCGGGAACTCAGTATGTAACTTTCGACGATTTGATTGCAGTTCTTCGTATGCCAGGAAATTTTTCACAGATCATGTTACATGAAGGATGGGGCAATTCCACCGCGATTCCAGAGATGACGATTGGCGTGGCGAGGGAGTCGCGTCGCCCGAAATGGCGGCGATGTATAAATTTTGCTTTTCTGCTGTTCATTCCCACCTTCATGCTGGTGGTGTTATGTGTTCTGCGGCATAGCACTGTCGTGGTGTCGTCGTCTGTTCATTACGATGACATGATTTGGCTGAGGGCGTTCGGTTTGCTGCTGAGCGTCGGCAACATCATGTATTTCATATGGGTGGTTGCACTGGCGATTTTCCGTTATCGAGAGTTTGCGCCGGTTTCGGATGCGATGTTGCCGACATGTACGGTAATAGTGCCTGCCTACAACGAGGGACGGCACGTACTGACGACGCTGCAAAGCATTTTATCTGGCAGCTATCCGGCGGAAAAACTTGAAGTCGTGGCGGTCAATGACGGCAGCTGTGACGACACCTGGCATTGGATTTCTACTGCCGTGGAGAAATCGGGCGGCAAAATCCACGCGATTAATCTTGAGCAAAACAGAGGCAAACGCGGTGCTATCCACGCGGGAATACTCGCATCACGGGGAGAAATCGTGGTGACAGTCGATAGCGACTCGGTGGTTTTGCCCGATACTCTGAGACGTATCGTATCTCCGTTTGTCGCCGATGTGCGCGTCGGAGGGGTGGCGGGCAATGTGAGAGTGTTCAACTGGAACGACGGTTTAATTCCGAAGATGCTGGATGTCAATTTCGTCTTCAGCTTTGATCTTATCAGAACCGCGCAGAGTGTAGTGCGTGCGGTGTTCTGTTCGCCCGGCGCTTTGACTGCTTTCCGACGAGTTGTTTTTATCCCTGAGATGAACGCCTGGGTAAATCAAAAATTTCTCGGCCATCCGGCAGTGATCGGAGAAGACAGAGCTCTAACAAATCTGATCCTAAAATCCGGTTATGCGGTGGTGTTTCAACGTTCCGCAGTGGTCCTCACCCGTGTGCCGCAGACCTACCGCGGGGTTTGCAAGATGCTGATCCGCTGGGCGCGGAGCAACATAAGGGAAAACTTGGAGATGCTGCTCTTTGCTTTCGATTTCCGGAACAATGTTGCGTATAGTCGTTTTGCGTTGATTATCAATTTAGCTGCCCAGTTGTGCTGGATGATCTCACCTCTGATTGCGCTTTGCCTGTTTATATACTGCATGGTTGCCACGATGGGCACTTTCCTGCTTCTGCTTATGCCGATGCTGGTGCTTTTCACGGCGTTTCCGGCAAGCGTTTATTTTCTTAAATGTGGTCGCAGCGGAGCGTGTATGGTTTATTTATATGCGCTGTTCGGTTTCATCGCTATGTTCTGGACAGCCTCGTTTGCCCTGTTTTCTTTCCATCGATCCGGCTGGTTGACCAGGTGATCAACGTCTCCCCCAGAGGCTTTGCATCTGTTGCCGCAGCTGCCGGTGAAGATGCTTGTCGACATTGAAACTTTCGCCGATTTCACGTATTATCCGGATTGCATGTGCTTCCCCGCCGCTGATCAGATCGGCAGCCGTGCGACGCAGCGTTACGTTTATCTCATTGGAGCCGCAGGAGGGAAGGTGACGGGGCGCGTTGACGGATGCCTTGTGTTTGCTGTCCCCGTCACCGTCAGTCACGTCCAAGATCACACCTCCCGTATTGGCGAGCGCAACGCGGATTTCCAACATCTGTTCTAGAAATCCAAGTTCCGTATAAAGATGACTTATGAAGTCTATGGCCTCGATCACCCAAATCGATAGAAATTTACATGACAACCGATGATTCACCGCGCTTACCAGTCGTGTGCAGAGAAGCAGTCCATCCTTGCCGATTTGGTAGAACTTGCCACTGTTTTCCGGAAAAATCCGCAGAGCGGTGTTTGTACAGTATGATTTTTCAACGTCGTCTGCCGACAACCACTCTTTTTCATTGCGTAATTGATGCGCAGACCTCGTTGCGTAGAGCAGCTCCTCGAACGAGAAGCGGTCCGGAGAGTATTCGTCGGGGAAGACACATATCTCAATACGCACATTATCCGCAACCAATGGCGCGGGAAGTCGGCGTTTGAAATAATTTCTCGCAGTGAAAGCTTCATCTTCAAAATGAGAGCTCGATTTTTCGGATTGTTCCTTGGTTTCATAGAGTATGCCGCGCAACATGCGTCCGAGCATTTCTCGTTGGTTGCGGAGTGCGCGTTGAATCAGCTGATGCAACTCTGTTGCCCGCACCGCTGGTCGGCTGGATGCGTCGACCGTGCGGATGTAGAAGACCCCTTGCTGCAATTCGTTATCTACACCGCCGGTGCAAACATGAGGTAATGCTGTAAACGGACGTATGACAAAAATGGCATAGTGCTTCCCGTCTACGGTCGGTCGTTCGATGGTGAAATCAATCGGAGGATCCACATAGTTATTGATGAACGGGCCGACATTTGACGGGTCAAAGGAATGTATCTCCTCTTTGCTCAGTCCTGAGAAGACACAAGGACGACCAGACGAGTCCTCGCCGACTCCGACAACGATATATCCGCCTTTTGTATTAGCCATTGCCAGGCAGTGACGAACTAGCTTTGCACGTCCCTGACGCGTGAGGGTATTCCAATTCATGGCGGCCTTGTAATCCAATTCGTCGGATTCTACGCCGCGCTTTATCGTTTCCGCCCAGTCCGCTGCGGATTTCATGTTCGATTTTTCGTACCGCATGTATGGTGAATCTCCCGCTTAAGTTCAGAGATCATCAAGGTAAATCAAGTGATGGCAATGATCGCATTCGGTGACAACGCCACGTTTCGCCATGGTTATGGTCTGAGGGGTCAATCTGAGGAAGCAATTACCGCAGCTGCCGTCCGTGATCGGCGAGAGCGGCAATGTGTTGTTCTCGGTGAGCAGCAACTCGTATCGTCTGAGTAGAGATCCTTCAATATTGTCCGTCGCTTTGGAACGCAAACGCTGCTTTTCGGAAATTTCCCGCCGCATTTCCATTTCCTGCTGTTCAAAGTCCATCCATTCGTTTTTCAACGCTTGTATTCTGGCGGCAGCCTCGCTGCGGCAGCCTTTCAGTTCCATCTGTTGCTTTTCAAGATGTTCGTACTGCTCCAAAACGGTGTTTTCCATTTTGCCGACGCGTTCCTTGACTGCGTCGATTTCGGTGATAAGAGCCTTATATTCATCATTCTTTTTGACTATCGAGGATTGCTGTTTCAACTGATTGACGCGCTTCTCAATTCTGTGAATTTCATCTTCGTTATGCCGTATCGCCTGTTCCGTGTCCTTTATTTGTTGACGACGTTGTCCGATGTCTGCATCGATCCTGTTTTTTGCGTCGGCAATACGACGGCGCTCCTCAGGTATAAGACTTAGACGATAATTCAGCTCGCGGATTCGCATGTCGATACCTTGCAGGGTCAGAAGAGAAGTAGCCCATGCTGCTGTCATTTTTGATGGTTTCCTTTTCAATAATGTCCCAAATCCAAATCAGGAGAAGATTAAGGCGGCAATGCAAATGAGATCAAGGCCTCGCCGCATACGAGCTCATGCATGCCGTGAGGTGTCTGTGAAAATGATCCGCGCCCTGTTCGGAGTCCGTTCGACTGCGGGAAAGGGGGAGGCGCGCAAATCAGAAAAGCTCTCCCTGCTTGCCCACGGTGTTCTTCAAACCCAGTTTAGCCCAGGCTTTAGGCGTTGCGACACGTCCCTTGGGCGTACGAACCATGTACCCTTTCTGGATCAGGAACGGTTCGTAGACATCCTCGATGGAGCCTTCCTCCTCGCCAACGGATACAGCGATATTCTTCAGCCCAACGGGACCGCCGCCAAAGTTCACGGTAATGACCTCGAGTATTTTTAGATCCATGTCATCCAATCCGTCGCGATCAATCTGAAGCATTGTCAGCGCGTCCTGCGCGACCTCCTTTGTGATGATTGAGTTTGCGCGGATCTGCGCGTAATCACGGGCACGACGCAACAGGTTGTTGGCTATTCGTGGGGTTCCGCGGCTGCGTCCGGCAATTTCCGCCGCTCCGTCCGATTCTATGGAGATGCCGAGAAGGGCGGCGGAGCGGATTATGATTTGCGTCAGACTGCTCGGTTCGTAATAATCCAATCTGATGTTGAGTCCGAAACGAGAACGCAAAGGAGCGGAGATCATGCCCTGCCTGGTGGTGGCTCCTATGAGTGTGAAATGGGGGACGTTCAGACGTACCGACCGCGCACCGGGACCTTGCTCCAGCATGATGTCGATGAAGAAGTCCTCCATGGCGCTGTAGAGATATTCCTCCACGGTGGTGTTGAGCCGATGAATTTCATCTATGAACAGAATACCGCCTTCCTGCAGAGATGTCAGAAGCCCGGCGAGATCACCGGGTTTTTCGATGGCCGGACCGCTGGAGCTCTTCAGATTGCACTCCCGTTCATTGGCGATGATGTAAGCCAGCGTGGTTTTTCCCAAACCTGGCGGCCCTGACAGCAGAATATGATCCAACGCTTCCCCCCTGTCGCGAGCCGCATGCACGAAGAGCTCAAGCTGCTCTTTCACCTTGTCCTGCCCGGGGAAGTCCACGAACCGTGACGGACGTAGCGTATTTTCTTTTACCGGATCCCGCTTGTTTAAGGTGGAGGTGATGAAACGTTCGGTCATATTTTCAGGAACAATGCTTGCATTTCCATTCCGCCGGGTGTTAGTTATCGGACGCTTTCACCCATACTTTAAATCCTCCGACGGGAATTGCCAGTGCGGTAAACCAAAAATAAGGAATTTCCCATAATATGTACGAGCAAAGACTGATTTCCCGTACAGCCGACACCGTGCGCGGGCTCGTTGCCGATGCTGTTCAAAGAGCTAGATCGGGACATCCAGGTATGCCTCTGGGTTGCGCTGATTTCGCGGCGACTCTCTGGACGGAATATCTGCGTTATAATCCAAAAAATCCGCATTGGATTGGGAGAGATCGCTTCGTCCTTTCGTCAGGTCACGGCTCCATGTTGCTGTACGCTCTGTTGCACCTCTTTGAGTGCGGATTGTCGATTACAGATCTGCAGAATTTCCGTCAGTGGGGAAGTCCGACCCCTGGCCATCCTGAATACGGTGTGACTTCAGGCGTGGACATTACAACCGGCCCGCTTGGCAGTGGGTTTGCGTCGGCCGTGGGAATGGCCATGGCTGAGAAATATTTCAGATCTCGCACGAAACTCGTCGAAAGCGAGCTGCCGGAATCCCGTGTCTTCGTGATTTGCGGTGACGGCTGCATTATGGAAGGATGCACATCTGAGGCGGCGTCTCTGGCAGGAACTCTGCGACTCGACAATCTGATTGTATTTTACGACGACAACTCCATAACCATCGAAGGCGAGACCGCATTATCATTCAGCGAGGACGTAGGAAAGCGTTTTGCATCATACGGATGGAGAGTTTTGCGGATTGCCGATGCCAACGATGTGGTGCAATGCAATGCCGGCCTGGCGGATGCTGTGTCCGGAGACGGCAGGCCGACGTTGCTGATCGGAAAGACAAGAATTGGTTTCGGCGCACCGACTAAGGAGGGCAAAGCCTGTTCTCACGGGGAGCCGCTTGGCGACGACGAGGTGTCTGCGTTGAAACGCAATCTGAGATTGCCGTCGGAGCCGTTCGCCGTCGAACCTGATGTCTACGGCTTCTGTCATGAACGGGCGGTGTCTGCTGAAGCCGATGCCGTGAGATGGGAACGGACTTTTCAAGCTTGGAAAGAAGCGGTTCCCGGCCGCGCGGAGATGATGGATCGGCTGTTTGCGTCTCGGATTCCATGCGGATTGAATGAGGAATTTTCGAAGGTGGTGCCGTTTGACAGTCCGGCGTCGTCGCGTGTCATCAGCGGCATGGTGTTGCAGAAAGCGGCGGAGATGGTCCCCGCTTTATGGGGAGGAGCCGCCGATCTGGCTCCGTCGACCAAGACGGAGGTGAAGAACGGCGGTAGTTTCTCACAGGCAGACTTCAGCGGACGCAACATTCACTTTGGCATAAGAGAGATGGCCATGGGAATGGCTGGGAATGGTATGGCGCTGCATGGAACCGTGATCCCGTACACATCCACGTTCTTCGTTTTCTCCGATTACATGAAGCCCGCGATTCGCCTGGCGGCGATACAACGGCTGCATGAGATTTACATTTTCACCCATGATTCCTTCTATGTCGGCGAGGACGGTCCGACTCACCAGCCAATCGAACAGACAGCTATGTTGAGAGCCATGCCGGGGCTGACGGTGATTCGTCCCGCCGAGGCGCATGAGGTTGTGCAGGCATGGACCGTGGCGCTGGAGACCGACGGACCGGTGGTGTTGCTGCTTACACGTCAGGATCTGACGCCATTTGCCGCGATGCAGGCTCGGAAAACTGCCGTTTGGCGCGGTGCGTACGTGCTGGACGATGATGACAATTTCGAACTTATTTTGATTGCGACCGGTTCGGAGGTTGCGTTGGCGCTCCGGACTGCCTCGTTGCTGCGGGAACGTGATATTCGGGTGAGAGTTGTTTCAATGCCGTCACAAGAATTATTCCTGCGGCAGACACGCGAATATCAGGAATCTGTACTTCCGTCGTGGTGCGATCGTCGTGTGTCGATTGAGGCGGCGTCAACCTTCGGCTGGCAGCGTTTTGTCGGGTTACGGGGAATTGCAATCGGAGTGGATCGCTTCGGGGCATCCGCGCCTGGGAAAGTTTTGGCAGAAAAGTTTGGATTCACGCCGGATGCGGTGATGGAAAAAATCATCTTGGGTTTCAGATTGGATCGCCGGCGCGACGGCGGAGCCGACGGACGGGAATTATGACGTTTGGTGATGAACCGGTGCGGAGGTGCTGCGCACCGTGAGTTTCGGCTTCCCCGGCGGGATGCAGCCGCCGGTGCGAATGGTCTCTGTAACATCCGCTTCCGCAGTATGTTTCAGTCGGTGCTGTCGCAATACCTGTTGTCGGTCATCTCTTCCGGACTCAGGAATGGACTCATGTCGTCAAGCGGCGGCGAGACTATGTCGCCGTTGGGCAATTGTTTCGCCGCCAGCTTCGGTGAAAAGACATATCCTGGCGTCAACGTTACCTCGCAAAAAGCCCTGCCTGGCTGAGCCAGCACGTCCTGTATCACTCTTGGCGCGTCCTGAGCGTTCTTGATATGGAAATACGGAAAATTCATTGCCTCAGCCACGTTTTCCCAATGCGGAAACGAAACGCCTGAAGCCGCATCGCAGCCGGTGTGACGTCCGCGGAAAAAGGCATCATGCGTCTGACGGATTGACGCATACTCTCCGTTGCTGTACAGGAAGACTTTAATAGGAAAGTTGTTGGAAGTCACTGTCCAAAGCTCCTGCAGATTCATCATCAGACTGCCGTCTCCCTCTAGGCAGATCAGCATGCGTTCTGATTCCGCTATCGCCAGCGCCGCACCAAGTGAGGCCGGCAGTCCATATCCCATGGAGGCGCAACCGGAGTTGAAGAACACGCGTTGTCCCCGCTTGATGTTGCCGGCCTGAAAAAGCGAGATCATGGGCGTGGCATTCGCGCAGCTTATAACGGCTCCCGGCGGCAGCAGGTCGGTAAGTTGACGCGTGAATACATGCGGGTGGATTCCGGCATCAGCTTCCCCGTATTCCGGCAAAACAGGATCATATTTCCTGGCTCTTGCCTGATTCCAACTCAGCCAGTTGAGCCTGTCCGGAATCGTCATCTTGCGTATTCTCTCGGACAGACGCGGAAGAAATTCCGACAGATCCCCATGTATTCGCAGATTCGATCGTACCGTGGGCTTCCTCAGTTCGGCCGCGTCGATATCAATAACAATTATCGTTTTGGCTCTGCACGCGAAACTTGTCCAATTGTATCCTGTCTGTCGAATATTGTTACGAGTGCCGAGGCACAGCAAAACATCCGCGTTTTGCACCGCTATGTTGCCGGCGCGTGTCCCGAAAGAACCGACCCGCCCGACCATCCATGGACTGTCGGTAGGAAGCAGGTCCAATCCGCCAATCGTTCCGACCACGGGCATCTTCAGCAGGGGAACGAGTTTTTGGAATATGTCTTCAACCCCAGCCAGGCGGATACCGTGACCGGCCACAATTACCGGTCGCTTGGCCGCAATCAAAGCATCGGTTACGGCCTCCAGCATTGTTTCGGGGACGGGTTCCAATGCCGTTGTCGGCGTGAAAGAGCATAACTTATCGGGGTCTACCTTCGCCGATTGCACGTCTATCGGCAAATCCAACCACACAGGGCCGCGACGTCCCGTAGTGGCGATATGAATGGCTTTTTCCAGCTCGTAACGAATTTTTTCAGGAGCTGTCACCATGACGGCGTATTTCGTTATCGGCCGGACCACATCGACTATGTTGATTTCCTGATCCCCTAGCTGACGCAGCCCGATGTTGGGGCAGCGCGCCACCGTTGTGTCATATCTAACCTGTCCGGAGAGATAAAGCGTTGGTATGGAGTCGAGCCATTGGCCAATAACTCCAGTCAAAGTGTTGGTGCCGCCGGGGCCGGTGGTGACGCATACCACGGACAGTCGATTGGTCACGCGGGATTCTCCCTCGGCGGCAAAAGACGCAGCTTGTTCATGATGGGGGCACAAATATCTGATACGCCTCTCATTGCCGAGCCCGTCGTCAAGAAACATGGCTCCACCGCCGGCGACCATGTAGACATGTCGGATTCCGTAGTCGGCAAGAAAATGGAATATGTAATCGCTCACCCGCAGTTTTGCACCCATGATTCAATGCTGTCCTCTGTTGATTTCAGGATGCCGCGTCTGATTCGTGCCTTGGAGTGAAGTATAACAAGCAATTAACTTTTTGTCAAGTCTGTATCACTTCCGTCAGGCGACGTCTAAAGTATTGGGAACATTTCCGGCGAGAAGCGCTTGAAAGTGCCTGTTTTGCTGATTTTCTCTGGTAAATGCCCGGGTCTGCGCGGAATCATCGGCGATTCCTCTCCACGAAGCCAAACGGCGGCTCCGCGCCGCCCGCCGGCGCCGGGACATCGCCTCCGGATGTCTGCGGAGACACGTCGGCGACGTGACGGCGATACCGGCGATTCATGTTCAGGAAGATAAGCGGCAAGCGCCCATTGCGGCGGGGAAACCAATAGTCGTGAAACGGAATGTTTGCAAGGCGCATGGAAACCGATGCGGGAGGGACGCCTTCATATGGAGTTTCCTCCGGAACATCCAGGCGACCGTCAACGATAATGACAGTCGGTGCACGAATCCGGCCGATACGGCGACTGGACGACGGCCATCATTACCAATGCAGAAAATTGTGAGGCCGTTGACGGCTCAGTCAATGGAATCGTCATGAAATGAAGCGAAAAGCACGATTCGTCAGTCACTTATCACCATGGCAACACAGCAGAACCACGGCCATGGCGGCAATTCCTTCTTGACGCCCGCAGAAACCGAGTTTCTCGGTAGTTGTAGCCTTGACGGATACTGAGTCGATATGACAGCGCAGCGCCGATGCGATACGGGCGCGCATCAGATGTCGTTTCGGAGCCAATTTGGGAGTTTCTGCTAAAACAGTTATGTCACAGTTGCATATGCTCCACTTTGCTACTTCCGGGTGTTCCATGACCCTGGCCAGCAGCTCCATGCTGTTTGCATTAAGGTATGCCTGATCACTGTCAGGAAACATCATTCCGATGTCGCCGATTGCCAGCGCCCCGAGGACTGCATCTATGAGGGCGTGAGTTGCCACATCTGCATCGCTGTGCCCCAGCAGACCGCGGCAGTGTTCGAATTCCTCGCCGCAGAGAATGAGTTTTCGTCCGCTTGCAAAACGGTGCACATCGAAACCCTGTCCGATTCTGATTTTCATAACAATGTCCATTCCTTGAAAAAAACGCTTCCTGCATTACTTTACTTTCCGTTGTCTGCGAAACAAGTTTACATTGCGCGTCCGATCATACCATGGCGCCGGTGCCGATATTCCAGCGGTCTGCCGCAGTGCATATGCGTTGATGCTTACCGGCAGCGATTAAAGGCAACCGGTGCTGCGGGCCATGCCGGGCAGAAGGGCGGATTGGACGTTTCGGGGATTGGTGTGCTGTTTTAAATGCTCTGCATCGAAACAAGTATTTTCGACATTTTCAAGATCGGACCGGGTCCGTCAAGTTCCCATACTATCGGTCCGATGCTCGCCGGGGCGGATTTTTTGGAACGTTTGTCGAAACTGCCTCCGGAGAAACTGATGCCGGCGCACCACATTGATGTTGAATTGTATGGTTCGCTTGCTTTGACGGGAAGTGGCCATGGCACGGATCGTGCCGTGGCGGCAGGTCTTCTTGGCGAACGTCCTGAGACGTGTGATGTGATTCGCCTTGCGTCTTTATTCTCAAAAGCGGACGATGTGTATGAGATTCCGTTTGCGGGCGGAAGCGTGTTCCTCTCGAAACAATCTGTTCATTTTCACACGGAAAAACATGATTATCCATACAGCAATACTCTCGTTTTCAAGCTTCTATCAGAGTCTGCCGTTCCAATATTTGAGGAGGTCTATTATTCTGTGGGAGGCGGTGCTATACTGCGAGATTCAGATTCCGGATGCAGACCACAGGTTGCCGTTCCTTACCGTTATAAGAACTGGGAATCATTCACCCGTCTCGTCACGCAGTACGATTTAACGCCGCCTGCGATCATTCTGCATAATGAATCGGCACTGACAGGAGCGGACTCCCAGTCCGTTCGATTGAGACTTGTCAAGATTTTGGAGGTTATGTGCGATTCGGTCAACCGCGGTCTCCATGCGTCAGACGTCTTGCCCGGTTCAATCCATCTTGAAAGACGTGCGGAGGCGGTTCACCGCAAGGCGGTGTCGATGGGGACAGAGGATGTGCGTTTTCTGCTCCTGCTGGATTCATTTGCTCTAGCGGCGGCGGAGGAAAATGCCGCGGGACACATTATCGTAACCGCACCGACCGCCGGATCCGCAGGTTTGATGTCCGCAGCGGTGTATTATTTGCATGAGATCTGCAAAATTGAATTGGACATATTGCTCGACGGCATGCTAATCGCATCCTTGATTGCGATGATTGCCAAGCATAATGCGAGTATTTCCGGCGCTGAAGTTGGCTGTCAGGGGGAAATAGGGGTGGCTGCGGCAATGACTGCCGGCTTCTTGGCCGCTGTCCATGGACAGCCGCTGCCGGTAATTGGGTGCGCTGCGGAGATAGCATTGGAGCATCACCTTGGATTGAGTTGTGATCCTGTAGGCGGATATGTCCAGATCCCGTGCATCGAGCGCAATGCCGTAGGCGCCGTGACGGCATGGAATTCCTACATGCTTGCGACCGCTCGTAACCCCTCGCAGCAAAAAGTCACTTTTGATGAAGTGCTGGAGGCGATGCTGCAAAACGGGAGATGCATGTCTCCCGCATTCAAGGAGACTTCCTTGGGCGGGCTTGCCGCATGTGCCATATGCGGATGATTTTTTTGCGCTTGAAACCCACGTGCGCCGGAAGTTACTGTCCGATAAATCCCGCGCGGTATTTTGGGGAGCAAAATATGTCAACATGATCATTGGGGCATCGCTGATTCGACAAGTAACATTGTTCAACGCGGCATAGGTGAATGTTATTATGAGACAATTGTTCAGTTGAAGCTTATCGTCCTGTTGTGGATTTCACCGCGCTGTCCGTATCCACATGAACTCGCTGTTCGGGGTTGACAACTGTCGGGGTGCATCCGAAGCACTGGGTTTTCGCACACCAGAAACCGATGGAGCGGGCGTGTCGGCGGGATGCACCGGACTGGTTGTGGAACAGATTTTCTGCCATTGGGAAGCGGCCAAAGCGGAACATGCAGACATTTTCTTGGGAGGTGGAAGGCGGTATTCGAAATGACGAGGGGGAAGGCGTGGGGTATTCGCCGATCGGGGAAACTACTGTTCAAAGGGTGAACCCTGTACCGGAAAGGATGAATATGGTCAGTGCCGTCTCGAATCAGAGTGTCATGCAATGACGACGACCGTCCAAGAACTGACCGAAATGCATGGAGCGCATACTTCAGAGCAGCCGACGAAAGGTTTTCTTGATTTTCCATGTTCACTGCGGCAAATTTCCTGACGATTTTCTGCGCGAACAGGCCGCATTCGTCAAATTATTCTACCTGCCGAGCCATAGCTCGGACTTGGACACGGATGAAACCGGGATCCTGAGACGAATCCGAACAACAAGCCAATGGGACTATCAATGGGCCGGTTCGAAGAACATGTAAAACCATTCATGAATGATGCAGCTCAGGATCCGGACCATGTCGTAAAACGGTTTCATGCAGAAAATGCTATTATGCAGGCTGAGTTGATTGTCGGGGGTTGCTCGTTCTTTTTTCCGCATTGGCGCAATCCGGACATTGATTGCCGGCACGATAATCAATTCCACAGGCAACACATAGATATGGAGAAACTGACTGAACACGGGGAGGGGAGTGTAGGGCGATCCCGGGACAGCAGGTGCAGTCGGCGGCACTGAAGCAGCCATTCCTGCTGAGATTCGCTCCGTCATAACAGAGCCTCAGAGAAAGGGAGAGGGGAAGTTTTTTTGAATCCGAGAGGTAAGTTCAATATTGCAATGGTGGAGTGGCCGTTTCTGAAATTTTATGGAACGGCAGTGAATCGGTTTCATTATCTTGATGCGTTCGGATAGAGTGCTATGTTGGAAAATATCATCATACGCGGCGCCAGTCAACACAATCTCAAGCATATCGATGTGACAATCCCGCGCAACAAGCTTGTTGTTATAACAGGACTGAGCGGGTCGGGAAAATCATCCTTGGCTTTCGACACGCTCTACGCGGAGGGGCAACGGCGTTATGTTGAGAGCCTGTCCTCTTACGCCAGACAGTTCCTCGACAGGCTGCAGAAACCTAAAGTTGAACATATTGAGGGGCTTTCGCCCGCTATTGCCATTGAGCAGCGCACGGCGGGAGGCACTCCACGATCCACCGTTGCGACCGTGACTGAAATCTACGATTATCTGAGACTGCTGTACGCGCATGTAGGCGTTCCACATTGTCCGCACTGTGGACGGAGGCTGGCGTCTCAATCGGCGCAGAGCATTGCGGAACAGATTGCGGCGATTGAACCTGGCAGGAAATTGATGTTGCTTGCTCCATTTGTCGTGGGACGAAAGGGGGAACACCGTGACATACTTGCGAGTTTACGTGCGGAAGGATTTGTCCGGGTCCGCATCGACGGTTCAATCGTGCTTTTGGATGACTTTGGCGAGTCGGTTCCAGATAAGAATAAGCGGCACACTGTCGAAGCTGTCGTAGATCGATTCATATCGGGAAACATCGACATGGCGCGTCTGACAGATTCGGTGGAAACCGCACTGCGACATGGTAGTGGCACCATGACCGTACTGCAAGAAATTGCTGGATCCGACGGCTCAACTTATTCTCAGGAACAATACAGCGAAAAATTTGCCTGCGTCTCATGCGGCATTAGCTATGGAACATTGCAGCCTAGAAATTTTTCTTTCAATGCTCCTTATGGCGCCTGCCCGAGATGTAACGGATTGGGAATTTTGCAGGTCATGGATCCGTCGCTTGTGATTCCCGACGATACGTTATCCATTAAAAATGGCGCGATCCCGGGATGGAGACGCGGTCCGAAACATTTGATAATGTATTACAATCTACTGCTGCGCAAAATCGCGGAGTGCTGGAACTGTCCTGATATGTTGACTAGGCGATTCCGTGAACTGCCTGAGAACATCAAACGACTGTTGCTTTACGGCAGTGGGGATGAACCGCTGGAGTTTGACTACTACATGCGGGGGCATAAGTACCGTTGGAGCAAGCCATTTGAGGGGATTTTGGAGAATCTGCGACGTCGCATGGTGGAGACCGAATCTGATTCTGTTCGCGAACGCCTTAAAGAATTCCTCTCGCCGCGCACCTGCCCGGAGTGCAAAGGTGCTCGTCTTAACCCGTTCAGTCTGGCAGTGACGGTCGGCGGATGCAATATTCACGAATTCAACACCTTTTCAGTAAATCAAGCTCTGCGCTTCATTGAAAAGCTAGATCTTGAGGGCGAATCGGCAGTGATTGCCGGTGATGTTCTCAAAGAGATCAACACACGTTTGATATTTTTGCGAGATGTTGGCTTGGGGTATCTGTCCCTTGATCGAGTCAGCAACACTCTCTCCGGAGGAGAAGCTCAACGCATTCGTCTGGCGACTCAGCTTGGTTGTGGCCTTGTGGGAGTCTTGTATATTTTAGATGAACCGAGTATCGGATTGCATCAGCGGGACAATGACCGACTGCTTGATACGTTGTGTCGTCTTCGCGACCTCGGCAATACCGTTTTGGTGGTCGAGCATGACCTCGACACTATCAAGCGTGCCGATTATGTGCTGGATCTCGGCCCTGGAGCCGGACGTTTGGGAGGAGAATTGGTTGCATCCGGAACTCCGGAGGAGATCAGCCGTTCGGAAAAGTCACTGACCGGAGCATATTTATCAGGGAGGCGTGAACTTCCAGTGCCGCAGAAACGAAGCAGGGGAAACGGGAAAAAAATTACCATCATCGGAGCGTGTCACAACAACTTGAAGAATATTGATGTTGATATTCCGCTCGGCACATTCTGCTGTGTCACCGGAGTATCCGGTTCAGGGAAAAGTTCATTGATCAATGAAATTCTTGTACGTGCGATTCACAAGTGCGAGAAAATCAGGGATTTGCCGCCGGGCGAACACAAAGCCATACGGGGGCTTCAATATGTGGACAAGACTATTGTTATTGATCAGAGTCCGATCGGGCGTACGCCGAGATCAAATCCGTCGACCTACACAAATGCATTCGGGGCAATTCGAGAGATTTTTGCAGCGCTTCCGGAATCGAAACTTCGTGGATTCGGACCTGGACGTTACAGTTTTAATATCAAGGGCGGACGTTGTGAAGAGTGCAGGGGGGACGGAATAAAGAAAATTGAAATGCAGTTTCTCTCCGACGTTTATGTAGTGTGTGCGGCCTGCAATGGACGGCGTTTCAACAAAGAGACCTTGTCCGTGCTTTACAAAAAACACAATATTGCAGATGTCTTGGACATGACGGTCAATCAGGCGGTTGATTTCTTTTCCTCTTTCCCTGCGCTTTCACGCAAATTGATGACTTTACGCGATGTTGGGCTTGGATATGTGCAACTTGGCCAGGCTGCAACCACGCTGTCCGGCGGTGAAGCTCAGCGGGTGAAACTCGCTGCCGAACTTGCCAGGCCTTCGCGGGGCCATACCTTATATGTTCTGGATGAACCTACCACGGGGCTGCATTTGGCCGATATTGAACAGTTGATGAAGGTTTTGATGCAGTTACGGGATCTTGACAACACTGTACTGGTTATTGAGCATAATCTTGATGTTATTAAATGCGCTGACTATATCATAGATCTGGGACCGGAAGGTGGGGGCGACGGCGGTTGTCTGATTGCATGCGGAACCCCGGAAGACGTGGCGTTGGTAGAAGCGTCACACACGGGACGCTACTTGAGGCCATATTTGAATAGAAGAGCAACGGTGTGAGTTGCGCATGGTGCTTCCCCCGCGTGATAACTGCTTATCGCGTGAATGATTCGCGCTTGTCTCCTTAAAAGGGCTGTCAGTTCCTCATCGGAGCAGCGTTTAGGCCGCCAGTCAAATTAGTCTCAAGCATGTTGACAAAGTGGGAAACTAGTGATATACTCACCTCAGCTCATTTGTTTTACGACAGTGTCATGTAGTTTGATCGTGACGCATAGGCATAGAACAGGTTTCACGCGGTAATTTTCACAATCATTATACCTGCGGCTTGTTGAAACCGGAAATATATGTAAGGCAAGCGAATGGTTCGAATGTACATGCTGCCGAGTTTGCAAAGTATATTGAAATGAAAGAATGGTTGAGACTGGTTTATGAGACTAACTTATAAGTCACGGGGTGCCGGGTCGGAGCTCCTGCAGACGGCGAGCATCAATGATATGGGAGGCGAGGTGATGAGAGCTGTTTATATGCTTACAGCGATGTGTGTCGGGTTGTTCTTGGTTGCAGGGTGCGTTGCGCATACAAAACCCTCTGGCTCTGCCGATACAAGAGCTGCCGTGAAGGATGAATTGATAGCGGAATCAGTCAATTGGGGTGGCATTGCGAAAGAGGCGGGCAGAGCCATGCTGGATTCTCCGCTTTTTCTGGAATACTTGGACGCATATAAAATAGATACCATGAGGGCTGGTGCTTTGAGCGATGTCTCAGGCGATGTCGCAGCCTCTGCACAACTTGTGAAGCCTGATACGAGGCCGCTAGTTTCCCTGTCAGATATTCAAAATAACACGTCGGAGCATATTGACATGGAAATGATGACCGAACAGCTCCGAACAGTTTTGAACGATAGTAGAGTACTGCGCTTTAACACGCGCGGTTCGAAAGAAAACACGACTGGTGAGGAATCCAGCGTTAAAGGCGCAGAACAGAATTCGGCGGAGCAGGGCGGAGCGAAGGTTGATCTCTCTTTATCTGGCAAAATCACAGAGCGTGCGGCAGTAGGCGGCAATGGCTCTGGGATGTCTTATTCTCTTAATATGACTTTGACAGACGTTCATAGCGGAGAGACTGTTTGGACATACGACAGGGAATTCAAACGCTGATAGCCGGACCCCTGACAGTGGTTGATCGGTTATTGCGTACGCCGTTAGCTTGATGTTCGCCCGCTTTGTCTTATTTCGCGCCGTTCGGTATGATCGGCTCCTCCTGCAGCCGGAGTTGGATTCGGGCGGACATTCTGATTCCAGTGCGATGCGGATATCCGGCGGGGATGTCGTGTCCTCACCGCTTCGATGCAACTGATCAGCCCGGCTACGGCTGGCTTAGACACTATAATACGTCCTCGATATCGTGATTCTTCTTGTCTGACATTTTTGACTCTTTCGGCGGTTCAATCGTCGGCACTCCCGTCAAGGCGTTCCGCATCGGCCTTGACTCTTCCGCGTTTCCTCCGTCCCCGCGCATCGCATGCTGCAGATCCCTGCTGATGTGCCAGTACAGCACTGACGTTCCGAGAAGTATGCAGCGAACACCCCGGCCAGCTCCGGCTCAGCCCCGGTCCGTCGTCTCTGCCTAGGATGCTTCCGTCGTGAAGCACCCCCGGTCATTCCAACGCCGATAAAGTACCAGGGATTGCGCACATTCCTGGCGAGAGAGATTGAAAATGGCTTGTCCCACTGATTGATTCCATGCGGATACACGGCTATGATGTCGGCACGGGCATATTTCCCAACGGAACGGGAAACGCGCCCGTGCATGGATATTTACAAATTTTACGAAAGAAGATGTAGAACGAAAGGAATCAACTCCGCCTGCACAACCGTCGGTTGTTGCGACGGGGCCAAAGTCACATCGGCTGTCCGTGATAATCAGAGCTGAATATGCGCAAAAGATGGGACGCTATCAGTGGGAAAGGGGGAAAGCCCTAAGTCGAACTGACAGTTCTTGATTATAAATGTTTGCAAACTTCGGACACTTGCCCTGCGTCGGTTTGACAAAATGTGATTTTCATGCTACCGTATGCAGCGTTTCTTTCCCCTTTTTATCCTTATTCAAGCCAATATGATCATGATGACGAAATGTGATCAGAAGATGAGATAAAGCAGTAAAACTATGTCAGCAAGTCCTGCAGCAGCATGTGCACTTGATGTTTCTGCAGATTGTCGGGGGTCCATTTGTGGTTCATGCATTGCGTATGACTGAATCATAGGCTTGTGCGTCAATTTGCTTGCGGGTTGAACATTAAGTTTTGCGTCAATAGATCAATGTTTCAGGGAAGATTGTTGTTTCGGCGGAGGAGTTGCACTTCCAATTTGTGGAATAGTGTCTCCGACGGTTTGACGCATCACAGAAACTGATGAATCTGCGCAGTGCCGGTGCGCCCGCCAGTTTCGAGGGAAGTTCATTATACTCATTCATTCGGCAATGCGTTTGTCAAATGATCGTCGGACGATTAACATGACATGGAGTGTTGCAAGGAAAACTGTTGTACCGTGTGAATTCACGATAGAGACAAATTTCTACGGAGAGACGAGATGACAGAATCGGATGTTGTAGATCTGTGCAAAAGTTCAGGGGCGCTGCTGAATGGTCATTTTCAATTGCGCAGTGGTTTGCATAGCGATCAGTTTTTCCAAGCGGCGCTTTTGTTGCAGTATCCGGATAAAGCGGAGGCAATTTGCCGTCATATTGCCGCGAAATTTGCCTCCTGCAATGTCGAGACTGTCGTGTCTCCTGCAATAGGCGGACTAATTGTCGGCCAGGAAATAGCCAGAGCATTAGGGTGCAGAGCTATTTTTGCCGACAAAGAAAACGGAGAGCTTCTTTTTAAACGTGGCTTTTCCATACGTCGTGGGGAGAGAGTTTTAGTGGCGGAGGATGTTGTCACACGGGGGGGCAGGGTACAGCAGACAATTGATTTGATTCATGAATATGATGGTGAGGTAGTTGGAGTCGCAGCAATCGTTGACCGTTCAGGCGGAGCGGCTCATTTTGACGTGCCGTTCTGCAGTGCGTTAAAACTTTTACTGCCGTCATATGAACCTGAAGAATGTCCATGTTGTAAACGAGGCATGCCACTTGAACGGCCGGGGTCGAAGTAGGTAAAGTAATTCTTTCGTAAGCATTGGTTGGATGTGTTCCTTAATTTGCCGTTGAAAGCAAGTTAAACATTCATGCATTCAACGCCCAGGCGTTTATGGATCGGTATAGGAAAAGACGCAGATGATCGTTTCGGTTATAAAGAAGATCTTTGGTACGAAATCACAACGTGATGTGCGCAGAATGCTGCCGTTGGTGGCGCGCATCAACGAAATAGAAGCTTCATATCGTTCGCTTTCGGATGCCGAGCTCCGTAATAAGACCAATGAATTCAAAGCCAGATTGGATAGCGGTGAATCATTGGACGATCTGATGTGTGAAGCGTTTGCCACCGTCAAAAACGCATGTCGTCGTCTGGTGGGGCGTGAAATAAGCGTTTGCGGTCAGACATTGATATGGGATATGGTTCCGTTCGATGTTCAGATTATTGGTGCAATTGCCTTGCATCGTGGCGGCATTGCCGAAATGGCCACGGGGGAGGGGAAAACTTTGGTGGCGACAATGCCTCTTTATCTCAATGCTCTCACCGGTCGTAACTGTCAATTGGTCACAGTCAACGACTATTTGGCTCTGCGTGATTCCGAATGGATGGGAAACATCTATGATTTCCTTGGGCTGAGTGTCGGCTGTCTGCAAAATCAGATGTCGCCCAAGATGCGAAGAGAGCAATATAAATGCGACATCACGTACGGTACCAACAGTGAATTCGGATTTGATTATCTGCGTGATATGGGAATGGCGGTAGAGCCAGGACAATTGGTGCAAAGAGATCATTATTATGCGATTATTGATGAAATTGACAGCATTCTGATTGATGAGGCGCGTACCCCGTTGATTATTTCCGGGCCGGTGCCAATGGCAACACATCAGTTCGACGACCTGAGAGGACCGGTAGGAGAGCTTTATTCGAAACAGAATCTTCTCTGTTCCAGATTGGTGCGGGAGGCAAAGATTGTACTGGAGCGCGAAGATGTCGCACATGATGAAAGGGAACGCGCATTGACTAAACTTCTGCAGGTGAAGTATGGTATGCCAACGCATAAACAGCTCCTGCACGTCTTGGAAGACGGGGAGATACTCCGTTCTCTAGAAAAACTGGAAATGTTCGTTCGCAGTGATAACAACCGCGGAATGTTGCAGGATGTGCAGGGCGTTCTCTACTTTACAATCGATGAACGTTCTAATGAGGCGGATTTAACGGAAAAGGGAAGGCGCACCCTTGCTCCGGACGATCCGAACGCATTCATCCTGCCGGATCTATTGCAGGGGATTCACCGCATAGAATCGGACACGTCCCTGACGGAGGGTGAACGACGTCAACAGAGAGAATCTTTCCAACAGGAATTCGCACGTAAAAGTGAGCGTCTGCATGATCTTTCGCAGCTTCTCAAAGCCTATTGCTTGTTTGAAAAGGACGTGCATTACGTCGTACAGGAAGGGAAAGTGCTAATCGTTGACGAACACACCGGTAGATTGATGCCTGGTCGACGTTTTAGCGACGGACTGCACCAAGCGCTTGAAGCCAAGGAGAATGTGACCATTGAGCAAGAAACGCAAACGATGGCGACAATCACCATTCAGAATTATTTCAGAATGTATGATAAACTTTCCGGAATGACTGGCACAGCGGAGACGGAGGCATCAGAATTCCATCAGATCTACAAACTTGACGTGACGGTCATACCGACAAACCGTCCCTGTATTCGCAAGGATGAAAACGATTCGATTTTCAAGACAAAGCGGGAAAAGTTCAACGCCATTATAGAAGAAACTGAACGTAGGCATGCAAAAGGGCAACCTGTTCTTTTGGGCACTATTTCCGTGGAGGATTCAGAGATCATAAGCCGTATGCTCAAGCGGCGTAACATTCCTCACAACGTTCTTAATGCAAAAAACCATAAGCGCGAAGCGGAAATAATCGCAATGGCCGGCCAAAGGGGCGCAGTTACCGTTGCCACCAATATGGCTGGTCGTGGCACTGATATCAAACTGGGAGCGGGTGTGTCGGAGCTTGGCGGTCTTTTTGTTATCGGCAGTTCCAGACATGATTCACGCCGAATCGACCGACAGCTTCGTGGTCGTTGTTCACGGCAGGGGGACCCTGGTTCGTCAAAATTCTATATCTCCCTGGAGGACAATTTGATGCGTCTTTTCGGTTCGGATCGAATTGTCAAAATTTTTGACCGTTTCGGTTTGAATGTGGGCGAGGAACTGCAACATCCATGGTTGAACAAATCGATTGAAACAGCACAACGACGTGTAGAACAGCAGCATTTCTCGATTCGCAAGCGTACGCTGGAATATGACGATGTGATGAACAAACAGCGGGAGATTATTTATGGCTTGCGGAAAGAAGCGCTCTTGACGACGGATACCCACGACTTGCTATTTTCTTTAATCGAGCATGTTATCGAATCAGAGGTGAATAAGGCGGCGGAACCCAGTGTAAATCCAGATCGAGAGAATGTTTCGGGTTTTCAGATGGAGAGACTCCGTGCTTTTCTGAATAGCACTTTTCTGATGGATTTTCAACCGAGTCAGCTGTCTAATGGGTTGAAAGATGGACTGCTTGAGGATGCGGAAGCTTTGACTCTGCAGATTGTGGAGCGAATTGAAAGCGCTTATGCGGATCACAACCATGATATGTCGCCGGAACAGATTAATTTTCTGGAACGCCATATAATCTTGGACGGAATCGACAGACTATGGCAGGAACACCTATACGCCATGGACGGATTAAGAGCAAATATTTCACTGAGAATTTATGCCCAGAAGGATCCGTTGGTGGAGTACAAAAATGAGGCTTATCAGATTTTTCAGATATTGATGGACAAAATCTATCATGAGGTGGCCGCGAATCTGTTCCGCACGACTATTGCCACGTCATTGAATTTCAGTGAGATATTGCGTTTGTTGCCAAAGGAATCAATTCATCGTAGCTTTGAACAATTTGATGACTTGTTGCTGGATGTGGGTGGCGTTGCGCCAACATCCGATGAGATGACGGACATGAAACAACGTTCCGAAATTCCCGTTACGTTCAGACGACAAGACGCTAAAATAGGTCGTAACGATGAATGTCCGTGCGGCAGCGGGAAGAAATATAAGAAATGTTGCGGTAAAAACGACTGACATCATGATTGATATGTCTTGGGTCTGATATATATATCCTTTGCGGTCGTTGTCAGGCAGCATTCATTCTCTGCATGAAAATTGCAAGGATCAGCAGATTCCACAGCAGATAACTGTGATCTCTTTTGCCTTGTTGATGTTCTTGCCATAGGCTATGCAGTCCCTCCTGATTTATCCATCCGGAATTTATCAACTGACTTTCCACCAGGGTGGTTTCTGCAGGCTTGCGCCATGCGTCTCTCAACCATGATGCCACAGGAATACCGAACCCGCGTTTTCGTATTCTGCCAGCATTGCTTGGTATCAGTTCAGCGAATGTATGTTTAAGGAGATATTTGCTTTCAAGGCCGTTGAGTTTAAATGCCAATGGCAATTGGATTGCGAATTCAACGACTTCATGATCCAAATATGGATTACGCACCTCAAGCGATTCAGACATGGATGCGATGTCGACTTTCATTAGAATATCATTCGGAAGATAGGTATGGAAATCCAGCTCCATGCAGCGTTCCGCCGCATCCACTGCGGCCGTATATGAAGATTGTAATCCGGATTCAGATGGGGTATGATGGAGAAGACGTTCTCCGGCGATTTTATTCCATAGGGCAGGGGGGCATCGGTTCAGCAGTGATAGATATTGCTGTTGATTTGGGGCGGCCAGCATATTAAGAAATCGTCTCAGACGACCCGTGAATGTTCGTTCACCTGAGTCTGGTAAAAATTTTTGCGGCAAATTAAATAGTGCACGACGAAGAGTTGCAGGCAGACGGTTGATGCATGATGCAAAATGTATTGCCAAATAGCGTTCATATCCTGCAAATATTTCATCCGCTCCGTCTCCGCTTAAAACGACGCTGACCTTTTGCTTTGCAAAAGCGGACAGCAAAGATGTCGGCAAGATCGATGCATCGGCAAACGGTTCTCCGCAGCGAGACACGATTTTCTTCACAAGTTCAAAATTGCTTGCATCGACAACTGTCTCCACGTATTCGAGGGAGTTATCTGTGAGCGAATTGATATGTTGTGCGGTTAGGCGGGAACCATATCGCTCATCATACAGTCGATCCGAGAATCCGACGGTAAAGGCTGGTGTTCTATCCGGTTGACGCATTTTAGCAACTAACGCAGTAATGATTGCGGAATCAATTCCGCCGGACAGGAAACATCCGATTTCCACATCGGACATGAGACGTCGATGCACGGATTTGACTAAAAGGTCACGTAATTGCCGCGAAGCATCAGGTAAGGAGATTGTCATTTTGCGAGTATAGTTTATGTTCCAGTATTGAAAAATTTCCAGTTTGCCGGTATTTGAGTCAAAAAGCAGAGTATGCGCTGGCGGCAGTTTCTTGACATCAGCATAAATGCAGTTAGGGAAGGGGATGTATTGGAGAGCAAGGAAATCACCGATCGCATCGGCATTCAGTTCGTTCGAGAAAGATGGATGTCTACGTAAGGCGTTAATTTCGCTGGCGAAAACCAACGATCGGTTTCTCAACGTGTAAACCAGAGGCTTCTGACCAACGCGGTCACGGCTCATAACCAGTAACTGTTTGCGACTGTCCCACAGGGCAAAGGCAAACATTCCGCACAACATTTCTGCCGTTTTTGAACCATAATCCTCATATAGATGAATAATAACCTCGCTGTCACTGTGAGTGCGGAATCTGTGTCCGGATCTTTCCAGCCTGTCACGTAGTTCCAAATGGTTATAAATTTCGCCATTGCAAACAAGGTGCAGGGTGGAATCTTCGTTGGACATTGGCTGTGCACCGCCGGTCAAATCAATTATCGACAGCCTCCGATGTCCTAGCACAGCCAAACGATCCATGTAAATCCCCTCGCCATCCGGGCCGCGATGACGCATGGCATCATTCATTGCGTGAATGATTTCCTTGACATTGTCACGCTGATCGTAATTGACGAATCCTGCTATGCCACACATGACTAAATTTGGTCTGCGACTTAAAACGTTTATCGTCACAATCAGATTACCATTCCATTCTGACATTTCAAGTCTATCCAGCATGAAATCGTACCCGTTGCAAAAGGTGATTTATGAATCTTATATAACGTCGCATAATGTATGTTATGTTAAATTACGTTCGGCGGTTTTCGCAATGGCAAATTAGTCCAATTATTTGATAATTAATGGAATACAAAGTGCGAGGTCTGCCTTGTTAATAATCATTCAATAAGATTTAAGGTTTCCTTCTAACTTTCGTGATTGAACATTTCGTGTCTGCAGTGTGAACTTGCGAATCGTTGGAAGCAGATTTATTGTATGACGCGATGTATTATGGTTATAGCATCTTTACGCAGGATCTTATGAAGCGGCAATATGATGTAATCGTCGTGGGTGCGGGTCACGCCGGCTGTGAAGCAGCACTGTCTGCATCTAGGATTGGTGCATCAACCTTGCTTATTACCTTGAATATGGATCATGTTGCCCAAATGAGTTGCAATCCCGCCATCGGTGGTGTCGGGAAAGGACAGGTGGTGCGGGAAATTGATGCTCTTGGAGGTGCTCAAGGACTGGTTGCCGATGCCGCAGCTGTTCAGTTTCGGATGCTGAATCGTACAAAAGGCCCGGCTGTACATTCTCCACGTTCCCAATGCGACAAAGTGATTTACCAGCAAGCTATGAAATTCATGCTTGCAACTGCAGCAAATCTGGATATCCTGCAAGGAGAGGTTATTGCGTTCACCCTGGATGCTAAAGGTCATCCTGATGGCGTTGAAACTCTTTTGGGAGAGCGAATTAGCGCACGCGCTCTTGTTTTGGCCAATGGCACATTTCTAGCAGGAAAATTACATTACGGCTTAAATCATTTTCCCGGTGGACGTGCAGGAGATCCTGCATCGACAATTCTTGCGCAGGCGTTAAGGCTGCAACTGAATTTGCGATTGGGACGATTGAAAACTGGAACCCCTCCCCGTATCTTGGAAAAATCTATTGATTTCGCAAAAATGTCGATTCAACCGTCGGAAGAATCCGAACAGGGTTTTTCTTATCTTGATGCATCTTCCCGCCCATGTCTTCCTGTTGCTGCGAAGCGAAACATGCCATGCTATTGCATCTATTCCACGGAAGAGACTGCTGCAGTTGTCAGGGACAATCTTAGTCAAGCTCCAATGTACCAGGGAAAAATCAAAGGAATCGGCGCCCGTTATTGCCCTTCATTTGAGGATAAAGTGGTCAGATTCGCCCATCATCAGCGACATCTGCTGTATTTGGAACCGGAAAGCGCCCGTACCGGAGAATATTATATTAACGGTTTTTCTACGAGCTTGCCGCCTTCAATTCAACATAAGATGATAGCCACCCTCCCCGGCATGGAACATGCGGTCATATCAAGATACGCTTATGCGATTGAATATGATTTCATCTATCCTGATCAATTACAGCGCACATTGGCACAGAAGAAATTTCCGAATTTGTTCACGGCGGGTCAGATCAACGGCACGAGCGGATATGAAGAAGCGGCGGGTCAAGGCATACTGGCCGGGCTTAATGCGGCACGCTATGCCGCTGGTTTGGATCCCGTAGAACTTCCGCGTGACCTATGCTATATCGGAGTAATGATTGACGACCTTGTGACAAAGGACATTGTTGAGCCGTACCGTTTGTTTACAAGCAGAGCCGAGTATCGTCTGCATTTGCGACAGGACAATGCAGATTTGCGTTTATGTGATTGGGCGCACGAACATGGCATGTTATCAGAAGCACGATATCTGGAATTTTGCAAATATCGTAAGCTACTCACGGAAACAATGGCATATTGCCATGAAAAGCGGAGTAATGGAAAAACATTGTTTGAACTTCTCAAGTCAGAACGTGTCCCGGCCAATGTCATGCCGTCCTTTGAATCCGAAAATCTCCTGACATTATTAAATACATCAATGGGCAAACGGGTATGGCAGGAATTGATTATCGAAGCGCATTATGATGGCTATTTGCAGCGTGAATCAAAAACAATCGAGCGATTACATAGATTGGAAGAATGGAAGATTCCCGCAGGTTTCAATTATAGTTGTGTGGCCTTGAGCAACGAGGCGATGCATAAACTGGAGAAAATAAAACCTGCAACATTAGCACAGGCGGCTAGGATTGACGGAGTTACACCTGCGGAAATCATCCTCCTGCAGGTATGTCTCACTAAGTTTCATGCAGCCAAAGCAGGAGGAACAAGTTCCTGATGCGACAGAATCAGCTGAGCACTAGCAGCTTAATCGGCGAAAAGTGGGCTGCCATCTTCGCATTTGCCGTTGTAATTTCATTTATAATTCTGGCCTTTTCAACAGAATTTTATGAGATTTGGTGCAGCGCACATCATCGGTTGCCAGTCTACAGTATTGCCAATATGGAAAACCGATACATGCCGCCATCTTCCGAACATTGGATGGGAACTGACTATCAGGGACGGGATGTCTTCTGGAGAGCAGTTGCGGGAAGCGCTACCGCCGTCAAAGTCGGTCTGGTTGTCGGATTGCTCAGTGCCGTGATTGGTACTGTCCTGGGATTAATAGCAGGATTCTACGGAGGCTGGATTGATGATGTTGTAGTATGGTTATACAGCACTTTTGCCGCAATGCCGACACTCCTGTTCATATTGGCATTCGCCTTGTTGCTGAATCGCAATTTTATGTCCGCGCCGCTAATGAAAATCGTGAACTTTTGCTGCTGGCTGTTAAGATCTGAACCCGACACGTTTGCCATTTATCTGGCAATTGGATTTACAAGCTGGATCAATCTATGTAAAATTATTCGTGCGGAGACAATGAGGATAAAACATCTCCCCTATATTGCTGCGGCACTTTCAACGGGACAACGAACGGCAATCATCCTGTACCGACACCTTCTCCCCAATATTTTACATCTCATTATCATTTATTTTACTTTAGCATTCGCTGCCGCTATCATGAGCGAAGTGATTGTCAGTTACCTTGGAATAGGGATACAGAGCGCACCGAGTTGGGGAGTCATGATTGCAGATGGGCAAGAGCGCTTATGGCGCGGTGTTTGGTGGGAGGTTGCGTCTGCAACTGGGTTGATGTTCCTCCTGGTGTTAGCGTTAAATATGTTAGGCGACTGGCTGCGCGACCAACTTGATCCTAAAACGCATAGTCGATAAAAATAAACGGTTGTGTCCGATATTGGTGGTACAGTATAAGTTTATGCGCATCTCATCCGATTGATCGTAGACTGACGGTATGGTCATGGTTCCGCATAGGCAGACGGCCCAGACTACGCCCGCCTCCCCTCGCAATACCCAGTTGTAGCTCTGTCAGTTCGGAACAGCATTTTTTATATTGATCTTACTTCTCTGATTTTTTTGAAAACACCCTTTTCCAATTTCTCCTTCGTGGTTGTATATCCATATGTCGGGCCGACACGACGACCCTGCCATATGTCACCTCATGTCAATCGCCTTCTGTTCACACTAATCAAGATGTCCCGTATAAAGCACATCTATGTAGATAGGCTCTATAGGAGCTATGTTCTTAGGATACCCTACGTAAATGTAGTCCCCATCTCTATTCAGGTTGTAGTTGTCTTCTTTATATTTAGCATAGAGAGATCTGGTCTCTCCAGGGGATCTAAATCTGGCTTGGATCTTCTCTATGCAACGAGCGATCCAGTTGTGAGTGTTGATCAGCATGATGTTATCTTTCTTTAGTTACGGGTTGGTTAGTTAACGGTACGGTCATTCAGTTATTGGGGTAGCTTCTCTTCTCAGTAACGTCTGCAATCATCACGAAGTTATTCAGCTACGAACTTACAAAGCACTTTTGAGCAAACCAGCGTAGACAGCTGGCGCTGAGAGTTGCTTAATCCAACGTCGCGCTGAACGCAAACGAAAAAACGGGGATCTGGCAAATGTAAAATCAATTAACCGTACGGTTTTCAGCATGTCATCCCCATCTATTTCCTTTTTGCGCTTTTGCCATGCCAAAGCACCTGCCAATGAGAAAGCCACTACCGGAACCAGCAATAGATGACGGAGTCCGTCTTCGTAGTTAAATCCGTGAACCATCCGACCGCAAAAGTGCATGGAATCGGCTTTGCCGAAGAAATACCGTTTAAAGACAGACCATGCATCCGAATTCCCATGGAGCTTGTCTCCGTCGGTCCGAAACGGCAGCAATCTACCGGGGACTATTGGAGCGTTCGGATTCAGATCGCTCAGCAATCCGGATCCGGTGACGATCATAAATTGTCGAAACATCCTTTCCATGCGAAAGCACAAGCCATGCGCAACTCTCGAATCATCATCTCGTAGGTAACCGCAGAGAATACTGCGGAAATTTGTATTCGTCAATGAATCAATCCGCCCGGCATCTAATTCACTGAAAAGATTATTGCTTGCTTTATCCATAAACGCAATCGCATCTGTTGCGAATGTTTCGTCCACGGATTTAATGGCGGATCGAAAACCTTTCGAATGTTGAAAATCCAGGATACGTTGCACGGCATAACAACACAAGCGGAATGGCAGATCTTGATTATGCAATATCCCCAGGAATGCATGATGGATCTGCCGAACAGATTTCAATCCCGCCGGATTAATCGCGGAATAAACTGTTTCGTCCGGTGGAATACGTATAATCATTTCCTTGACTAAACGTTCCAAAGACGGTCGGTTCTCTGCCAGCGATCTGCCGCTATTTCTTCCGACCGCTGGACAAATGTAACGATATTCAACAGAAGCATGCCCGTCTTTCCAGTGCTGAATGTGCAGGGGGAACACCCTGCAACATAATGGCTTTGCGTGATAGCCGAACTGTGCATGAATCCGGCATCGTCTCCCATCGCTGAAGACGCATGTTCCGGTTGCAGGATCCTTGTTGACTATAAGTATCCTACCGTTTTCCGTCGGGGAAAAGCATTGATCCCACGATGGAATATTTGCAAGTCCAAGACGTTTAATTCTTTCACATTCCTCCAGTGTGACAGTCACCTCAAATTTAGAACAGCAATCGAAGTCGCAGCACTGACACTGAAAACGGATATCCGGGTAGAAGTCATACTCCATTACTCGTTTCCCAAGAATTCTATAGATAGATCTGTATCACGGCATCCGCACGCAATTTGGCACAATAGTTACTAACAGCCCTTTGCCGTTCCATGTCTTCGAGTTCCTCGCGAATTGTCGACTCAACTTGTGAAAAATCTTTTTCCTGCGCCGGAACAACCTTGATCAAACGTAGAAAATAATCACCGTCTGGTATGCTAATCGGACCTACCACTTTCCCCTCTGTCACGCCTTCCAAGGCGGCGACAAATTCAGGACGAATCCGTTTTTTCTCCAGCAGACCAAGAATACCGCCTTTCGCGGCATTGGGACCGGAGGAGTATTTTATTGCCAAATTGGAAAAGGAATCCGGCTCCCTGCCCAGATTTTCCGCCAACGCTTCCAATATTTTCTCTCTATTTGCAACATTACGTTCTATGTGAATCATGCCAATTTCCCATTGCTCATGGCTGGTAAATGAATCGCGATTGCGTGCGAAATATGAAAACACCGCCTGCGGTGTAACATGAACAATCACCTGACGGCAACGTGTCAACATAGCATGTTCAATCAAACGCTCATGCAACCGGGTACGCAGTTTGGATATTTCCAAACCGGCCAAATGCAACTGTCCAGCCAGATCCTTACGGGAACGAACCCCATAGTTCTCGGACATGCTGTCCAAAACGTCTTCAAGATATTGCGGAGGGATATCGAATGGATTTTTATTATAGTCGTTGACTATCAATTTCCGATCAATCAACTTGTCGAGTATTTTTCGACGCACGTTCCGTACGGCAGTAAACAATTCATCACCCGAATAGACTGCATACAGTGGCATTTCCTCTGTCCTGGATTCAAGCAGCACATCGTTCAAACATATGGGGTCTCCATCTACAGAAGCAACGACGGAATAAATTTCCGAATCGTCTCCGGAAGGCAACACAACGTCGGCTGAATGCAAGACAGCACTCATTAAAAAGTGTAAAGCAAGAACACCGCCGATGAATTTAAATTTTATATGCATGCTTCGGATTTTCGTTCTATTTGTTTCAGAACCAAATCAATTGCGGCGAAAAAACTTCCCGTATCGGCAATTCCCTCCCCTGCGATTTCAAATGCTGTTCCATGATCCGGACTCGAACGCAATATTGGCAGTCCCAATGTCGAATTGACTCCACGATCAAAGGCCAGCATCTTGAAAGGAATATGCCCCTGATCATGGTACATGGCCAGAACGCCGTCGTACTTTCGCAATGTCCCAGGGATAAACAATGTATCCGATGGGAACGGACCATATACATCCATGCCATTGCCGCGAAGTTCTCTCACTGCCGGTTTGACCACTGTCTCGTCCTCTTTTCCCATACATCCGTTCTCGCCGGCATGAGGGTTGAGTGCCGCTACCGCCAGTTTGGGGCATTTTATACCGTCGGCGCGAACCGCATTCTCCAAAAGCAAAGCCACATGTTCAATTCGTTCACGCGTGACGGCACGAGGGACTTCCGACAAGCTGATGTGTGTAGTAACAAAGGCAATGCGAAGAGAGCCGGCGGACTGCATCATGGCGACATCCCGCGTACCGCAAAGTTCTGCGATACATTCTGTGTGTCCGGTAAATCTGATCCCAGCCAGGTTAATCGCGTATTTATTAACAGGCGCGGTAACCAACGCATCCGCTTCCCCGGCCAGAACGTCGAGTACTGCCGCACCGATTGCATCATAGGCCATCCTGCCGCAGTCCGCGGAAATTACGCCATATGCCGGCAAAGACGGCATATGGCCGGCCGGAACCACTTCCGGCGTGCTGCCGGGTGCAAACCTGCGAACCGATTCGTTAATTATCATCGGATCGCCATACAGCACCAACGAAGCCCTGTTGTCCCAATGTTTCGACGCAACAGCACGGACTGCCAGTTCCGGTCCTATGCCGGCAGGATCGCCAATGGATATGGCAATACGTATTCTGTGCCCGCGATCAGTCATGCATCAGCTTGCGGCAAGGTTTCTCTCATAATATTCAATCACATGAGGCACAATTGGACGAATCAGCTGTTTGATCGCAATCGCGTACTGTCGAATTTCGTATTGTGCGTGATCGCTGTCGCGTAATGATAAAAAATGCAGCAGATTTGACAGGTCCACCGTGCCCCAGAATGTGACCATCATGTTTTGAGGCAAGACACCGCGAGCTTGCTCACGGCAAACGCCGGAGGCTAAGAGCTTTTCATACAGTGCCATGCAGTTCAAATTATGCCCGTGTATCTGCTTGCGCAATTCCACGTCGTCAAAATCCGGATCGGCATACGATGCTTGCCGGTTACTCTTCGCCTGACGACGAAGAGCCACCGGCGTGTAGAACTCCATGTCGATATTGGTATATCTACGGGAGATTTCGTTGTAGCTCCACGTCCTGTGGCGATGCCACTGGCCGCGTACAAACAGCGGACAGTGAATGCTGAAAGTAAACACCACATGTTCCAAGGGACTCGTATGGTGGTTGACAAGCAGATATTCCAGCAACGCCACATCTTCAGCGTCCATTTCAGCCTTTAATTTACCGAAAGATACACGCGCTGCATTGACTATTGTCGCTTCCGTTCCGAGGTGATCAATCAAACCGATCCAGCCCTGCCCTCCCAAGACATCGACGTGATTCCGCGGTGGGATGTTTAAATGACTCATGTTATTATCATTTCCCGATTTCTTTGTTTTCCAGTACACCGATTTCCATCCGCTTTTCAAGCGTCCTCGCCAAAGAAAATGCGCAATCGCTCATCGCGGCCGCAGCTCCGGCTCCGTCCATTCCAGACATCGCCGCCGTGAAGCGGCTGCTCCCGCGCAACGTCAGCATCGCCGTACGGTTAACATAGCATTGAATTTCAAAACTTACAGCCAGTTCGGCTTCTTTCCGGACTCTATTCAATTCAAATTTAAAGATTGAACCTGTGATATGCCAATACGCCGACGCCGGCGTTCCGCGGACAGCGCGTGTTGAGAAATAATCCACGAGATAACGCTGCAGCAGCGCTTCAGGTGTCTGTATCCACGTCAGGTATTGTTCCTCGGATATTCTGCCATCCTCTTCCCTGAATAGCAATCTTCTGCCAGATAGGGAGAGATTACGAAAAGTGCCCACTTCAACACCGCTTGCACCAGTGAATTTTCCTGGTGGCGCCGATAGCAGATCATATCGTAGCGTCTCGTGATACGGTTCGGTCCATAAGACACATCCGCAGCATAACGTCACGGCGACGGTTATCAGCCAATATGTCTTCATGGTCTATATTCCTCCCATTTTACTCTCGCTCCAGCGGCGGTATAAGCAAATCCTGCCCTACCCGAAGTACACTGTCCCGTTGCAGACCGTTAGCATGCAAAATGCGCTCAACCTGCGAAGAGACGCCGTAGAACTTTCGTGAAATCGACCCTAATGTATCGCCATATTGAACCTGATATTTTTGCTCTCGACGCGATGCGATCGGCTCCTTTCGCGTGGAATATCCATCGCGGGTGTGGAAAAGTTGCGCCAGACGCCGGTTCTGCCGCTTCAAACCGGCGATTGTTCGCTCCAATTGTTTTTTTTCACTTAAATTCTCATTCTCCGCCAGAAGCCGCCGCATCGCATCTCTGAGCCATATCCGCACCATCCCTGCATGTGGAGAATTCGGCGACACGCGTAAAAATTCTCGATAATGGTACACAGCACCAAGCGCATCACCGAGATTCTCGTCACAAAGGGAAGCCATTGCAAGATGTCCCTCTGCGGATTCCGGGTGTGAAGCCAGAAACTGACGAAGCTGCCTTTGAGCACCTGTGTAATCGCCAGTTTTACGACACAGTTCTGCCTTTCTGAGATTTGGATGCGCCGCCGCATTGCCGTTGCCGCATCCAACAAGACTAAATATTGCCAGTGCCGCGACGAAAGCAGGCGACTGTCCACGCATCAGGTTTTTCCCTCTCATAGATTGGCCTCGCTCAGTGCACGTAGAGCGGCAATGCCACACACCGCAGCTGTTTCCAGACGCAGAATCCATGGACCCAGTGAAATCCCGATCGCTCGGTGTTGTTCCAGCAAGTGCAGTTCTGCAGATGTAAATCCTCCTTCCGGACCAACAAGAAAAGCAATCTTCTCGCCTTCTACTCGGATTTGCTTACGATTCGTTTGAACCGTACTTCCGTAGAAGAGACTAACGTGTTCATTTTCCGTCAGCAGCTGTTGCAGGGAGGGATGCACCGTTATTGACGGAAGAAAAGGATTTCCGGACTGTTTACATCCTTCACGCAACAACACCTCCCAGCGTTCGGATTTCTGCGGCGTGGCCACTGAACGGGAGCAATGCACCAGGTGAACTTCTCTTACCCCCAGCTCTGAGGCCTGCTTGAGTAAAGTGTCCAATTTCTGCCTTCGCGGCGCCGCGCAGCAGAGGATCCAAAACGGGGGTTTGGAATCAGTATGATGACGCTCCGTTACAACAATACGTTTTCCTGCGGAGACCAGAGCCACACCAACATCTCCCAACCCGTTCAACAGCCGTATCCGCTCGCCTACACCGACACGTAAAACCGTGAACAGATGCTTCTGTTCCTGAACATCCAAAGTCACGGCTTCGCCCGGGATTCCAATGCTTCTTGTGAAGACAGTATGCATGTTTCGTGTTTCAACTGCTCGTTCCGGATACAGTATAACACGGCAGAGTTCAAATATCCAATCACCAATTGGGGAAAGGAATCGGATTTTATCTGCCCCTCCCCGTATGACATTTGTCGGAAACATATTCCCTTATCGCATAGCGGCATCTTGCATGTGATGACGGCATATTTTTTTGCTTGCTTCGGAAACTCAACGCCGAGACTCTCAAGCAAGCAGATTAGACGTAGGATCGCCACAAAAGCGGCGAAGAAGATTGACAAACATCGCATTCAGGCTAATATAATCAACGTCGTCTGCGCTTATTGCACATGTCCAGCACTAAAATCTGGCAAAACAAGAGGCGCAAGACATGTCTCACTGAAAAGTTTTCACGACGGGTTTCGACACAATCGCCATGGCTTCGGGAGCCATTCAAAACAATGTCGCAAGGAGTTTAAGATGCTTATCCACGCCACCCCCGCCTTCCGTCCGGAACTTGACACCGATTATGTCCCTGCTGTACTGTGGAATCGTGAATATCAGCGCATGGTGAGAGAATCAGGGAGAGGGATTGAGCTGGCGATTGCGCTATACCGACCGAACGGCACCGTCTCGACACTTAAAACTACGGTTTTCCCCCACCGCGGAGACTTGGCCGAACTCAATGTAAAATATGTCGAACGCCTGATTAAATTCCTTCTCTGGATGAAAGGCGGATACAAAGTATCAATCGCCGGATGCGACGAGCTTGCGACGGACATTAGTGAGATTTACTCTAGAAGCGGAATTCGAGCGTTCGATTACAAAATCATGGGTGAAAGAATTTACGGACATCCATTTCAGATAGTTCCTGTTCCTGCATCAGCCATACCAGATCAGCGTGAAATTTCGATGAAGCTCGGTGGACACCTCGACGGTTGTCGGGTCGGATTCGATCTGGGGGGATCCGATCGCAAATGCGCCGCCACAATAAACGGGGAAGTGATATATTCGGAAGAAGTCGCATGGGATCCATATTTTCAGAAAGACCCGGAATATCACCGTGCCGGCATTATCGATTCTTTACAACGTGCGGCGCAAAAGTTGCCGCATGTGGATGCAATTGGAGGATCGGCCGCAGGGGTGTACGTCGATAATCAGCCACGGATTTCCTCGTTGTTCCGCGGAGTCCCCGAGGAGGAGTTCAAAAAGGCTGTTGTCCCGATGTTCCATGAGATCAGCAAGATATATGATGTGCCGTTCATTGTGGCGAATGACGGCGAGGTGACCGCGCTGGCGGGAGCCATGTCTATGGAGTCAACCGGAGTCATCGGGATTTCCATGGGCACCAGTGTTGCGGCCGGTTACGTGAACCTCAACGGCAACATCACCGATTGGCTCAATGAATTGGCGTTTACGCCGGTTGACTATCGTGACAATGCCCCTGTTGACGAATGGTCGGGAGATACCGGATGTGGAGTACAATACTTCTGCCAGCAGGGAGTGGCGCGTCTGGCGAAAACGGCGGGCATCGATTTTCCGCCAGGAACGCCTATGCCGAAACAGCTCGAACAGGTGCAGGCCTTAATGCAGGCCAAAGATCCTCGTGCCGCCGCAATCTACAGGACGATAGGAGTATGTTTTGGATATGCCATAGCACATTATGCGGAATTCTATGATATTAGAAATCTGCTGATCCTCGGGAGGGTGTCTTCCGGAGAAGGCGGGGAAGTCATCATCAGTGAAACCAAAAAGGTTCTGGAGACGGAATTTCCTGAGCTGGCTCGTCAAATTAATATTCGTGTGCCGGACGAGAAGTTCAAACGTCATGGTCAGGCCGTGATTGCCGCAAGTTTACCGGAAATCGAAAAATAGCATGTGCGAAGCGTGCAAGCCAGCATAGGAGCTACCGATGAAAACATTGGTTCGCAACTGTCGTTTAATTTCACCTGATGTCAATCTTGACGGGGCTTCGATCCTGATCGAAAATAAAAAAATAGCGATGGTGTTCACCAAATCGGATCAATTGCCGGGAGCGGATCTCGTGATTGACGCAACGGATCTGATGGCAATGCCGGGATTCATTGATATCCACTGTCATGGACGATCTGGATTTGATTTTAACGACGCGACCGACGATGCCATCACTACCATTGCGGTTGACAAGCTGAAAGAAGGGGTCACCACGCTGTTGCCAACCACTCTCACGCTGCCTGAGGATCAACTTGCCGCTGCTTTGAAGACTGCAAGTCGCTACGCGATGTCCGGCTCTCCCGGATGCAAGATTCCAGGTGTGCATCTGGAAGGGCCATTTATCAACCGTCAGTGCCTTGGCGCACAGAATCCTGTTTACGTCAGGGAACCTGACATACGGGAGGTTCAGCGTCTGCAAGCAATCTTTCCTGTTCTGAAGGTCTCCTATGCTGTGGAGGCCCAAGGCGGTGCGCAATTCGCTGCCGATCTGCTTGCCTGCGGCATTACGCCATCCTGCGTTCATAGCGCGGCATCCTATTCTGATTTCTATAGCGCTCACGAACACGGACTTGTTAACCTGAGCCATTTCTGCAATCAAATGACCCCCCTGCACCATCGTGAAATCGGGCTTGTCGGTGCGGGGCTGCTGCACAGAGATGTCTTTATTGAACTGATCTGCGACAAGCTGCACATATGTCCGGATATGATAAAGCTGGTTTTCATGCTGAAAGGAGCGGAACATGTGCAATTAATCAGTGATGCCATGCGTGCTTCCGGATTGCCCGACGGTCCGTCTAATCTGGGCGGCCTGGAAGTCGTAGTCAAAAATGGAGCCGCTCGCTTGGCATCCAACGGCGCACTTGCGGGAAGCACATTGCAGCTGGTGGATGCGCTGCGCAACGTTATGGAGATTACCGGTCTCCCGCTTCAGGAATTAGTGAAATCAACTTCATGGACTCAGGCTCAGGCTTTAGGGTTGCCCAACGTGGGACGCATAGCACCCGGATATTTTGCGGACATCGTTTTGCTGAGTAATGATTTCAGGGTGCGCTCCGTGCTTGTAGACGGGATTGTGAAACTATAAGATTCATGGAAATCCATGTTGTCATGACGTCTGTATAAATTCAGCCGTTTCACGCCCGCAAGCTATAATCGATTCTCTGTCGGCCATGTGCCGCATCACATCACCGGCGGGTTCGTGTGTCATCACACGACGGCACTGTGGTGAGATGTCGTATGCATAGTCGCAAATGTGAATGCCGTTTGGCGATTGGCATGCACACCGGGTTCGAGTGGTTGCTATTCCTAAGTTTTTCTCGGAGAAAAATGGGCATAGAGATTGAACGTAGATTTCTGGTAACATCAGACGAATGGAAAGATGGAGTGCAGTCCTGTATTCCAGTGGCACAGGGATACTTCGACACTGCTCCGTCCATCGCAGTGAGGGTTCGTATATGCGGCGGTCAGTGTTTTTTAACCGTGAAAAAAAAGACGCATCACGACTATATTCGCAATGAATTTGAATATCAGATACCGGAAAATGACGCCAGACAGATGTTGCATGAGTTTTGTGGCGACCGAATTATCGAAAAGGAAAGATATAGCGTGCTTCATGATGGATTTTACTGGGCAGTGGATGTTTTCCTGGGGCGTCACAAAGGATTGATATTGGCAGAAATAGAGCTGGAGAGTCCCGATGTCGGATTCAATCGTCCGCCGTGGGTGGGGAGAGAAGTCAGCGACGATGACTCATACAGCAACAGCGCATTGGCACGGCGACTTCCGTCTGATCTTGCTAGTATGAAGACTCTGTGTCGTCAACATTGAGATTATGATATGAAAATGTCACGATGCTATGGCATACAGCCGTCAGTTCGCACAATGGATCCGGCAACGTTGCGGTGCTGGCTGCGATTCACCGTTAAGCAAGACTGCATAAAAATGCAAGAACACTGGACGGCAAGGACTGTCAAAATAGTGCAACCGTGTGATTCACTCTGATTTCCTCCTCATCTTATCGTTATCAATCAGATGCGGCGGTTGCGAGTAACGAGGATTATTAGGAAACAGCTTTCTTGCGTTCGACATTGCATGCCACATGGAAACCGTATCTCCCTGATTCATTGCGGCTAAAGCTTTTCTGTAATACAGCGATGCCTGTTTGGGCTCGCAATGCAGTGCCTCGTCAAGCAATTTCTCCGCTTCACTCCATCTGCCTCGCGCCAACATGAAATCGGCTGCTGTCGACCATGGAAGAACGGAACGTGGGCGCAGCCTCACACTTTTCTGTAGCAACGATTGCATTTCCGGGATAGCGTCGTCATTGACATGACTGGATGTCACGGAGCAGACTGTTCTCAGACGATCAAAGATCAACTCGGAATACAGAAGATGAGAGCCGACGAATGCCGAATAGACTGCCAACAGTCCGAATATGATCACGGCAGGCATCATGTATCTGCGGCGAACCGGATTTGCAACCGACGACTCACCTTTTGCGTCAATGGCCAGCAGCGATACACCTACGGCGCCAAAAGCCGCCATTGTCGCTGGAATTTGCACGTTGATATCCATCATAGAGTGAATAATCATCGACACCATTCCAACTGCGCCGGCAACGATATCCGTTTTTACGGCATGTGTGCGCCACATACTGCGCAACAGTTTCATTACCGGATACAGCAATCCCACCGCCAGTACCAATACCAAAAGAAACCCGGCCTGCGCACCTGTCATTAAAATGTTATGAGGATCATGAGCAGCTTCACTTGAAGCAATTCTTTTCAACCTCATATGTTCGAAAAAAAATTCTCCCCATCCACATCCGGCAATTGGATGATGCCTCCAGAGTAGTAGCGAACTGCGCAGATAGTCAGCGCGTGCCGCCATTGAATCAAAACCGCGGCCGTACGAGTGAATATACCATGCGCCACAGATCAATATCATAATTGCTGATATCACCAGCATCAGCCTCCACCTCCACCGCATCGGCCAGTACAGCAGCAAGATCATTCCGGCAAGAATCAAAGAGAGATAAGCAGCTCTACTTTTCGTCAGCAGCAATACGGATAACGAACATCCGCCGCCAAGCGTGAGAAAAATAGCACGCGTCACATTCACTGGGTTTACCAACGCGCACCATCTCCATAATTCCGTCAACATCAGCGGCAAGACCAGAAGCAGATATCCTGCCAGAGAATTGCAACTCGTAAAGGTGGCGAATACGCGGTTGTCAAACACTCTTGCCCTGACCGCCTCTCCGAACAGCACACCATGAGCCTCCTGTTCCAGGAAGTACTGACGTGTACGCTTGAATCCGAAAAAATATTGTTCAATGCCGCAACAAGACAGAAGTAAGGTGCCGACGGCCAGCATGAGCAATATGCGCCTCGCGCCCTTGACATCATTCATGCAATACAGTGCGACTGCAAGCACATAAGAGCCTATGCTTGCAAAGTGAGCCGTTTGCATATATGGATAATCCCATGTACTTGCATTCCGCCATCCCGGCAAAGCGGCAATGACAACGCCGATGCTCCACAAGACACCGAAACGCCATATCGGTGAATTCACCCTTGTCGTCGCCGACGGATAAGCAGTCAAGGCCAATAACAAAACTGTTGCAGTCACGATACCGAAAGATGCTACAGGCCAGTTGATCACCAGCAGCGCCGTAAAGGAATCTGGATAGGAAAAAGTTGTTTCCGGCATTACACTGATTCCACCAAATTTCAGAGGTAGAAGCAGAGTTACAGACAGTATCCAGCATTCGGAAACCGACATCAATATTTTTTTTGTTTTTAACATCGCTTTCCCCGCATACATGACATATTATTTTTGTCGGAATCGTATTTACTTTCGGAAAACAAAAGTTAAAAAAGTTCACGCATTCATCCCGAATGTGATTGCATGCTGAAAACATTGCGCGGATCCACCTCCCATCCCTGCCTTGCCGGGAGGGATATCCACAACCATGATTCTATGTCATGAGCGGACATGGCGACGATGTCATAATACCATTTGCGGAGTATAACGTATGCGGCATGCCACATGCAGAAGCCTGAACAACGGCAGAAGGCTCATTAAACACACGGCTACCTATCAAAATTCCCTTGCAATCTTTCATGCAATGCATGCGGCAAGAACTCGTCCGTATCGTCACAACAACACACGATGCAAATATGCAACCAACCGCATCGCGAATCAAGTTGTGTCGGCGTGAATGTCAGCCGATGCAGGAAGTCGCAACAGCCTCCGCATGAAAGCCCAAACACATCCCCCCGCATACCGCCAACGACTACCATATGAAATGATTTACTGCAGTGCCATAGAAGGATATGTTCCTCGAATATCCTTTCCTGTAGGCACAGGCAGAGGAGGCACCCTATCCACCCTCCCCCATCGTCTGGATAGCGGCCAAAACACCAACAGGGCGCGACCGACTATATTGCGCCTTGGAACAACGCCCCAAAAGCGACTGTCCGCGCTGAATCTGGTATTGTCTCCCAACATAAAATAACTGTCGTCTGGCACGGTAAACTCATCTTCAGGACGCTGTAGCAGATAACCATGAGCACTTCCGCCGGTGGCACTGCTGTGCCCCTGATACCCACCCCGGCCGCTGTACAACTTCTCAAAAACCGGAGACAATGCCTGAATCGGTATGAAGTCAGCCGATCCCGCCGGCCTCACGAATAGTTGCGAGCCAACAATCTTTAATGTATCACCAGGTAGACCTACCAGACGTTTGACGTAATAGTACCCCGAAACCTCAGTCAACGAACGTCCGTCCGATGCGTAAATGCCCTCTGTATTGAAAACGACCACATCTCCCCTTCTCAAACCAACGAGATTATGTGAAACACGGTCAACAAACAAATGATCCCCCTGCGATAAATAGCCGTCACAAAGAACATCCCCGGATTGGTATTCAACACTAGGGTCCAGACCGGAATATTCCAGCACCTTGCGCGGTGTTCCAGGCAGACGATATTCACAGGCGCCTATCCTGAATGCCGTCTCCTCAAATAGTGTATTAGAGGAAGGTCTGATGCTGTTTGTCTCCAGATGTCCGCCTTCGCGGAGCTCAAGATGTGCCTGGCGCGCACTAAATAACAGAAGATTAAGTGCTGCCGGCATTTTCATGAGCAAATGATTGGCGTTCCCTTCTTTTGTCATGAAGTGAATCCCATACAATGTAGGCTGCATACTGCCGGTCGGAATTCTAAACGGCTGCAGAAATAGTCCCCGCACACCGAATGCAACAGCCATTGCCACAGCAAACACGTCCACCCACTCGCGAAAAGCATAGAATCTTTTTTTCGGCACAAGCCTCAGTAGCCGCTCCGATGTGCTTGCAATGCAGTCGCTGATTTCATCCGCAGATGCGTGTTTTGCGGCAGCACATTCTCCAATCAATTGCTCTATGGCGGTCTTTTGAGTTTGATCTAAAACATCGTCATCAACGTGGCGAATGTTCGCCAGCACATCAAGAATCTTGCGCAACTTCCGTCGTGCTTGCCACTGTCTACATTTTCTAAAGATCATATCGTCGCATTCATCAGTTTTCTATTGATTTCAACAAAAAAACAGGTCAGATTCAAGCGTCTTTCTCCCCAGCACGCAACACAGCTACAAAGGCCTCCTGCGGGATATTAACCTTGCCGATTGACTTCATGCGCTTTTTCCCCTCTTTTTGTTTTTCGAGCAACTTGCGTTTGCGCGTGATGTCGCCTCCGTAACACTTTGCAAGAACATTTTTGCGCAATTGTCGAACCGTCTCACGAGCCACGATCTTTCCGCCGACTGCTGCCTGGATGGCAATTTGAAACATCTGTTGTGGAATGACTTCTTTGAGACGCTCCACCAACTGTCGTCCCAACACCGGTGCCGCGTTGACATGCACAATAGAGGAAAACGCGTCCACCTCCTCCCCATTAATCAAAATATCCAATTTGACAAGTTTGTCCTCGCGGTAACCGCAGGGTTCATAGTCCATGCTGCCGTAGCCGCGCGTGATCGACTTGAGTTTATCGTGGAAGTCTATGAGAATCCCATACATTGGCATCTCTGCCGTGATGATCACGTGTTTCGCGTCTACGGAGTCAGTCTGAGTGCAATATCCACGCTTGTACATCACTAAGTTCATTATATCTCCAATGTAGTCGGACGGGATCAGGATTTTTGCCCGAATCATCGGCTCTTCCATTCTCTCGATGGTACTAGGGTCAGGCAGATGAACAGGATTGTCAACGACCACCATCCCACCTGATTTGAGATAGACATGGTAAATCACACTCGGATATGTGGCGATGATATCCATGCCATATTCACGGCGTAACCGTTCCTGAATGATTTCCATATGCAACAGTCCAAGAAATCCGCATCTAAATCCGAATCCAAGCGCAGCTGAAGCCTCCGGCTGATAAAAAAAAGCCGCGTCATTCAATCTTAATTTACCCATGCTAGCCTTAAGCTGATCGTAATCGTCTGAATCAATAGGATAAATTCCGCTAAAAACCACGGGACGGACCTCCTGAAAACCGGGCAACGGCTCCACGCAGGGCGAGCAGACGTTGGTGACGGTATCGCCGTTCCGTGTGTCCGACAGGCTTTTGATATTCGGGATTATATATCCGACTTGTCCGGAGGCCAATTCCTCCGACGATTGCATGTGAGGCGTGAAGAAGCCAACCTCCTTAATTTCGCTTTCAAGCCTGTTGCTTAGAAATCTCACTCTGTCTCCGCGTCGGAACGCGCCCTTGTGAACCCTGATGTAAGTGACTACACCACGGTACGAGTCATATGCGGAATCAAAAATCAAGGCGCAAGAACCACGTTGCTCGGGTTCGCTCGGTGGGGGGATACGTTGCACCACGGCATCTAGCAGATCATGAACGCCGACTCCGGTTTTACCGCTGACCAGCAGAACCTCCTCGCGGGGGATCGCCAGGATTTCTTCCATTTGTTCGTAACACAAGCCGATATTCGAAGCCGGCAGGTCAATTTTGTTGATCACCGGCACAACGCACAGATGCTGTTTGAAAGCCAACGACACGTTGGCTACAGTCTGCGCTTGGACACCTTGTGTTGCATCGATTAGAAGCAGAGCGCCTTCACAGGCGCATAGTGAGCGGCTAACTTCGTATGTAAAATCGACATGCCCGGGCGTATCAATTAGATTAAGCTCGTAGACTTTCCCATCGTTTGCTGTAAACAGCATCCTCACCGGATGAGATTTTATGGTTATTCCCCTTTCACGCTCCAAGTCCATGTCATCCAACAGTTGCTCTTGTAGGTCACGATCCGATACGGTGTGCGTATATTCCAGCATACGATCGGCCAGAGTAGATTTCCCGTGGTCAATATGAGCAATAATGCAAAAATTTCGTATTAAGTTTCTGTCAATCATACTGTCTCATTTTAACAGAAATTATTCGACGACCGCACCCCCGGAAATGTAATCCCAGTTGCATGGATTGACAAGCAGCAATTACGGATTAGCGATCGAGATATTGTGATTTCCAATACATGCGCGATATCTGAATGGCATGAAAAACCACGGGATGCCAGGAAAATCAATTCCAAGGAATCGCATGAACATCGTGAACAGACTCTATTGCTGTTCGACAGGCAGAATGCAAGCGCTGCAAGATCCCGTCTCATGTGAGTATAGGCGCATGCTAGGGATATGGAGACATTTGGAGTCGTACTTCCTCATGAGAGGTAGGGTATTGGCCTCGCAATTCATTACCGATCACCGACCTGATTCAGTTCGAATCTTCATTTATTTTCTTCAACCGTATTGGTTGACACAGCCGAAATATCGGCGAATTACCTGCAAAGGCTGCTATGTTTCCAGGCAGAAACACTACTGTCCGGTGAAAATTTCCGGAACTGATTGAAAAAGTCGGAACTTGCTCCATATCAAAGATGGCTAAATCATTCGATTAGAGCAGGAGAGTT
>CAYODJ010000015.1:0-24618 GCA_964402715.1 uncultured Victivallaceae bacterium
TTTGTCAGCGTCGGCAACTACAAGTGCTTTTCACAAAATTTGGGACAATAGCAAAGTCTGCAAATATCCATGTACGGACTGTCCCCCATTCCGTTGCGGGAATATATTTGAGCCGCTCTTCTAACGGCATTATGGCCGAAACTCCGATCTCGACCGGCAGACCACTTGCATTCACAACGAATTCAAATTCTTGATCTCAAGGGAGGCCTGCTCCTCAACAGAAGCTCGTTCATTGGCGAGATCCAGAAAAATACGTTTCCCCTGCATACGGCCTTGAACCGGATCCTCCAGATATGGCAGTCTCTGCGGTGTGCCAAGCAACACTGCGGAACGATCGTTGACGATGTAGTGCGCCTGATCGCAGGTTGCATACTGAACGCCTCTGAGGAGTTTTCTCGTTATCCGCACATGATGCTGAGCCACCACATCCGTCAGTTCACGACTGTCACCGAGTGCGAAAGCATTCGGCACCTCCGTGGCAGTGCTGACAAAAGGATCGCGATCAATAGGATTCTCCTGCTGACGCGTCCCAACGTCTGATCCGTCGGTGACAATACGCATAAGCAGAAACAAAGAATCGCAATCCAGCGTCGCCTGCGGATCCTCGGCCCTTACCTTGCCGTGGAATTCCGCGACATTTTTGAGAAGATCAATCCGACCATGCTCAGCAGTCAGAACGGACACCCCTTTCGATCCTTTGAAGATCGTCCCGATGTCCGAAGCGGACGACTCATCAATCCGATTGCCGCTGTCCTTGCCGCCGCCGGATGCGCCCTGCCTGCTCCTGAGTTCGACATTCCCCTCCGTATCTATCCGAATCAGCTGCGTCTCTCCCGACTGCAAAGCCCCCGGCTCGGGCAAAGTCCCCTGCATCTGACGGAAATACAGCGTCAGCATATCACAGTCAAGAAAAAATTGCTTCTCAACAACATGCACATCCCCTATGCAAACGACACTCGCCAGATGCTTGTTCCTGGAATATCCCGAATCCAAACCGAACGAACCTCCATGATCAGACTTTCCATGCTCACGGTGCTCATCTTTCACAGTGTCCCGCAAGTGTATCTTGATCTCATCGCATTCCAGCGTCAAGCGAGAATCCTGCACCCTGACATTGCCTTTAAAGGTCAAAAGATTATCGCCGTAGTTGAAGTCACTGGAGTCGGAGGTAATCACGGTTTGCACGGCGTCAGCCGGCTGTTCATGGTTGGAACACAAGATTACTCCTGCAGGAATATTCACGTATTTTTCACAGTTGACGGCATGCGTACGGCGGCATGACGGCATGGCCAGTCCGATGTAAAATTCACTCTGTCCTGGACAGCCCAGGGTATGCCGCCGAATTCCCGCAATACTACCCGTCTGTCGTAGCCGACTGCCGCACAGAACGCGAACATTATCATGACACTCGACGTTCATCAATTCCATTCTCCCCATGGAGTCGAACTCAGGCATCAAGGCAATCTCCGTCGCAGCTTCCTCGGCATCGTTCTTGACAGAGGAACCCAGGGAAGCGTATATCATACCGCAGGACAACGACGTGTCGGACTCATCCAAAAGAACATTTCCGCTGAAAAGCACGGAATGATGCCGGCGGTCAAACGATATGGCGTCAGAACGCAATTCGGTGCGTTTCACTAAATCCCCATTCAATCCGACCCGACAGGCAAACAATCGGCAATGACCCCGTACGGCCGTCTCTCCAGAAAAACGGTGATACTCGATAACCTCACCACTTAAGATATCTCCGTCACAGCGCAGCACCGAAGGGTTGTCCGGCGAACCTGTCAAGGTGACCGTTCCGTGTTTCACACGGTACTCGGCCCGATCGGAGGCAGCGGACTGCCGCGCCTGCTCCGGCATGACGACACCGTTTTTTCTGACAATAACAACATGTCCTTCACAAATTACTCTGTTCACCCCATCGATGCCGGACTCCGCGAATAAATCGTCCTCACCTGCTTCGCCTGTGCGATCTCCCCCACGCCCGTCGAAAAAAATTGTCAGCCTGTCGCAGTTGACAGTAGCCCTCTCCTCATCGATTTTGACTTCTCCGGACAATATGACCTCCCCTCTGTCGAAATCAATAAAAAGGGAGTTAGCGTAGGCGTTGATGTGTTCATATTTCTCCGGCAGTTTCTTTTCCTCCAGCAACTTGACCGGATTACTCGCAGCGGTACGCAGAACAATATGCACGTTTTGACGCACCAGAAGCGTACGCGACGCATAGTCGGCATCGAAACCAACGCCATCAAGATCCAACATCGGCGAACGGAAGAAAACCGGATCGTTGCCGGAGGCCTGGTTGGTCTCCTGATTAATCACGGCACTGGTGCTGCTGATGACCCCCTCGCTATACAGACGCTGCGTCCAGAAGGCCAGAATATCAACGAGAGGAGCCTCCAGAGAATAGGGCGTGTTTTTTTGAGCATTGCCGACCAAATCGATATCAATCCCCCTGCGGATGATGTCCATGACAGGATCCCTGGCGAGAACGGTGTCACCACGGTGTTCGGCTTCGGCGCTGTAAATCATGAGTTGCAGACGTTCCTTGTGATAGACCGGAAAACGGGATTGACGAGTTTTCAGCCCCCGCAGCTCATTCAGGGAAGCGGCGCACGCGCCGGTCACAGCGATAGACTGAAACACACAACAAAGGACGATGGCCTGCAATGATATCCGCAGGAAAGAGAACATCTTACAGCCCACCTTTCATGATTTTCATGATGGCGGTGAAGTCCGACACCACTTCCCGTATTTCCGAAAACGAGAGTGAATTGGGGCCGTCGGACCATGCCTGATCAGGGCGCGGATGAACCTCCGCGAACAGCGCGTCGATACCAACCGCCGTAGCGGCTCTGGCGAGAGGACGCACAAATTCACGGCTGCCTCCGGATGTGTCACCACGCCCTCCTGGAAGCTGTACCGAATGCGTCGCATCGAACACCACCGGCACGTCAAAACCGCGCATGATTGGCAGAGAACGGAAATCAACCACGAGATTATGATATCCGAAAGTGCACCCCCGTTCGGTGAGGATGACCTGGCGGTTGCCGGCACAGCGCACTTTTTCCACGGCTCCAAACATATCCTCAGGAGCCATGAATTGCCCTTTCTTTATATTGACTGGCTTCATGGATTCCGCTGCGGCTACAAGCAGATCCGTTTGACGGCAGAGGAATGCGGGGATCTGAAGCAGATCCGCAACCTCCGCCACCTGCGGCACATCCTTCGACTCGTGAACATCAGTAACAACCGGAATGTTGAAACGTCCCCTGATTTCAGACAGCATCGCCAGTCCGGCAGTTATGCCGGGCCCCCTGCGGGATCTTCCACTGGTGCGATTTGCCTTGTCGTATGAGGCTTTGAAAACATACCCCACCCCGAACTCTTCACACAGATCGGCCAGGTACCCAGCGCATTCCATGCACAGTTCGAGACTTTCCGCCATACACGGACCAGCGATCAGGACAGGATGTCCATCGCCTATGACAACAGATCCGACGGTAACGCTGTTCATGACCCGACCTCACGCAGACGCTGTTCAGCCCGAATCAAATCCTCCGGAGTGTCAATACCGACGCTGGACAGGTGAGAAACAATCACCCTGATATCCATTCCATTCTCCAGAGCGCGGAGTTGTTCAAGTTTTTCACACATCTCAAGCCGTCCGACGGGGAGATTCACAAATTTCTCCAAAGCGGCAGAACGATAGGCGTAAATGCCCCAGTGGACATATACCGTGGTTTCTATGCCGCCGTCACGCAGGAACGGAATCAGTGAGCGGCTGAAATAGAGCGCCCTGCCGGCCGAGTCAAAAACGACCTTGGGGCGGTTGCAGTCATGCATTTCCGCCGGGGTGGCCGGTACGGCCACAGTGGATATCTCGTATTCCGGATGACTTTTCATCACAGCAATCAGAGCATCGATGACCTCGGTCGGAATCAACGGCTCGTCACCCTGCACGTTGACAACAATGTCGCATCCCATTCCCGCAACAGCTTCGTATATCCGATCGCTGCCGGATGCATGCCCTGGGTCCGTCATCACCGCTTTCCCGCCGAACAGCTCCACTGCACGGTGAATGCGAGCATCATCGGTCGCGACGACGACAAGATCGGCGGTGGATGCGGCCGCCTTTTCATACACATGGCGAATCACCGGTTTCCCGCACAGCATCGCCAGCGGTTTGCCGGGGAAACGAGTGCTGCCGTAACGGGCTGGAATGGCTACGACTACCCTGTCCATAAGAGTCAGTTCCCCAGAAAAATTTCCCTCTTCAATTCATCCGCAGTCACAGGTACGGTTCCGATTTTTCCGACAACGACGCCGGCCGCATAGTTGCCGATTTCGGCAGCTTCCGTCGGCGCGGCTCCGGCGACGAGCGCGAGCATGAACGCGGCAAGAACCGTATCCCCTGCTCCTGACACGTCATAAACCTCTCTGGCTCTGGTGGGAATCACGGTCTTGATTTCGTTCCGAGAGTATAAGGCCATTCCCTCAGCCGCGAGAGAGATCAGCAGATACTTCGGAGTCCACCGTTTCTGAAGCTGTTCCGCCACAAAATCAAGATCCCCGTCTGATGCGGAGTCTGCCGACGCCGCCATGGCGAAGGCCTCCTTTCGGTTCGGCTTTATCACCGTCAGTCCGCGCACCGGCGAAAGGTTACCCGGTTTCGGATCCAACGCGCTGATGACTCCATGCCTGTTCGCCTCTGGAACGATTGCGGACAGCATCTCACTGGAGAGCAGACCCTTGTTATAGTCGTCAAAAATTATGGCGTCGATTTCCTTTGAGAAAATCAGAGACAGCACCTTTTCGACGATGTACTCCCGCAGCCACTCAGACACTGGAGACACGTCTTCATAGTCCAGCCTTATCAGCTGCTGAGTACCCGCCACGACACGCTGCTTGCAGGTTGTCTGCCGGCTCGGATCGATGCGGACATGATCGTGATTGACGCCGTATTCCGTCAGCTGTCTGCAAAGTTCCGCGCCATTAGCATCCCCGCCGATCATTCCGAAAGCCACGGGGGATCCCCCCAACGTGGCCAGATTGCGCATCACATTGGCCGCGCCTCCGGGGCAGCTGCTGTTTTTCTCAATCAGCACCACAGGCACCGGTGCCTCCGGCGATATGCGATCGGCTCTGCCCCGCAGATATACATCAAGCATCATATCCCCGACAACGGCGATACGCTTACCTGAAAATCCCGCTATGATCTCAACGAGTCTCTCTTTGTTCATGAATATTGCCGTCGTCAGATCGGTTTGCGATGCGCCGTGTCATCTCGGACAGGAACATCCTCGTGTCTACGGACACCTCCCGGTTGGCACATTCCTCATGCTTCGCCTTGGCCGTGATCACACTCAGGTCCTTAATGTCTTTCCGGAGACCGGCGATTTCCCCCGCGCTGATGGTCTGTCGGTGGACGCGCAGATAATTCGCCATCAGATTCAGCGACCAAAGAACTATGCGATTTTCATTGTCGGCCGCCGTGTTTCTGATTTTCGCATCGTTGCAGGAACCGCGCAATGCATCGAAACTGTCGAGCAGCTGCTGCCGTCTTATCTGGAGCGCCCAGATGTTTGACCGCAGCAGATATGTGGGGATGCCGACCGCAAGCGTTATCTCAGCGACGACAATCAGACAGAAAATCGCCACAGCCGACGCCGCAACATAATCTTTCTTGAACTTCGCCGTGAACAGAGAACGATCCATGCCGTGCATTCTCCCGAACGTCACTCACGCCGTCCGCCAAACAGTCCGGCGCGGAAAAGGTAGTACAGCAGCACCAGCAGCGAATTGACTGCGGAGGCAACATACGTGAGAAATGCGGCGTTAAGCACCCTGGCGGCGGCATCAGCTTCACGCGAACTCACGATCCCGGCGCTTTCTACAAGTCTTCTGGCGCGAGCACTGGCATCATATTCCACCGGAAGCGTGACTATCGCAAAGAGAACTGCGGCTCCGAACAGCAAAGCACCTATAAAAATCAAACCGGGAGCATGCATGCAAAATCCCGCGAGAATCACGATGTAGGACAACGGCGGTGTCAGCGACACCAACGGCACCATCATATTGCGAAGCACCAACGGCCCGTAGAACTGAGCATGCTGAATGGCATGCCCTGCCTCGTGACAGGCGACGCCAATGGAGGAAAGACTGTTTCCAAAGTAAACATCACGGGAAAGCCTCAGCGTCCGTGATATGGGATCATAGTGATCGGAAAGAAACCCGTCCGTCTGTTCAATGCTCACGTCGTCAATCCCCGCGTTCTGCAGCAATCTCGCAGCCGCCTGTGCGCCGCTAAGACCTGAGGAAGCAGTCATTCTGGCGTAGCGATTGAATGTGCTCCTCGTATGCCAAGACGCCCAGCAGGCCAGCAACGCTCCGGGGAGGATGAACAGGAAATACACCGGATCGAAATATATCATGAGCTATGCTCCCGTCTGAATCGTCCAATTGCAACTCAACATATCACAGAGGGAAACCGCACTGTTCACGCAGAAAATTGCAAGCTAACTCCGGCCATTCGGCGATATCCGGGTAACGCGATGCCAGCCCAAGTCCGTGTGCGCCGTGGGAAAAAACATGCAGCTCCCATTTTCTCCGATGATCATGCAGCGCAGCCGCAAACAGCAGACTGTTTTCCACAGGCACAAGCTCATCTGTCGCGGTATGCCACAGGAACGTGGGCGGAGTATGCGCACCGACGCGCCGTTCCAGAGAAAAGCGTTCCTTCTCATCAATGAACTTGTCGCCCAGAAGGTTCATCCCTGACGCCTGATGCCCGCATGCGCCGAAGGATATCACCGGATATCCGAGAATCATGGCGCTGGGCATCATGTCGAAGACATCCGCCGCATCACCGGCATCGGCATCGATTTCCGATGAGATGGTGCCGGTGCATGCTGCCAGATGTCCGCCTGCGGAAAATCCGAACACCGCCAGACAATCCGCAAGCACCAGCCACCGATCGGCCGCCTGCCGCACCAGTCTGACGGCCCGCAAGGCATCCTGCTGAGGTTCGGGGAAACGATGCGGAGCTGTCCGGTACTGCACCACAAACGCATGAAAACCGAGACTTCTCAACTTGCAGGCTATGTCTACGCCTTCATGCGGACACAATTCCACGTACGCCCCCCCCGGGAATATGACGGCGGCAGGATGCCGCTGCCCGTCTTCAATCAGGTAGCAATCCATGTGAGGGCGGAAGCCGTCACCTGTTCCTGTTGCCCGAATCAAGCTGTCGCCCGGCCACAGCAACACTGTCCGCGACGGTGACGATTTGGAACAAGACACCATTGGCATAACAGTCCCCCCGTTGAGAATTCGATCGGTCGGCGCAGTACACTATATCATGAAACCTGAAAAACAAGTCGGACACTCGCCATAGCCGGAAAATTTATAAAAATCCCCCCGATCCGATGACAACGGCTCGGGGGAACATGTCGCCGGCGGCGACCGTCATTTGGCAGGCGCGTCAGAAACCTGATCCTTGACCAGAAATTCGACCTTATTCTCCTTCTCGAGTTCCGTCACTATTCTCTCTATCTCTTCTTGCGCTTTCTGAAGCTTAATCCCGTCTTTCAGGCGATTTTTGACCTCGTCATATGAAGTGGTTCTTTCTTTCTGCGCCGCATCACGCCTGATGATATGGTAGCCGAACTTAGTCTTTACCACGCCGGACAATTCACCTTCCTTCAAGGCAAATGCGGCATCCTCAAATTCCTTGACCATCTGCCCCTTGGTGAAAAGGCCCAAAGAACCGCCGTTATCCTTGCTGGGACAGTCGCTGCTGGATTTTGCGGCGGCTTCAAATCCGTTCTTATTCTTTTTCAGATCCGCCAGAATGGATTCGGCCTTTGCTTTCGCCGCGCTGTCCTGCTCCTTCGTCGCCTTGTCTGGAACACTGATCAGAATGTGCGATGCACGGATTGAATCAGCAGGATCCGCAGGCTCTTTGAAACGCTCGATGTTCGACTCGTAGAATTTCCTAGCATCCTCGTCCGTGACTGTGATTTTGGAGAATACCGTTTTATCCAGATAGCGCTCGATGGCGACACCCTCCTGAACAGCCGTATTCTTGGACAACTCGGCGATGTAGGAATTCTCATCCTTACCTGTCATCTGCAGCTGCATCTTAACCATTTCCCTTTGTTCTTTGGGCATGGAATTCAGCTGCTCCTTCAGCACTCCGGCCACCAAATCCGAAGAAGGCACAAACCCCGCCTTAGCCGCAACCGGAAGCAAAAGTCTCTGATCGACATACGACTTCACCTGCCTCGGCGCGGCACGTTGAAGCAACTCGGACGTTATCATAGGAGGAATCTTACCGTCCGGCCCTTTCATCTGGTTTTCCATGGCGGCTATGAATTCCTGCTTTGGAATATCCTTGCCGTTGATCCTCGCAACCGCCGGAGGCAAAAACCCCCAGAGATCCTGCGGCTTCGCGACGGCCTGGGCAGCGTCTCGCGACGGCTGCTTGGCATCCACAGCCGAAGAGGATGCGGCGCTCCGCTGTTCGGCGGCCGTCAAATTAACAACAAATACGCCGACTGCCAGGGTAAAACTCAGTAATCTCGCATTCATCTGCACAAAACCTTTCCATTGCTCTGTTTCGGGAGAAGTCTGCTCTCATCATTCCCCCCGGAGTAAAATCCGTCCGTTGTTTTCAACGGATCCGCATACGCCCAACGCTGATGCCGCCACGGCAAAATAATTCCGGATTATGAAATTCTCCAGAAAACGCATAACCCTTCCGGAAGCTCTACTCCAAGGAAAGAACTGTTCGACGACGGTGTCATCTTCCGCGCTGCAGGGAATGTCCTAACGTGCGTAGTATTCGATCACGCTCATAATTTTGACATTCACCGGGATTTCATCCATCTGCGGCATTCTCACCAGCGTGGCTTTCAAATTGTCGCGATCTACTTCCAGGTAGGCTGGACACGCCGAATTGCTCTTCTTCGCCGTTTCCGCAATGGCCGGCGACTTGTCTGCATTGATGGAAATGACCTGCCCCTCCCTGACACGACACGAGGCGCGATCCACTTTTTTGTTGTCGACCAGTATGTGACCATGGTTCACATATTGTTTAGCCGCAAAGATCGTCGGTGCGAAACCGGCACGGTAAACCAGTGCATCCAGTCGGGTCTCCAAGGAGTTGAAAAGCTTTTCGCCTGCCTGACCGGAACCGGATTTGGCCTTGGTGTAAGCGATCTGCAGCTGCTTTTCGCTGATGGCGTAGTAATTCTTCAATTTCTGTTTTTCAATCAGCAGCTCCCCGTAGGTGGAAAGTTTGACCCGACGACCTTTCCCGTGCGGCCCGGCAGGATAGGCTCGTGCAAGACCTTTCACGGTCGGACAGTTCGGACAGCCCCAGATGCATTGACCTATACGGCGGCAGAACTTGTGTTTCGCTCGACTTGCGGTTGGCATAACCAGATCCCTTTCTGTTGGAGGACGTTACCTCTGTTGTGATTCTATCCGCATGAATCCGGCGTCAAGCCTTTATTGTCATATGGGGCCGTGACTCAGCGGTGCTGCACATAAAAAAAACTACGGTAATGTACACTTTCAATGCCGTAAATTCAAGATCGGAACCGCAATCTCAACCGCGTAGCCATCCCCGTGCGGGGTCGGCAGCGGATGCCAGTGCCCGTACGTCGAACCGTCGGTCATGCGCTCAGATCGGTGGACAATCCTCCTCGCGATACATGCTTGCGGGAGTGAATTCCATTCTGGTAGGGAAAAAATTCAACTTTATGACTCCGGTACGTCCGTTCCTGTTCTTCTCCAGAATTAACTCGGCCTCGACGCTCTGTTCTGACGATGAGATCTCCTTGGCGTCGTCACGGTTGCGATGCAGAAAGGTAACGATATCCGCATCCTGCTCGATGGCGCCGGATTCCCGCAGATGGGACAGTCTCGGACGTGCGGAGGCTCCCGCCGTCTTGTCGACCTCTCGGTTGAGCTGAGCCAGGACTAACACCGGAATATTCAGATCCTTGGCCAGCGATTTGATTCCGCTGGAGATGGCGGCAACTTCGTTCTGCCGTCCGTCGGTCTGAACATCGGCATGCATCAACTGCAAATAATCTATCACAACCGCGTCAATGGACGGCGTACCGTCTGCATCGGGAGTCATCCGGAGCCGACGCGCCTTTGCCCTCAACTCCGAAATGGTCAAACCGCCGGTGGGATCAATGTATATTTTCGCGTCACGGAAAGCGGTGATGGCCTGAGTCAATTTGCTCATGTCCCCCGGTCGGAAAGTCTTGTTCCAAAAGACGGTCTCCGAAATGCCCGCCTCAGTGCAGAGCAAACGCCTCACAATCTGTTCCGTCGTCATTTCAAGGCTGAAGAAAGCGACTTTCCGGGGATGGGGCGAACGGGTCGGAAGGGCGATGTTACGTATGATGTTCAGCGCCAGGGAAGTTTTACCGATGGACGGACGCGCGGCCAGCACGAACATTTCGCCGGGCTTCAGCCCTCCCGTATATGCGTCAAGTTGCGCGAATCCGGTGGATATTCCCACTTCGATCTTTCCGTCAAGTATGTCCTGGAGATATTTGAACTGCTCAACTATACAGTCGCGGATTTCAGAACAGTGACTTCTGGTTTCAACGTTGCGGATGCTGTAGACGGCGCTCTCCGCGTCCTCCAGCAGCAGCGGAACGTTGACGGACGGACCGTAACAGCGCAGCGCGACCTCGGAACAGACCGCTATCAAGCGTCGCAACATGAAAAGTTCACGCAAGGTCACACACCATGACTCCATGTGAACCGTGGTCGCTATCGCTCCGTAAAGCTCAGCCAGCATGAGCTCTCCGCCGATCTCACCGAGCTTCCCCGCCGTTTGCAACTGATGTGCGACGGAAACAGGATCGACGTCTTTGTGCGGATGATCGCTCAACGCGAGAATCGCCGAGAACACTTCCCTGTGGACCTGTGAATGAAACACTTCCGGATTGCGGCCGAGCTGACTCAAGGCAATGTCCACGCAGGGTACAGGCTCGCGCAGCATGGCCGAAAGCACCGCCCGCTCCACTTTGGGATCGGACGGCAGCACTCGATCGGCCGCCGGCAAAGCTGTGGAAACGCTATCCGCCATGTTCGTCACACAGAAAAGCCATCATCCTTACCGCAGTGCGTCAACCGCGCGTGACGACCACCTTGAGCGGCACGACAACTTGAGAATGAAGTTTGACATCAACCGTATAGCTGCCGAGATTCTTAATCGGCGTATCCAATTTGATATGCTTGTGATCAATCACAATACCGTTTTCGGCGAGCCGCTCTGCAATGCCGCGCGCAGTGACCGATCCGAAAAGCTGATCGTCGTCGGCAGCTTGAGCCGTGATTGAAATTTCCAAACCCGACAGCTTGTCGCCTAACTCTCTGGCGGCTGAAAGTTCGGCGGCGCGCTTGGCCTCGATTTTCTCCTTGCGGGCCGCCAGCAAACGCAGCGTTCCAGGCGTGGACTTGGCAGCGAGTCCCTTGGGAAGAAGATAATTGCGTGCATAGCCGGGAGCCACATGCACCTCATCTCCGGCAAGTCCGAGACTTTCAACGTCCTCCATCAGAATCAGACTGACATGGGTTGCCATGATATTCAACTCCTCTCCGAAATTAGTAGACTAAACTCACGATGCGCGCGCGCTTGATGGCAGTGCACAGCATTTTCTGATGCTCCAGACAGGTGCCGGTGATGCGACGGGGCATGATTTTCCCTTTTTCGGTCTGAAATTTGGAAAGCATTTCCGCATTTTTAAAGTCTATATAATGCACCTTTGCTTCACAAAAACGGCAAACCTTGGGTTTTGACGGCTGATGCCGGCGTGACGATCTTCTTTGCATATCTCTTCCTTTCCGAATCATTGATTAGAACCTTGATTGCTTACTACGGAAAAAACTAAAATGGGATATCCTCCTCCGCATCGGTATTGGGATTGAATGCGGCATCAGGCATCGGCGGCATGGACTGCCCATCCCGTGATCCGCCCTGCCCCGCCACATTGCCGGAACGGCTGCCCTGGCGAGCATCATAGCCGGTGTTGCGCTGCTGCTCGGAACCGACCCGCTGCCTATCCGCTCCACCTTCATCACCTCCGTCGCGGCGGCCGCCGAGAAACTGGATCTGCTCGGCAACCACCCGCAGCCGTGAACGCTTCCCGCCGCTTTCGCGATCCTCCCACGTGTCATACTGAAGTCTCCCCTCCACCATCACGGGAGACCCTTTCTCCAGAAAACGTTTGCAGTTCTCCGCCGCCTTGCTCCACACCGTAACATCGACAAAGCAGGTCTCCTCCCTGTCCTGATTATTCGTGCTGAAACGGCGATTGACCGCCAGACCGAATTCGCAGACCGCCGCGCCGGACGGCGTATAGCGCAAATCTGGTTCACGCGTCAGATTGCCAATCAGGAAGACCTTATTTAATGATGCCATGATCTTGCCTCCCCTGTCACTTGTCCACAATATCTTCCAAGCCAATTCACGCTCACAGACCAGCGGCTGAAGCATCGTCAGCGGCGGTCTGCTCGGGAACTTCCGCCGGACGCTCGTCGGCAATGATGAGATTGCGCAGCACCTTCTCGTTGAGTCTGAATCTGTTTTTGACATCGATCACTTTGGCGGGCATGAGTTCAAAGAAGAAATCCCAGTATATGCCGGCTTTCCGCTTGTTGATGTTATATGTGAACTGCTTACGACCCAACGATGCGGCCGAGGTCATCTTCCCGCCGAGCGATTCCACGAGCACGGCAAAATCCTTGGCAAAAGCCTCCCCTTCGTCATCAACCTTACGGATGTCCAGAATAAACACAGCCTCGTACTTTTTCAAAATAAACCTCGCCTTTCCCCTTCTCCAGTTTCAGAGAAGTACATTCCTGATTTTAATTCTCTCGGAGTTTACCGTCGTCGAAATCCCGCACTTCCGCCCGCCAGCCGTTGTATCGATTCATCGCACTCACTATGCCTCTGCCGAGAACCGTCAACGTCGCATCCGCAGCCGCATCCAGGACCTTCTCATAAATGCACCGTTCGGATGAGTCCATCCTGCCGAGCACATAATCCGCAGCATCCTCACCGTCGTCTCTGCCAATGCCGATTCTCAGTCGGCTGAACTCTCCGTTACCCGTCTCCGTCAGTATCGACTCCAAACCGCGGTGTCCGCCGGACGAACCTGCAATGCGGATTCTCAGACGTCCGAGCGGCAAATCCAGATCGTCGGAAATCACCAACATCTCCTCGGTTGAGATATTACGGTCACGGAGCAGAGCCGACACGGCCCTTCCGCTCGCATTCATGTAGGTCTGCGGCAGCTGCAATATCAGGTTACGACCTCGGAAACGCCCCTGAAAACAGACGCTTCCATAGCGTTCAATTCGCGAGAACCGTCCTGGGAGACGCTCCAGCAGCCTTCCGATTACGTCGAATCCGGCATTATGTCGTGTGCCGACATATTCCGCGCCCGGATTCCCAAGCCCAACCAGCAAACTGATCGGTGTCGACTGCTGCAGCATACCGCAACCTGCCCCAAGACGGAAGCACTATTCTTCCGTATCCTGCTTCTTCTCCTTGATGGCCTCCGGCTCGGAGGGTTCAGCCTGAGATGTCTCAAGCTCCTCCTCCTGCATCGGGCGCGCCACCTGGAACACAATGGCATCGGCGTCCATGAGAACCGTCATGCCCTCCGGCATCACAATATCTTTCACCAGCAGATGTTCTCCAATCTCAAGGTCAGACACGTTGACCTTGATTTCGTCCACCAGGTCAGCCGGAGTGCACTCGACCGGAAGTTCATGAATGTTCTGTTCCAGCGTGCCTCCGTGCGCGGTTCCTATGCAATCGCCGACCGCATGCAGAGAAATGGTCGAGCGCACTCTCGCATGGACGTCGACCGCATGGAAATCGATGTGGACATAATGATTCTTAAGGTGATTGATTTGAACCTCCTTGACCAATGCGGCCTGCCTCCCGCCGTCATCATCTACGAGATAAATCAGATGGTGGCGGTGCTGAGCCAGCGACGTCCACTCCCCGGCATTCAGATAAATGGCACGTGCGGCCTGATTCCTGCCGTAGACGATGGCCGGTATCAGACCGGCGCTGCGGGCACGGCGCGCGGCGTTGTTCCCGAACTCACAACGTTTCTTCACCCTGATTTCAATGTTAGTCTCGCTCATGATGATCCTCTTGTTAACTGATGTTGTGTGGTTTAGACGAATGATTCAATGATTGATGTAGAACAGAGAAGAGACAGATTTGCCGTCGTGGATACGACGGATAGCTTCACCGAGAAGGGGCGCGATGCTCACAACCTTGATTCTTCCGCCGAGGTCGTCGTGCTGCGGCACTGCGTCCGTGGTGACAAGCTGATCAATCTCCGGGGTGTCGAGCAGTCTCTGTTTGCCTGACTCGTTCAGGAGACAGTGGGAAACAGCGCAATAGATCCTCGCCGCACCGTTCTCTTTCAGGATGCGTGCGGCCGCACAAAGCGTGCCGGCGGTCGATGTCAGATCATCCGTGATCACACAGACCTTGCCGCGGACCTCGCCGACCAGATGCGACGAGGCCACGGTCGTCGCGTTGATACGCCGCTTCGCAACCACTGCAAAACCTCCACCAAGCACATCACAGTAGGACATCGCCATCTTTGCGCTGCCAGAATCCGGAGCCACAACCATCGGATCCGGTCCCAGAACCTGCTTGAGATAAGGAACCAGCACGGGACGAGCATACAGATGATCCATCGGAATGTCGAAGAATCCCTGGATTTGCTGAGAATGCAAATCCATGGCGATGATACGGTTGGCGCCGGCGACGGTCAGAAGGTTCGCTACAAGTTTCGCGGTGATGGGAACGCGGGGCTTGTCCTTGCGGTCCTGACGTGCATAACCGAAATATGGCAAAACCGCCGTGATTCGGGCGGCCGACGCACGCTTCGCTGCGTCTATCATGATGAGAAGTTCCATGAGATTGTCGCTGACAGGAGCACACGTCGGCTGGATCAGGAAAGCATCGGCACGGCGAACGTTTTCTTCGAACTGAACGAAAATCTCGCCGTCCGGAAATCTGGCGGGGTGAACCCTGCCGAGCGGAATGTTCAAATATGCGGCAATGTCCTGCGACAGCTGAGGGTGGGCTGAACCGGAATACACACAGATATGCTTCGCCTCTTCCATTTCTTCACATCCTTGATTGATTTTCACCGCAGCAATCACCGGATGACGAAACAGGGAGAGCGGAGAAAGACGGTTCCGACGCAAATCCCGGACTCCAGTTCCATGCCTTCCGGTGGTCATGCGGCACGATTCGCCGCAAACCGATCCTCATGACGGACAAGGATCAAGGCACCGGCGGCATGAAATCGCCGCCGAACAATGAATCTAGCACATTCTAACGAAATTGCAAGGCGGAGAACGCCGTTTATGCTTAGAAAGGCGACAATGCGGTCCGTGATTGGTGTCTGGCGGCGGCATGGATGGCTGGAAGCGGCATTCTGGCGACATCCGTGATTTGAATCAGCAGCCATTGGGTGGCGGCAATCGGACTCCATGATACGATGTAAGAACTACCGTTTTCCTCATATTCGCCCTGTCTGACGGAGGAATTGCGGATTTGCTTCAGCATGTCAGGGATCGGAAATTTCTTTATGGGAGGGATTGCTTTCGCCTCTTCGGGAGTGAAATTCTTGTGGTGGGAGAACTGAATGTAATCGGAAGAGAAAATCACTTCATCCCGTCTGTTCACCAGATAGTAGGTCGACCCCGCACTCCGATCATCATTCCCCTTGTAGAGATGGCTTATCACCTCGTGAAAACAGACATCCACCCCGACGGAGCCCTGTTCGTTCCCGTCTGCGTCAATCAGCGGTCCCCAGCATGAAAAAACCATGTGCCCGCTGCTGTCCAAATGCGGGAGACCCCAATAGTAGAATCGCGAGTTCACGCGTCTAAGTTCCCTGATTCTCTCGTCCTGAAACTGTGACGGATGTATGTCTTCGTACATACCGGGGTAACGGAAGCCGATACCGTTGTTCAACAGAACCGAAAGGCGGCGGATAGCACCTCCATGTTCTATGAATGACTCCATATTTTTCTGTAAGGAACGCTCTGTTCCGTCATTGTCGGTGAATCCCCGCAGCAGCAATCCCAGACCGCCATGTTCCTGCATCGGAAGGTTGCGGAACATCTTGGTCGCCCTCCAACGCGACATCTCCGTGGAGGTATGACACGCCGAATGGGTCATGCTGATCGGCCGGTTGTAGACGGGGGAGAAAGTGAGATCCGCCGGAGCGCTTTTCGGCTCAAGGTACTCGTGATTGAAAAAAACACGGTCAGGCGTGTACGACTGATCCTCCCTGCCGTATTCGATGCTCATGCCGGCGCAGAAAGCTTTCAGCTGGCTCTGAATGGCGAGCAGCAGATCGCTTATTTTATACGCGTCGGATTCAGTCTGCTGCTGCAGAATGAGCCGTTGAAGGATTCTCTGGTTCGTTTCCTCGATGCTGCGGTTCTCGCGGTAGAGACTCCATGCAACCGTGCCTGCTGAAAGAAAGAGCATCGTGGCTATCACCGCCAGCGATTGCAGGCGGTGCCTGTACATATACCGAGCCAGACGCTGCAGCTGGTTGTCGGGGTAGGCTGAGACTTCCTCCTTGAACAGAAAATGCCGTATATCATCGGCAAGTTCCTGCACGCTGCCGTAACGTCCGGCGGGATCGGGGCATCTGGCACGTTCGATGACGGCGGCCAGGGCTGGGGAAATCTTCAAATGCGGATAGAAATGTCGCACCGGTTCAAATCTTCCCGCACGGATGTTGCCCAACACCTCCTTGGCGGAATTGCCCGACACGCCTGAGCGCAGCGTCACCATCGCGAAAAGAATCATGCCCAGGGCAAAGACATCGACGGCGGGAGTCGTGGCACCGTTCTGGAAGATCTCCGGCGCAACATAGGCCGGAGAACCGTCCACCTTGCGCCCGCGGGCAGTTCCCGACGGAACGGCACTGCCCCAGTCCATGACGTAAATCTCGCCGTGCCGTCCCACCATGATGTTCTCCGGTTTCAAGTCGCAGTGCACAACGTCCCGTGCATGAACATACTCGATGACGTCGCAGAGCTTGAGAAAATATTCCAATCTTACTTTAAGATGCTTCTGAGCTTCCGCCGCGGACACTCGCCGATCTTCCCAGTTTTTCCGTATGCGTTCCAGGTATTCACGCATGGTAATGCCGTTGACATATTTCATGACCAGATGCAAGCCGTTCTGCCGGTCGCCGTCCAAACCGTACAACGGGACGATGGACGGATGATCAAGACGCGCACTCAGCTTGGCTTCCCTCAGAAATTTGAGTATGGCATCCTGATTTTTGCACAATTCTGGACGGAGCGTCTTGACTGCCACGATCCGATCGAGGAATCGATCATGCGCACGGGAAATTATCCCGAAACCGCCCTCGGCAAACCGTTCCCCCTGACTGTAGCACCTGTCCAGATTGGGCAACTCCTCCAACAGCCTGGAAGGATCATCTTCCGACGACCCCTGAAAAGGGACAAACATCTTGCGCCCGCAGGGGTCAACGGCCGGAGACTGCTCCGGCTCCCCATCGGCAAGCACGGTTGTGACATCAATATCTTGCATAGTGCACGTTCACTGTTTTATTTTAAAGAAAGACGGCGCACGCAGCGTCCCGCTCGTAGAGCGCCAGAGCAAACCAATTGAAAATCCGCCGCATGATCGCCGCATTTCCACGCCGTTCCGCGAGTGATAAGCAGTCCTATCGACATTTCCGCAATCGTCTTGCCAACGCCTCACGCCATGGATGACGCAAAATCCGCCCTCAAGAGCGAAACAATCCGCCATACGACTTCCGCCGACACACCTGCCGACGCCGCAATCTCGCAGGAAAAAAGCAGATTGAGAAAAACCGAGGCAGCCTCTCTTTCTACACGGTCGTCGCGAATGTTCGATCAATCGCGATATTCCGCAAAATCCGCCACGAACGCCTATCACTGCAGAGCACCTTCCAGCAGCTTTTCAAGTTGCTCAGGAACCACTCCGGCGAAAAACAAGCCCTTACGCCTGGCGGTCGTCCCGCTTATGATCTGAATCCGATCCGACGCAATTCCCAACTTCTTGTGAAAAATCCGCTTGAGAGCAGCGTTGGCCTCGCCATTGACAGGGCGCTCCTTCACCATGACTTTCAGCACTCCGCCCTGTTCGCCGACAATTCTCCCGAAACCGGCGCCGGGACGGATGTGGCACTCGACAACAGTGCCGATCTGATCATCGCGGACCGCTTGCCGAAGGCATTTCATGTTCATCGCCGCAGTTTTCTCCCGTGCCGCAGCTCCCCGTCTCTGCCAATTCAACCTTTTCCGGGTGTTTTTCGGAAGCATGCTGCAAATCCAGCAGCTGCCGTATCTCGTCAACAGTCATGGTCTCTCTTTCCAGAAGAGCCGAAGCCAGTTTTTCCAGCTGACCACGGTTCTCGGTGAGAATGTCACGAGCCCGATCATGCGCCTGCTTGATTATGTTGCGGATTTCCAGGTCGATCTCTCTCGCGGTCTCAGGCCCGAGCATATCCTGCTGCGGCATGTCGATCCGCACGTGCGGGTGGGTGCGCATGTCGCTATATTTTACCGGACCGAGAGCATCAGTCATGCCGTAGACGCAGACCATGGCACGGGCCATTTTGGTCAGATGTTCTATATCTGCGGCGGCACCGGTGGTTATGTCTCCGAATATCAGTTCCTCGGCCACGCGACCACCCATCGCCACAGCCATTTCGTCAAACATCTCCTTCCTGCTGTGCGTGTAGACATCTTCTTTGGGCATTGTGAACGTCGCGCCGAGATATGACTGCCCCCGCGGTATAATGGTCACCTTGTGGACGGGAGTGCTGTGTTCGGAATGAATCGCGACAAGGGCATGTCCAGCCTCATGATATGCCGTCAGCCGACGCTCACGTTCCACAATGCGGCGGCTACGGCGTTCCCTGCCGTAACATACCTTATCCCTGGCTTCCTCCATGTCGGCGGCACTCACCGTTTCCTTTCCGTGGCGCGCTGCCAGCAGCGCGGCTTCATTGCACAGGTTGGCAAGATCCGCGCCGCTGAATCCAGGCGTGGTCCTCGCAATCACATCCAGGTCGACCGCCGCATCAACTTTGATATTTTTGACATGCACGTCGAGAATCTTGCGTCGGCCGACGATATCAGGAAGATCCATGACAATCTGCCGATCAAATCTTCCAGGACGGAGCAGAGCCGGATCCAGCACGTCGGGCCGATTGGTGGCCGCCAAGACGATAACGCCGGAACGGCTCTCCAAACCGTCCATTTCAACAAGCATGGCGTTGAGTGTCTGCTCGCGCTCATCGTGACCGCCTCCCCATCCCGAAAAGCGCGATCGTCCGACGGCGTCAATCTCGTCGATGAAAATCAGGCACGGCGTGGTTTTCCTGGCCTGCTCGAACATGTCGCGAACCCTGCTGGCGCCGACACCGACAAACATCTCCACGAAATCAGAACCGCTTATTGAAAAGAAAGGAACGCCCGCCTCGCAGGCAACCGCCTTCGCCATCAGCGTCTTGCCGGTGCCGGGCTCGCCGACTAGAAGACATCCTTTGGGAATGCGCCCTCCGACCAACTGAAACTTGAGTGGATCCTTGAGAAATTCAACAATCTCCTGCATCTCTTCTTTTGCCTCGTCGGCCCCCGCGATGTCGTCGAATTTCACATGCAGCTCATCCGGCAGAATCATCCTGGCCCTGCTTTTGCCAAAATCCATGGCTCCGCGTCCCGCCATCTTGATCTGTCTCGACGTGAAAAAATATATCGCCACAAGAATCAGGACGACAGGCAGCAACGGCACGATCAGATCCCACCATGAATCCTTTCCGGCCTCCACTTTCAGCCGCGTGCGGCCAAGCAACTCACCTATTTTTTCAGAGTAGATCACCCTGGTCTTGTACTTCACTTCGTCCCGATCTTCACCGTCAGCCGAAACACCCTCCGCCCGCGGCGACGCCGCAATCGTGTAGCTGCCCTCGATCACCATGACCCGGTTGACATCCGACGTGACAACCGCAGTCTTGATTGAGCCGTTCGAAAGTTTTTCTTCGAATTCCGTCTGACTCAACTCGGTTGCCTTGTCGGCATTGATGCCGTTGAACAACAGCAGTGCACCAAGCAGGATAAATACAAGCAACCAGACCAAAACTGCCCTGCCGGACCGCTGCGGAGGCTTTGTCATCGTACGATTGGACATGAGCGACTAATCCTTAAAAAATTCAGCATCCCGCACTGAACCAAGTACAAAAAAAATCCGAATCGACGCCGGAAAGATAAATACACCCCAACAAATGTTCCGTGGGGAGCAGGAACAAAACCCGGTCGGATGAAGAGTGAAATGCGATACAGTCACTCAGCTGACTGAAAAAAGCTTCACCAGCAACAGAATCACAATCGCGATCAGCCCCAGGGAGAGCAGCACCAGACCAAGCAGCATGAATTTGTGAGTCCGCGCCTGCAGTTTGGTTTCAACCTCCGCAAAAGGAGAATAGTTGCTCATCTCCACGGTTGACAGTTCGGAATCCAGCGTGTCGAGATTGATGGTGTGAGTGCGCCCAAAATCGCTTCCGAGCGACGAGCCGTCATCGTCGGACGCATTGTCGTAGAGAACCTCGACGCCTCCGAGCTGAATGATATCGGAGTTTTTCAGTTCATGCTCCGTGACCGGTACGTTGTTCACCCTCGTGCCGTTGGTGCTGTCATTGTCGCGGATGAGATAGTTACCTGACTCCTGGCGGATCAGATCGCAGTGATGCCCGCTCATGCTCGGATCTTTGATGCAGATATCCATCGAGTCCCTGCGCCCGACGCTGAACTGCGGTTTGTCCAAAATGAAAGTCTTGCCACGCAGTTTTTCGTACAAGACCGTCAGCTTGGGGGTCGACGACACCTTTTCGCCATCGCCAGCAACCGGCATCGGCGTGGACTCGGAAGCATCGACTCGCGCATCACTCTTCTGGTTCAATGTTTCCATATATGCCTGATTTCTTCCGTTGTTTGTTGTTGTTCGGTCGCCATAAGCTCACCGACTCCTTGTTCGGCGATGAAATCCACGTGCCGTCACATCGCATCCGCCGCCGCACGCCACTTGCGCCAGAAAGTTACACTACAACCAAGCGTCGGCAAAACAAGACGTGCGGGAGGAGCGGGCGATGCATAACCTCGAAAAACCCTCCTCACCATGGCAGCAGTTCTTCATCGAAACGTTCCATATGCCGCATCCCCGCGTGGCGGAACCTCCGCTCCCCCGCTCCGACCGCCGAGGCGATCCGCAACTTTCAGAAGAAAAAACCGGAAGATCATCGCGCCGACGCAGGGCGACGGCCGTGTTAATGTACCTCATATTTTATTATTTGCAAACTGTTTCTGCCGTTTTGGCGACAGTACCCGCCGATTCACACTTATTCGCACATAGGAACCGTCGAACGCCGGCACCGGGAAAAATGCAGCACAAAACTGTCATTGGACGTACGGATGTTGCGAAAAGCGCCCGACCTATCCGCCTTTCTTGCATAATCGTCTCAGGTACTTCAGATAGTTGTCTTCGCTCATCATGTCACCGGTCTCGGCGATGTCGATATTGCCCATGCAGCAGAGCCATCCCTGATCTTCCGGGGATTCATTGAGGATGCAGGGATCACTGCAAAGTGCTTCGTTGACGGCCACCACCGTACCGCTGATCGGCGAGTAGATATCGGCGGATGCTCTCTCCGACTCGACCACCCCCATCTTATCACCGCTTATGAGATCATCATCCTCCTCCGGCAGTTCCACATGGATGATGCCGCCCATTCTTGCAACCATGTATTCGGAGATGCCGACGAAAGCCTTTCCTCCGCTGACTTCCACCCATTCGTGATCTTCGGAATAATACTTCATGGCGCCACCTCTCGAGACACTACCATCGTCGACCGGCATCAAACAGGCCGTCCGCGCTTCTCAGCTATTCAACGATTCGTGCATGTCCGGAAATCGCTCCGCGTCCGCATCCTCGCACTACGAAAGACATTTTCGAAACCGTGCGCATTCCCATAACCGTGCTTTCAAGGCTCCATCAGTTCTTCTCCTCACCTCCCAGGTCCGGCGGCAAAAATTCGTCCGGAGATACCTCCGCATTGATCTTGTTGAAATAGATTTTTGAAACACTGCGGATGCCGTTCTGCTCGATCAGTGTTCTTTCCGGAATCATCACCCCTTCATAGAGTCCGTAACGTTCAATGGTGGACTGATAATCCAGCGGTTTCGGGATGACCACGCGCTGAATCAGGAAACTGTCCTTGCTCACGTATATGTAGAGCGGAGTGTCCGTACGCCGACTGGGCAGACACGTCATTTTGTAATACTCGCGTCCATCCGTGACGACCATGCTTAAATTCACCTGCGCAAACAGATGCTGGTAGCTGCTGCCTGGCGTGCCCAGAGTGTACATCTTCTTCAGCCGCACGAGCTGCTCATCGGTGGCTGCTATCACCCGATGCGTCTGATAGTTGACAAACCAGGCGGAATCGCCGTTGAGGATGATGGCGGTATCAGGCTGATTGTCCTTCAAGGTCACAAGCCTGTATTTGTCAGGCGCAAGGTACTTAATCTCGACCAATGCGTCCCGCCCGTCAGTCGTAACAATCTGCTTTTGAACGTAGGATTTGGCATGCATAAAAACACCCTGCGGATCACGGGCCGCATGAATCCTCGACTCCAGTTCACTCAGCGTCATGTCCGGGGACAGTTCCTGCTCCGCCGAACTCGTGGCACAACCAGAACAGAACTGCAACAGCACCGCAGCACTCGCCGCCAGCGCACCAATAAAAACCGCCTTCACGCCAATCATACTCAACCACACCATCTGCAACAGCGACATCGAACAGCTAAATCCGTCAAAGACATTAATGTTTTTCCAAGAAAATTCAAATCGAAGTACGTACGATGCTCCATAAAATCCTACGCCGCAGTTATCGCTGAGAATGGCGAGTGCATTTGACACGCCGAAATAGCCGCGTCGCCAACGGTCGCGATGACGGTGACATTGCCGCGACCGTCTCATGGATTTCGCGTCCCCCACGGGAAGCTCGGAGATTCCTCCAGCAGACCGGTTCATCACGGACGTGCCGCGGATCCATGATTTCTGTTCCGCCGACGGAATTGAACGAATCAAACCACAATTCACGACTACCCCTACTCAAGCCGCGTCGAACGGCCGTGAACTGGCTTGATTTTATCAACGCAATGACTATTGTTATCAGCACGCGGGAGAATTACGTCTTTCATCCCCGGTTCACGGAGGAACGGAGCATGTATTACACAGGTTTTGCTGACGAAGCCGCAGCGGACATCGACGGACAGATCATGGCCACCAAGACCCTCGGTTGGAAATATATCGAAGCACGCACTGTCGACGGTGTCAATATTCACGACATGACGGACGAGAAGTTCGAAGAGACGGCCGAAAAGCTGAGCAGTGCCGGCGTGAGGATAAACTGCTTCGGCAGCGCAGTTGCCAACTGGAGCTGCGATCCGCTGAGCGAGGACGATTTCGGCAAAACAGTGGGACAGCTTGAACGGGCACTCAGACGCATGAAGCGGGTGGGATGCGATATGCTCCGCGGCATGAGTTTCAAAGCCCGGTGGGATCGGCCGGCCTGGGACGGGGAAACTGAGAACAATGTCTTCCGCAAAGTGAAATTCCTTGTGAAAATGTGCGAAGATGCCGGCTGCCTTTACCTGCACGAAAACTGCAACAACTACGGTGGCATGTCATGGAAGCACACGTTGAAGCTGCTTGACCATGTGAACTCGCCGAATTTCAAGCTGGTCTTCGACACCGGCAACCCTGTATTGAACTTTGACAGAAGCAGAGGAGATGCCCTGGACAGGCTGCAGAGTTCATGGGAATTTTACAACAACGTCAAGGAATTCGTTCACTATGTCCACATCAAAGATGCAATTTTCAGGGGTAAAAACGAGAGCGGCGGCTTCAACAAGGCGGAATTCACGTATCCAGGCGAAGGAGAAGGCAACGTGGTTGAAATCGTGACCGATCTTCTGAAAAACGGCTATGACGGCGGCTTTTCGATAGAACCGCACATGAGATTGGTCTTCCATGCGGAAGGCGGCGTGCAGAACGCCGCCGGGAACACCGCCAATTACGTAGAGTATGGCAAACGTCTCATGCGTCTGATCGAAAATGCAAGAGCATCTCTTGCGAAACAGGCTGATTCCCGCACTCTGTGACAACGGATTAAGCGGGTAAAACCGCAAAGGAGCGCTGGGCGCACCTGATATGCAGACATTGAAATTTCGGTCTCGTTGCTAAGCTCCGACTACGTCATGGAAATCACACACGGTGACTTGCTCCGGCCGTGGGTGGGCCCCCAGCGCCAACCCCCCACGAACAACCCCCCCGGCGCCCCCGCCCGGCCCCCTCCCCCCGGGCGGGGGTGCCCCGGGCGCCCCCCCCCCGGGGGGGGGGTACCTTGCTCCTGATGGGGGCAGGCAGGCTACAGGTATCCGAGAGGGGTCTCCTCTGGCTGTCAG
>CAYODJ010000015.1:24628-49037 GCA_964402715.1 uncultured Victivallaceae bacterium
TCCATACTCCCCTACTTCGACTGACAACCCCCCCGGGGGTTGTCGCCGGGGGGGGGCCCCCCCCCCCCCCCCCCCCACGGCTCTTCCTCCCGTCCGGTCGCCGCAGCAGAGCCGCATCCGCCGGGGAAGGATCTTGTTCGGGCTCTGAACGGGGCAGGAACATCGGCACATATGCGGCTCCGCATCCGATGTCGCGGATGGCAACGCGGAATCAAGGACATGAACGAACATTGCCGACAAAGCCGCCGACCACATCGGCAACCGTAATTTCATCACGAAACAAAGACCAACTAAAACAGCGGAAAGCTCGACACCCGGCGGAAACAAAGGAGAGGCAAGAACCGATCAGACAACCGCCGTCCCCCCATGACATCGTTCAGCATGGGGTGGCCAACCGGACTCGAACCGGCGACCTCCTGGGCCACAACCAGGCGCTCTAACCAACTGAGCTACGACCACCATCTCCAAAAGAACTTCACCGAATATAGCATTACACGGAGACTATGTCAAGCAGAAGAAGAAAAACAGCGCAACCCCGTTCCGAACCACAACGGATGCCGGCTGCACCTGCATGGCCGGCATAACCGACGGCAATTCAGAGTCGCTGCCCATCCGCCGCACCCGGCAAACTACCCCTTTTTCAGAATTATTCTGTTGTGTTCATCCAACACAATGACTTTCGGGACAATCCGCACGGCCTCTTCCTCAGAGCACAAGGCAAACGCCATGACCGTCACCACGTCTCCCTTTTTCCCTTTCAATGCGGCAGGACCATTCAGGCAGAACTTGCCCTGCCCCCGCTTGCCCGGGATCGCGTACGTTTCGATGCGTTCGCCGTTGGTCCGATTCACAACCAGAATTTTCTCAAACGGCAGAATGCCCGCTTCATGAAGATACCCGGCATCTATCTCCATGCTCCCCTCATATTCCAGGTCACAGCCTGTCAGGCGCGCGTTATGTATTTTCCCGAGCAGCATTTGCCTTTGCATAATTCACTCCGATTCCATTCGCGTTGATGACGAGGCCGGTGCGCGCGCACCAGGACATGGGTGCGGCGCACCGACGGAGGCATATCGAATACCCGCCCTTCTGAGTTTGATTTGACCAGTTAATATACCTCCGCGTATATGATTTTCAAAAGAGGCATGCCGGCCGACCCTGACAACACTTGCAAACGCTCACCTCCGGTGGTAGATTACCAGTTGCCCGGAGTCCTGAACACAAAGGCGTCCTCGGTCTCAAGCACCGTTGCAACTGCAAACAGAGGGAACCGTTCTTCGATGAGCCAAGACCATTTTTTCGTCACCACACCTATCTACTACGTCAACGACAGGCCGCACATCGGACACGCATACACGACCATACTCGCCGACGTACTGGCGCGCTATCATCGTTCCTTGAATGTGCCCACATTTTTCCTTACCGGCACCGACGAACACGGCCAGAAGGTTCAGAAAGCCGCTGCGGCGACCAACAGAACGCCGCAGTCGCACTGCGACGAAACAGTGCTTCGCTTCAAAGAGCTGTGGAACAAACTCGGCATCACCAACGACAAATTCATTCGAACCACTGATCCATATCACCAGACGGTGGTGCAGGAAGTTCTGCAAGACTTGTTCGATCGCGGCGAAATCTACAAGGCGGAGTACACCGGGTGGTACTGCGTCAGCGACGAGCGGTTCTTCACCGAAAAAGATCTTGTGGATCAGAAATGTCCTGAATGCGGCCGTACGACCACCCAGATCATCGAGTCGAACTATTTCTTCCGCATGAGCAAATATCGACAATGGCTGATTGACTACATCGAAAATCACCCTGATTTCATTCAGCCGTCGTTCAGAGCCAATGAAACGCTTGGTTTTCTGAGAAAGGGGCTCTCAGATCTCTGCATCAGCCGCCCTAAATCACGAGTCTCGTGGGGCATAGAACTGCCGTTCGATCACGACTACGTCTGTTACGTGTGGTTTGACGCATTGATCAACTACGTCTCGGGCGTGGGTTACCGTCAGAACACGAGGGAGTTCGAAAAATGGTGGCCGGCTTCGTATCACCTGATCGGCAAGGATATTCTGACCACTCACAGCGTTTACTGGCCCACCATGTTGAAAGCGATGGGACTGCCGATGCCTACCGCAATTTTCGCACACGGCTGGTGGCTGACAAATAACACCAAGATGGGCAAATCCCTCGGTAACGCCGTCAACCCGATGCAGTTGATTGAAAAATACGGCGTGGACGCTTTCCGCTATTTCCTTCTTTCCGAAATGTCTCCCGGGCAGGATGCGTCGTTTTCCGAAGATGCGTTCATCGTCCGCTACAACAGCGACCTGGCAAATGATCTGGGGAATCTTCTCAACAGGGTGCAGAAATTGACGATACGTTATTTCGGCGGAACAATCCCAGAGGCTGGCAAGCTGGAAGACGAGGACAGGGACATTCTGTGCTCCGTGCAAGCGGCTATAGACACCATGGAGCAGGCTCTGCATGACATGAAGTGCGATCAGGGAATAGCCGCCGTCATGAGCGTGGTACGTGCCGGCAATCGCTATCTCGAAAAAACCGCACCGTGGATCCTCGCGAGACGCGGCGATACCGAAAGACTTCGGACCGTGCTTCACACCGCATCTGAAATCCTGAGACAGATAGCGATTCTTCTGCTACCGGTGATGCCGGTAAAGATGGCATCTCTTGGAAAGTCTCTCGGCTTCGGTGAAAAAGAGTTCGCGGCGGAGCGCATCGCTGATCTGCGGAAATCCGGCGATTCCATTTCCGGACGGATCATGCACGATGTCGATGCGCTCTTCCCGAGGATACAGACGGACGACAGACGGACGGATGCAGCTGCGCCGGTACCGGGAATGCGTTTCCCAAAGGATGATGAAGATTCATTGATTTCCATCGACGAATTCTCCAAGACGAGGCTGCTCACGGCGGAAGTTATTTCCGCAGAAAGAATCGCTGGAACGGACAAGCTCTTGAGACTGCAGATCCGAGCGGGCGAGGAGACACGACAGCTGGTTGCCGGCATTGGGAAACACTATGCTCCGGAGGCTCTGATCGGCAGAACCATAGTTTTTGTCGCAAACTTGAAACCGGCCAAAATCCACGGAGTCGAATCCCAAGGCATGCTTCTCGCCGCAAAGGACGGACACTCTATGAAACTAATCTCTGTGGACGGCGGGATCTCCTCCGGATCGACTGTGGGATAAGGCAAGCGTCCATGAGCGACTGGATTGAAATTGAACGCGACGAACAGCATATAAGGCGCGAACGCGCCAAGGCCAGGGAATTGCGGCACACCGAGTACTTTCGGAAGAAGTTTCTCAGAGGCATCTGCCACTACTGCAAACGAAAATTTCCGGAAAAGGAATTGACTCTGGATCATATCGTTCCCGTTGCACGCGGCGGACGCAGCACCCGAGGCAATCTTGTGGTTTGCTGTCTGCACTGCAATCAGGCGAAAAAATATCTGACCCCTGCAGAAATGATACTGGAAAGGATGGGAAAATCTCCGGATTCGGATGAGGCCGCACGCTGAATAACGCGTCGGCTGTATCAGAAGGCAGAGGCCTCTCTCATTCCGCCCCCCGTTTTCTCCGTCCGTTCGCATCCGGAGGCGGAAAACCGCGAGAAGATGTCCGCCGGAGCGTCATTCCGCCGACTTGAGACCGTCTGCACCGTCAGCCCGCCGGAACAAAGAGTTGCACGAGAATCCATACCTGCGGCAACCGTCACTTTGCCATACCTACGTGCAGAGTCCGTCCGAATGATCACAAGGACGCGGATCGACATCCGTCCACGCTGCTAGGAACGACGTTCCGCTGCAAGAAGATGAAAAGCGCATGAAAGATGCGCAACACTTTTCATGCGTCCAGACGCGACAGGAACCGACAGAAGCGAACGTGCAAGAACGCCGTGCGCGTCTGCGGTTCATTCAGAAGTCGAACCGGGCGACGGAGAAATTCATACGCTGCAACCGTTTTGCAGACGCATTCTTCAGCCGCCTCCGACTCATCCCGATGCCATTCGATACGGTCGACGGCCGCCGTATCAGTTGGCGAAAATCTCGGCGTATTTGCCGACGTTCTCCTTGTTGATCAACAAGTAGCGGACATTGAACGCATCCTGCAGGTCGTCTGGCACCGCCGCGTCATCGTAGACCGCTTTCGGACTGGTCACCACCACCGCGCTTATCGCATCCTTTGCGATTGCCGTAGCCAGTCCCGGCATGCCGACGTTGCCGACCAGAATAATCTTCGGCTCCTTACCATCCATCGCGTTTCTCAACAACTTGAAGTTGGACGTATCCGACGGCATGTCGACCATAGACACGACCACTTTGGCATCGTTGTGCTTCGACACCAGCGCATCGAAGTCCTGAGCGGTCATCTTCGCGAACGCCGTATCGACTGGCTGAGCACCTTGCGTCGGCATCACCGCAGCCTCAACCGCCACTTCCCCGCCATTCATTCCGTTCTTCAGCGCATCCATCAGTTGCGGAATTCTCGCGTCGTCCTTACTAGAAACCACAAGCAACACCTTGCATGCACCGGTCTGCGAGGCGATAAACTTACCTACTACGAACCCCTGAGAGACAAAAAACTGCGCCTCCTTGGAATGCGCCGAGTTTGTACCGCCTCCGAAGACATTCATCGTCTTGATCAGCAGAAAGGCGCACAAGACCAGCAGCACCATCAAAACTATGGCAATCGGTTTTGCCGCAGCCACCTCACCCTGCTTCTTGGAACAGACCACCATCCCCGCCAGCAACGCGATCATAGCGACAATCAACAACGCCGTAAACATGATGAATTCTCCTCAGACTTAATCCTTGTGTGCACCCAATCCTATCCCGAATCATTCATGCCATCGACTCGCATCCAAAAATCCCGCAGACCAGAACCCACATCTTCACACGGGATGCTTCCGCACCGCAGAAAGCCGTCACGGACAGCGACTACACGTCGAGAATCGTCCTACTTCTGTTCATTCTTCTCATTCTTCCGAACCAGACCTGCCTCGATGCATTTGTCGCAGAACCGCTGCATGGACGTGAAGGCACGCAGAAGAGGCATGGCTATGCGTTCGCAGACAACCGGTGTCTGAGATTTTCCGTCGGCACTCGGTTGCAACGTGACGAAATCAAACCGCACTATTCCGTCAATGACACGAAACGTCCCGATGCCATCGGCGAAAATTTCCTGATTGCTGTCCATGAGATCAAATCCCTTTCATTAACGCAGCTCCGTTTCCGTCACTCCGCATGTCGGAGACGTGGCTGACAACTCGTGTCCGTAATATGAACCAGAATTAGAACAATTCAATGCCGAAATCAAACTTATTCGCCGCAATGTTACCAATCGCGGCTCGGGTACATTGCTACGACTGCAAGCGGTCACTGCGGTATCATGCTGCAGGCAAAGGTCAGACATGAACCGGATCGATTTTTGAAAACAACTAAGGCAAGGTCCGTCGCGCTGCGATCAATCGTCATGATCACCTTTGTCTGTCGCGTCTCGATGAACAGCGGACAGATTCCGGCGGTCGCCGGAACCGGTTCGTCCCGAATTACGCTTCCATCTTCCGCAATGATCCGCTGTCAACCAACATATTCCATGCAATGTATGAAATCATGCGTTAGATGCAGCAACATAGTTTTATGGACAGAATCACTGTCAACCCACAGGATTGAAAAACAGCCTTTTTTTCATCACTATTGAGCTTACTTCTCTGATTTTTTCAGAATACCCTTTCCCGATTTTTTCTTTCATTGAGTTTGTTCATGCGGAGCAAACACCGGCAGGAATGCCTGTTCCGGAGCCGCTTTCATACGGACAGGGTCGGATGCTGTCCCACAGCATCGCAGGACGCTTCCGCTATTCAGATGTTGATGTGCTCATCCCATGGGACGGTTGTGGGACAGAATCTGACATGACGGCATGGTCAGAGGCGCAGCCAATTTTATTCGTGACCCGCGACTGGGAAAACATGACACGTCTTTATGAAGAACGGAGGTTTCAAGAATTGCGGATCGAGACTATATTGATCACGTACTTTCGAAACAAAAGACCAAAATGAGATTCGAACGCGCGTTGCAATAAATTTGTCGGAAGAGACTCAGGGCTGGAAAAGAGCTGACGACACACCAGTACATGTCTGCCGCATAGGTGTGCGCGGACGGAGTATCACGGGCTCTTGCAGTTTCGCAGCAATAGCCTTTTGAGCGGCACGAGTGTCTGGCAGAGAAAGACGAAGAAATTCTTTCATGAAAGCCACTGCTGTTGAACGTCCCTCTGTAGATCATCAAAATGTTTCCGCTCCATGAGGCAGAATGACGGATGTTGTATTTCCGGGGAGCGTGACGCGAAACCCACTCCGTCGGCTGAATGAAAACCAGTCGTTAACGGCTGACCAACGAACGTCAAGGGGAATATGAAATGCGTTTGGAGGATGCCGACAGACATTTTAATCAGCTCGCGGGGATTAAGTTCAAGGATCTTTTCCGTCCTGCTGACATGCAGATGATAATCATCAACAAGGGAAAGACTGGACAGCTGCTGGAACTTTCCCTAGGCATGCATTTGTCGAACACTAATCTGGATTTCGAGGACGGCGAGTTGAAAACGAATAAATGTGACGCCGCCGGAAATCCAATGGAGACCGTGTTTATCACCCAGATAAGCAGCATCATTGATGAACTGATCGAGCAGCGTCCGTTTGAAGAGACGTATCTTTACAGGAAAATCAGCAATGTTCTTTATGTTCCGGTCTGCAAAGACGGGACCCCTGAGAACTGGATGTTTCTGCCCAGCATTCATATTGACTTGCGCAAGTCTGCATTTGCCGGTTTGAAAGATATATGGCGTGACGATTATTATTCCATATGCAACCAGCTGCGGGATCATATCGAACACAGTCCGGACGGATTCATTCATACTTCCAACGGGAGACATATTCAGGTGCGCAGCAAGGACGCCAGAGACAGTTCGGAAAAATATCATCCCATTTACTCTGATGTATATGGAAGGTGTGTGTCAGACAAGAACTACGCATTCTATTTCCAGAAACAGTTCGTGTATGATGTCAGACGGATTGTCGGCCTCTGGTAGACCATGGCTGACCCAAAAGGCTTTCGTCTTATCCAAGGCGGAATCATCCCTGGATATGACGGCAATCATGGCATGACACCGTTTAACAATCAACGGGGAAAAACATGAATCTTAGGCTCTCTCCATTCGTCAAATGGGCGGGAGGGAAACGCCAGCTCCTTGATCGTCTTGAGTCACGTATGCCTGAAACATACAACAGGTACTACGAACCTTTCATCGGAGGCGGCGCGTTGCTTCTCTACGTACGGCCAGTCGACGCCGTCATCAACGACACAAACCGACAGCTGCTTAATGTGTACCGGCAGCTCAAGTGGAGTCCGGAAACGGTTATCTCCTCCGTAAACGCGCTGGACAAGGATCCGTGTGATAAGAGCCGCTATCTGCTCCTGCGGAAGCGCTATAACTCAAAAATGAAGTCTTGCGAACTGGACGCAGAGTGCGCGGCCCTGATGATCTGGATAAACAAGCATTGCTTTAACGGCCTCTACCGAGTTAACTCCGACGGCCTGTTCAATGTTCCGTACAACAACAAGGCTGACGGTGCTTCCGTCGACGAAGACAATCTGAGAAACATCGGAGCGTATCTGCAGACTCACAAGGTTGACATCAGAGAAGGAGATTTTGAAGAGGCCTGCGCGGATGTACGACCCGGTGACTTTGTCTATTTCGACTCTCCGTACGTTCCAGTTAGCGATACGGCGAACTTTGCGGATTACACCAAGGACGGTTTCACGCTTGAGGATCATGAGAGGCTGTCCGTTCTGTTTAGAAAACTCGATGAACTCGGAGTGAAGCTTATGCTCAGCAATCATGACGTTCCGCTTGTGCGCAAACTGTACGGAAACTACAGAATCGAGAGTGTCGACGTCCGCAGAGGAATAAATAGCGTCGCATCGAAACGGACAGGCAAAGAGGTAATCGTGACAAATTACTGAGGAGGGCAGGTCGGAACGATGACAGCAGACACAGGCGATCTGTCTCCATACTATGAAACCGATGATGCCATGCTTTTCGTCGGAGACTCGTTTTCAATCCTCGACAAACTTGAACCGGAATCGGTAGATATGGTGTTTGCCGATCCGCCCTATTTCCTGAGCAACGGCGGCGTTACATGCCACGCCGGGAGAATGGTTTCAGTCAACAAGGGCGACTGGGACAAAGCCTCGTCGTTGGACGGGAAACATGAGTTCAACAGGGCATGGATTCGGCTATGCAGAAAGATTCTCGCCCAGAACGGCACCATCTGGATCAGCGGGACACTGCATAACATATACAGTATCGGAATGGCTCTGGAACAGGAAAGCTTCAAAATCATCAACAACATAACCTGGCAAAAGACCAATCCGCCTCCGAATCTCGCGTGCAGATGTTTCACTCACAGTACAGAAACTATTTTGTGGGCTCGGAAAGACGAAAAAAAAGCGCGGCACTTCTTCAACTACCGGCTCATGCGGGAGCGAAATGGCGGAAAGCAGATGAAGGATGTGTGGATCGGTTCACTCACTCCCCGGCAAGAGAAATCAGAAGGGAAACACCCTACACAAAAACCATTGTATATCCTTGAACGCATCATCGAGGCATCAACCGTGGAGGGCGATCTGATTCTGGATCCGTTCTGCGGGAGTTCGACGACCGGCGTGGCGGCAAGACGTCTGAACCGTAAGTACATAGGAATCGACAGCAATCAGGAATACATAGATCTGTCGATCAGACGGTTGCGGCATGAGATGAATTTTTTGGAAAATAAAGGATCCCCCTGAAAAAGGTGAAGATCGGGGCATTGACGGTTGCAATCCATGCACGCCGTTCCCTGAATCCATGTCATTCCGTAGGCCGGCGCAGCGAAATTCCCACCGCAGACGGCTGTCATGGACGAAAGTTCAGCGGAACACAATCACGGCGCAGACACGCGCAGACGCCATCCTGGCGGATTGTGGAGACTGTCGTCCGGAGATGAGGACTCCCCCGCAACTCTTGACAAACGGCTCTGCCGACATTACAGTACGTCCCCGCAGGGCGTTGTTCTTACGGAAAGATGTCTCCTGCGACACAGTTCGGAGACGGGACGCCGGCGGATGAGCCACTTGCGTCATGACGGCCGCAGCGACGGAGCGCTGCGGCGTGGCATGACGGACATCCGCCGATCCCCTCCGACAGCGGGCAAGAACGTGATATGCAGCGCCGACTAGAAAATTCTCTGCGGAATTCAAGCAAATGAGTCATCCGGAAAACGATGCGCACGGATCCGCAGAATCTGCGTGCATCAAGCACTGAGGAGTCATCGTCACATGCCCGCTCTCCTTCCATTCCGCGGCCTGCTGCCGACACCGGAGCACGCGCCGGAGGTCGCCGCCGTACCTTACGATGTAGTCAGCACACAGGAAGCCGCAGCGCTGGCAGCCGGTCATCCTCTGAGTTTCCTGCATGTCTCCAGACCCGAGATCGACCTTGAACCCGGTGCCGAAACATATACCGAGCGCATGTATGCGCAGGCGGCCGCTGCATTCCAACGCATCCGCCGCGATGCGCCGCTGCTGCAGGACTCGGAAAAGCACCTCTACGTCTACCGATTGCGGATGAACGGCCATGTGCAGACCGGCGTGTTCGGCGCGGCGTCCGTCACGGAATACAACGAAAATGTCATCAGAAAACATGAAACGACCCGCAAGGACAAGGAGGATGACCGTGCCAGGCACATCATGGCTCTGCGCGCCCACACGGGTCCGGCTTTCTTCACATACCGTGACAATGCCCGAATCGACATGGCGGTGTCGGCCGAGACAGACAGAAAGCCTCTGTTCGATTTCACGGCTGCCGACGGCATCAGACACACGCTGTGGCGCGTCCCGGCGGAGAACAGCATGAAGCTCGCGTCGGAGTTCCGCAACGTCGATCACTTCTACATCGCCGACGGACATCACCGGAGCGCAGCAGCAGCGCGCGCCGCTGCAGAATGCGCCGGAATCGGCGGAAGTCATGCCGTCAATGAGGAATGCAGCCTCTTTCTGGCTGCGGCATTCCCGGCCTCGCAGCTCGCCATTTTTCCGTACAACCGCGTGATACGCACGCTTAACGGAGCAGATCCCCGAACGTTTTTGAAATCGCTGGAGAAGAACTTCTCGCTCTCCTCCGCGTGCGACGGATTCCCCGCGCACAGGGGGGAAATCAGAATGTTTCTGGAAGGCTCGTGGCATATGCTTACGCCTAAATTCGATGCCGCAGGACTCGGTCCTGTCGAACAGCTGGATGTCAGCATCCTGCAGACGTACGTTCTCGCGCCTCTGCTGAACATCGCCGATCCGCGCACCAGCGGTTCCATCGACTTCATCGGCGGCGCCGACAGCGTCGCCTCGGTGGAAAGAAAAGTAACCGGCGGTGATTTCGCCGTGGGATTTTCCCTGTATCATCTGACTGTGGACGATCTGATGCGCATCTCTGACTCAGGCGCCATTATGCCCCCGAAATCGACATGGTTCGAACCGAAACTGCGCGACGGACTTGTCTGCCATGTCTTTTAGAAAATGGCTCTCGGAGGGCCTCAGGACTCCGCGCAGCCAACTTCAATGCGCTGCGGAGGAGATATCGCCAGCGTTCGGAAAGCCGACACTGAGTCAACCGAAATGGCGGATCTGCGCCGGCTCGGCGGCGTTTCCTGCAGTCAGGAATGATCCGGTCTGCATGATCCGCGAAACGACATTATTCGGCAAATGTCCGGCGAGAGAAACGTCGATGTCGCGGATGTACGCAGCTGGCGCCGTTCATGGTTGACGAGTCGTGTCCGGGGATCCGTTTCGGCACCGTAGCGCACGGCGGGACGGCGGCGTGAACCGTGTAAAACCGCCGGATACGCCTGTCACGACGGGGAGACGCCGGACTCTCCCCGGTTGTTCCCGTACGACGGTCCGTTGCGAGGTTTCCCCGATCGATGCGAACCGTCGATCCGCAGATGCCGCTGCAAGACAACAAATACAGGAGCTGAGACGATGAATCCCGTGTTCACGACAGACAACGGAGCCGGACTCTCGGGCGATATGCCCGTCGTTTCCCCAAAGCAGTTCAATTTCGGATATGATGTGATCGACCGCTGGGCCGAATTTGATCGGAACAAGCTGGCCATGATCTGGACGAATCAGAAGCAGGAAGAGCGGCGATACACTTTCAGAGACCTGAAGAAATTATCCAACCAGGCGGCCAATCTGCTGCTCAAGTACGGCATCTCCCACGGCGATCGGGTGTTCATCATGCTGCCGCGGCTGCCGGAGTGGTGGATATTCTCTCTGGCTCTCATCAAACTCGGAGCGATACAGTGTCCCTCGCCGACGCTGCTGATGCCGCAGGATATCCAATACCGGATCCGCGCGGGAAAATTCAAGATGGTCATCACCGACGCCGACAATGCCGCCAAATTCGACGCCGTATATAACTTATGTCCCACGCTGAATCTGCGTCTGCTGATCGACGGGAACCGTCCGGGATGGATCGACTATCAGTCCGAAATCCACCGCCCTCCCCAGCTGTCGCCCCATGCGGTGAAAACCCCATTCCCCATACGCACGCAGTCTTGCGACCCGATGCTGCTGGTGTTCACTTCCGGAACCAGCAAGAGTCCCAAAATGGTGCTGCACTCCTATGACTACCCGCTTGGACACCGCGTCACCGGGGAATTCTGGCACGATCTCACACCGAACGATCTGCATTTCACCGTGTCCGACACCGGCTGGGCGAAAAATATGTGGGGAAATTACTTCGGACAGTGGATCGCCGGCAGTTGCATCTTCGTCTACGACGTCCGCGGCAAATTCCATGCGGAGGAGCTGCTGCCACTGCTGGAAAGATACGGGGTCACGAGTTTCTGCGCACCGCCGACGGTCTATCGGATGCTCATTCTCAACGACCTCTCCAAATTCGATTTCAGGGAACTGCGCACCTGCACCGCGGCGGGTGAACCGCTTCATACCGAAACCGTGAAAATCTGGCAGGAAAGCACCGGACTTACAATCCGGCAGGGCTATGGGCAGACGGAAAGCGTCTGCATGATTGCGACACCGTCGACCGTCCGCAACCAGCCCGGAGCGATGGGCATCGCCTCGCCCGGATGGGAGATTGAACTGCATGATGAAAACGGCCGCCCCGTGAAACAGGGCGAGGAAGGGAGAATCGCGGTCAAAATCAGTGAGAACCGCCCGGTCGGTCTGTTCCGCTGCTATCTCGACAATGACGAGGAGAACGCCAGAAGTTTCATCGACGGCTTCTACTACACCGGCGACAAGGCCTATCAGGATCAGAACGGCTATTACTGGTTCGTCGGACGCAGCGACGACATCATCAAAAGTTCCGGATACCGCATCGGACCGTCTGAGGTCGAGGATGTTCTGACTCTGCATCCGGCGGTACATGAGGCTGCGGTAGTCGGCGCACCCGACCCGCTACGCGGCACGAAAGTGAAAGCCTACATCGTCCTGCACCAGGGTGTCACGGCGACGGAATCCCTGGTTAAAGAACTGCAGAATCATGTGAAGAAACTCACCGCCCCGTACAAATATCCCAGAGAAATCGAATTCGTCGACAGACTGCCGAAAACTTTTTCCGGAAAAATAATGCGCAGCGCCCTGCGTCATCATGCTGAAACCGGCGAAAAGACATGGTGATCTCCTCGGCACATGTCAGGATGTCGCGTACCGCGCGAAGCGCAGCGGACGACAGACCGGCTGACTCCGACCGCCTGCAGGAATAAAACGCACTTCTCCCCAGGGTTTCGCCACGCTCCCGCATGCACGCCGCCGTCTTGAACGCGATATTACGGCATTTGCCATTGTCCGACGGCCGGGATATATTACCGACCGGCTGTGGATCACCAGCAGCGTAGTCGTGGAGGAAAGCGTCGTGCAACCCGGAGACCGAGTTCTTTGCCGAAACTGCGGAGAGTACTGCATAGTCAAAGTTCGGGATGTCCTGAACGACGAATGGAAGATATCAGGCAGGGAGTATTTCTGCATGTTCTGTTCGGCATCCCTCGGTGCCGTGAACACCTCGGATTGCGAAAAGTCGCGGCGGACGGACGCCGCGTCGTCGCTGTCGGCGCTGCTGGGCGGCTCCGCGGCACCGGCAGAGGTCAAACTTGATGAGGCCGGGCAGACGTTCCATTTCTGCCGCGACTGCGCCGATTTCATTGCACACCCGTTTCTCAACCGCTGCCAACGCCACGGCCGCGACACCGATCCGATGGGAGACTGTCCCGATTTCACTCCGAGAAATCCGCAGGATGTCCGGAAGTCTTGACCATGAGAGGCACATATGATTCCGTCCGTCTTTAAAACCCGCGAAAAACGCCGCGAAGCCTTCAACCAAGCCGACATCTATCCGGTGTTGTCGTCAGAATTCACCATGGGCCGCCCGGTGGCCGATATTTTTGCGTCCGCCGTGCGCGGCGGAGCAAGGATAGTGCAGCTGCGGGAAAAAAGGAACAACAAAAAATTTCTGTATGATCTGGCTGTGTCGTGCCGTCTGGCCGCCAATGAATTCGGCGTGCTGCTGATCGTCGACGACCATGTTGATGTGGCACTGGCGGCGTGCGCCGACGGTGTCCATCTCGGACGGGAAGATCTTCCGATCGCGGCGGCCAGATCAATCGCGCCGGAGCTGCTGATCGGCGGATCCACGCACAATCTGAACGAAGCCTTGTCCGCGCAATCCGAAGACGCCGACTATATCAACATCGGACCGATTTATCCCACCAGCACCAAGCAGGTTCAATGCGGAAACATCGGAACGGCCGCAATCAGGGAAATCGCGTCCCGCGTCAATCTGCCTTTCACGGTCATGGGGGGGATCAAGACGCGACATGTCGCGGAGTTGTGTGCGGCCGGCGCACGACGGATTGCCATGATAACTGAAATCACCACCGCCGCGGACGTTGAACAAAAAGTGCGGGAGCTGCGCGGTTTGATCCTTGAAAACCGCCCCTGAAAGGCTATATTGGCGCACGGTTCCGCATGGAACGGTAGCTTTCTGAGGCAACAGTTCGCCTGATGCGGATCCATGGACGCACCGACTCCGCCGTGCGGCGAGATCCGTCTGACAAAACAGAGCCGGATAACCGCCGTCGCAGCAGACCTGGCGATAAGAATCTGTGCCGACGGAACGGGTGGATGCTGTTTGACGGTTCTGGGATCGGCGCAGACCGATAGTACGGAATGTCGTGCGCGTCCGGAGACGCATCCGCGCACCCCGCCCCCCGTCGACACGCACGGAAATATTATTTCCTGCGCCTCCCGTGGCATATGACCGCATTCTTTAAGCGGATGTCCGCAGGCTCGGGCTGCGGAACCGTCCGCCGGTGTCTTTGAAACTTCAGAAAGGAACAACCTAAAATGATCCACATCGCCTGCACGACGAGGCGTGATACGCGATCCATGTCAAACAATCTTTCAATATCGCAAGGAGAACATTGAAAATGTCGGGAAAGACCTATAAAATCGCCGCATTGCCCGGCGACGGGACCGGTCCGGAAGTTGTTGCCGAGGGGATGAAAGTCCTGAACGCCGCCGCACACCGATTCGGATTCAAGCTTGAATTCAATGTGTTCGACTGGGGCGGCCAGCGCTACCTCGACACCGGCTGTGTTCTCCCTGACGGCGCTGTCGAGACACTGAAGAAGCATGACGCCGTGTTCCTAGGTGCAATCGGACATCCGCAGGTCAAACCTGGCATCCTGGAAAAGGGCATTCTTCTGAAGCTGCGTTTCGACCTAGATCAGTACATCAATCTGCGTCCGGTCAAACTCTATCCCGGAGTCGAGACACCTCTGGCCAACAAAGGTCCGCAGGACATCGATTATGTCGTAGTGAGGGAAAACGTCGGAGACGTATACTGCGGCATCGGAGGTTCCTCGCAGCAGGGGACAAAGCAGGAAGTCGCGGTGCAGGAGATGGTCTACAGCTATTTCCAGGTGGAGCGCTGCATAAGATTCGCTTTCGAGGAGGCCAGGCGCCGGCATACTCCTGGCAAACCGTGGCGCGGACTGTCGGATAAGGATATCGCCGACGGAAAGATCGCCCAGGTGACGTTGTGCGGAAAGACCAACGTCCTCACCTATGTGTTCGGCCTGTGGGAACGGGTATTTCATGAGGTCGCGGCAGAATATCCCGATGTGAAAACATCCTACTGCCACGTCGACGCCACGTGCATGTGGATGATCAAGAATCCGGAATGGTTCGACGTGCTGGTCACCAGCAATATGTTCGGCGACATCATAACGGATCTGGCTGCTATGACGCAGGGAGGCATGGGCACAGCCGCCGGCGGAAACATCAATCCGAACGGCGTAAGCATGTTTGAACCAATCGGCGGATCAGCGCCTAAATATACCGGTCTGGGCGTGATCAATCCGCTCGCGGCCATCGGAGCTGCGGCCATGATGCTGGACTTCCTCGGTGAAACCAAGGCGGCTGCGGCCATCGAAAACGGCATAGCCTATGTGACCAGCAGCAAACTCAAGTCCGTCGCCGCCGGCAAGATGGGATATTCGACATCCGAAGTCGGCGACCTCATCGCGGAAAACGTCAGAGCATCTCTTTGATGGCCTCGTTTTCAACATACCTGAGAAGAAGAGACGACAGCCGCACGGATGACGACGGTTATGTTTTCGCGTCGGAAAACCGCTCCTCATATTTCATAGCTCGCTCACGTCTGGCAGAAAAGTCACGTTTCCTGCGAGATCTGGAGTTCATGCAGGACGGCGACAGCCGCGAGTGCCTGTTGAAGATGTCGCCGTCCGTCAAGATCGGAGTTCATGACGGACTCTTCATCAAATGTTACAGGCAGCGCAGTGCGCTGCACACTTTAAGACGGAGCTTTCTGATGCCGCGTCCTTTCCGCTGTCTCGCGGGGTCTCTGCACCTGCGTCTCATCGGAGCGCACACTCCGAAAGTATTCTTCGCACAGCGGGTTCGGCGGGGCGCATTCGCCTTCAGCGACGCGCTGATCACCGAGCCGCTCCCCGCCGGGGACGTGTTTCTATCCCGGCTGGTCGAGATGTCTCCGGAACCGCTCCTTCCGCGCCTGTTGAACTCCCTGGCGGTTCTCGTCGCGGACATGCATGCCAGCGGAATGGAACACGGGGATCTGAGTCTGCGCAACTTATATGCGCTAGACGACGGCGGAACCGATCGAGGTGCGCACATTGGCCTGATCGATTTGGACGGCTGCCGTCTGTACCGCGGCGATGTTCCGGCACGGCGTCGGCGCCGTGAGGTGGCGAGAATTCTGTCGTCGTATCTGCGCTGCCGCCGCGCTGGAAATCTGCCGGAGCCGGACTACGGCGACCTTGTCCGAAGTTTCGTCGAACCGTACGAGAACAAATGCGGAATGCGCCTGAATGCGGCGCGGCTGAGGAAACGCACCGAATATCTCGCTCAACGGATCAGAGTCAAATGAAATCATCGTCATGCCCGGACCCCTCATGTCCGCAGTCGTTCCACAAGCCCATGGCAGCCGCGGAGTCAGGCCACGTCAGGCCGCATCCCGCACCGCAGCGGCTCCGCACCGGAGTATATATAAGGACGACTAATGCCGGACGACATTAAGAAACTGGAGACACTCCTCGGAGCACCGTTTCCCCGAAGACAGCTGCTGCTTGAAGCTGTGACTCACCGTTCCTACGCGACGGAGCACAACCTCGGCTACGACAACCAGCGTCTTGAATTTCTGGGCGACGCGGTTCTGGAGATCATTCTGACCGACTATCTATTCAAACGTTATCCCGAAGCAGCCGAGGGCGAGATGACGGTGATGCGCTCCGCACTTGTCAGAGAAGCTTCCCTCGCAAAGCTTGCGCGCAGAATCAAGCTCGGCAGATATCTCCATATCGGTCGCGGCGAAGAGGGCAATGCCGGCTCCGAGAGGGATTCAACGCTGGCCGACCTCTTCGAAGCGGTTCTGGGCGCGTTCTATCTCAACGCCGGATTCGACGCGGTGCGTTCATTCCTGCTGACGTTGATAGAAGCCGAATTCCCGGATCCGCACAGCCTGTCGGCCGCGCTGAATCCGAAGGGGGATCTCCAGGAACTGTCTCAGAACAAGTGGGGAGAGCAGCCGCAGTACGTGGTTACGCATGTGTCAGGACCGGAGCATCACCCAACCTACGAGGTGGAGGTACGTCTGCACGGACTCGTCGCGTTGGGCCGCGCCAGCAGCCGGCGCGCCGCTGAAAGCGAAGCCGCGCAACAACTTCTGAACCATCTGCACAACGGGAAAGGGGCGATCTGAACAAGGAAAGTCGGTGCGGAGGCGATCGGTGCGCCGAGGGAATATAATCTTCCCGCTCTCTCCGTGGCAGGAATCTGTGCGCGACCGCCGATCAGGCGTGTTTTCCGCCAGTCACATGAATGAGCTCGGCAGACAATAAAAACAGAGGAACACAATCATGCACAATGTCATCGGGACAGCGTTGACCCAATCCGCCACCAAAGCGCTCTTCTGCGGCGCCGGTGAACTTGGCAAAGAAGTGATTATCGCCATGCAGCGGCTTGGAGTGGAGGTCATCGCGTTGGATCGGTACGCCAACGCCCCCGGGATGCAGGTGGCTCACCGCGCCCATGTCGTCAACATGCTGGACGGTGCCCAGCTTCGTGCCGCAATCGAGCGGGAAAAACCGGATTACATAATACCGGAGGTGGAGGCGATCGCCACCGGAACCCTGCTGGAGCTGGAAAGCGAAGGCTACAATGTCATTCCGACGGCAAGGGCCGCGAATCTCACCATGAACCGAGAAGGCATCCGCCGTCTGGCGGCGGAACAGCTCGGACTCCCCACCTCCCCCTACAGATTCGCCGCCAGTTATCAGGAATTCCGCACGGCGGTCGCCGATATAGGAACGCCCTGCGTAATCAAGCCGATCATGAGCTCCTCCGGGCATGGACAAAGCATCGTCAGAACCGCCTCCGATGTGGAGGCGGCATGGAAAAACTCCCAGGAAGGCGGGCGGGCCGGAGCGGGAAAGGTGATTGTGGAAGGCTTCGTGCCTTTCGATTATGAGATCACGCTGCTGACCGTCCGTCATGTCGGCGGTGTCTCTTTCCTGCGACCGATCGGACACCATCAGGTCAACGGAGACTATCAGGAGTCATGGCAGCCGCAGCCGATGACTCCGGACGCGCTCGCCAGAGCGCAGCAGATTGCCGAGACAATCACCGGAGCGCTGGGCGGCCGCGGCATCTTCGGCGTGGAACTGTTCGTCCGCGGCGACGAAGTCATCTTCAGCGAGGTGAGTCCCCGTCCGCACGATACGGGCATGGTGACGATGATTTCACAGGATCTATCCGAATTCGATCTGCACGCAAGAGCGATACTCGGCCTGCCCATTCCCAACATCACTTTCTACGGCGCATCAGCGTCGAAGGCGATTGTGGCCGACGGGTGCTCCACCCATGTCTCTTTCGGAAATCTCGCGAAAGTGCTGGCGGAGGAGAACACCAACATACGCCTGTTCGGCAAGCCTGAACTGAACGGCCATCGCCGACTCGGCGTGTTGCTCGCACGGGGCAGCGATGTCAAGGATGCCGTCGCCAAAGTCATGCGAATGAGGAAAGATCTTGAAATCATACTGTGACGGCACATCCTCCGCTGCGGACGCCGCCCTCTCCGTCGCAGCTGCGACGGACGGAGGCATGCAGAACGGGTCGACCCCGGACGGCGGCGCGGTAATGACGGGGCGTGCCGCCGATGATAATCCGATGTCAGAAAAGCAATCGTCCTCACCACGAGGGGAATCGCTGCGGCTGCGTTTCCCCGGTTGGACGCAGAACAGCCGAGGCGGCTGATGACCCGCGTCTCATATAACGTCGTGCTGTTGCATCCTGAGATTCCGCAGAACACCGGCGGAATCGGCCGTCTGTGCGTGGCCACAGAGACACGGCTGCATCTGATTCAACCGCTGGGCTTTTCTCTGGATGACAAGTATGTGCGCAGAGCCGGCATGGACTATTGGCGGCACCTGGATTTGAGCATCTATCAGGGATGGGATGATTTTCTGGAACGGAATGCGCACGCCAGGCTGTTCTTCTTTTCAACCAGGGGGAAGAGGTCTTTCTGGGATACGGAATACGACAACGGCTGCTATCTGGTCTTCGGTAGGGAATCGTCAGGGTTTCCTCCGTCTTTTTATGCCCGTTACGCCGACCTGATGCGGCTGATACCCATGGAGGGATCCTTCCACCGCAGTCTGAATCTGGCCAACAGCGTCGCCATTGCCCTGTTTGAAGCGCTGCGGCAGGCGAACGCAAAATCCATGCAGACGGACACCGCAACGCGAAAGAGCACATGAGAACACGGCCGTTCCCGCTGCGGCCGATCGCCGCCGTTCTGCCGATCCCGATCGGAATTTGCCTGATCCACTTCTGCTTCTGCCGCCGGCCGCGATGCTGTGTGCGCTGATCGTGATCTGCCGCATCCTCGCGCACCCGGAACGCGCACGGATCATTCGGACGGTCGGTATTTCCGCATGAAGCGTCATCCGGCGACGTAATCCCGGGATCGGACGTCGTCGACATTGAAGCTTCCGAGGCCATGACGAATTCCTGCGGCACCGAACCACAGCGATGACGGAGAGTGTTCCCTCGCAGGGCACGTCTGTCACCGCGTCTTGTCGTCGCCGCCGTCACCGCCGAGCTGACCGTTACGCAACCTGAAAGCGAACACCCGCATCTCCAGAAACGCCGTTCCATGCAACTCCACTGTGCATGGAGTCCGAATTATTTCCGCCTCCGCCAACAGTTGACGCAACGCACGGTTGCTGAGTCTGCGGTATCGTCCGGCGACCGACGTCACCAGGGAGAATTCCATGCAGGCTTCCCGCCGCAACTGCTTCAGCAGCACTGCCAGAGCGGTATCGTCCGCCGCATACAGCCAGCGTTTGTTTTCAAACAGGCGTGGAGTCTGCATCGGCAGGAAATAAACGTCGCTGACCACGACAGGCCCCGTCTCCCTCTGCAGGAATCCAGAAAGACGCGCACTATTCACCTTCATCACCCGCAGCGAACGCCATCCGAAGCACTGGATCGCCACCGACAAAATCACAAGAACCACCCATGCCCTGACTGCGTGCATGCGACGCGCCGCATAGAGCGCCAGCAATGACGCAGCCGGCATCAACGGAAGAAAATGACGCGGTCCCCAGATGATCCCCAGATCGTGACTGGTCAAAAACGGGGGAGCCAGCAAAGCGAAGACGACGAAGGCGGCCGTCAACAAAGAAATCATTCCCCGACGGCAGCGAATCAACGGACGAATATTGATCAGGACAAGCATCAGAAAAGGCGATGAACTCCACAATCCTACCGTGAAGATGGACGACAGCACCGGCTCATGATTCAGCCATTGCCGCCACACGGCGGCGATCCAGAGCACGGCCGCCGAAGCGCAGACGGCCGATTTGACTCTAATCCCCTGCCGGAACCGCCGGAATCCTACACCTGCCAGAGCCGCCGCAGCGGCCGCCAGGGACAACGCCGTCTGTATGTGCCTTCCGAACCGGTCGGAAATGCCGTGGAAACTGAACCAGTAGTAGAAGTAGTTGCCCATCTGACCCACAAGCCGCCGCCGGAGCGGCTCCGAGTCCGCGTCAACGTTATGCAGATGATACAGAGCCACCTGCATTCCCAGCGCGTTTCCGCTGTCATGATACTGCCAGAGCCAGAGCGGCGCCGCCGCCGCCGCAAAGGCTCCCAGGAAGGCGAATATCCGCGTAAGCGGTGTCTTCCGGGAAAGCAGCGCCGCAGAAAGCGCCGCCGCGAGGAGATATCCCTCGGGACGGATGTACAGCATCGCGCCGATCAGAGCGCCAGCGGTGCGGAACCTGCCGTCTGCGGCCGAAAAAAGAGCTGCCGTGGCGGCTGCGGATGCAATCGTCATCTCCCAGAACGTCCAGCTGTAGAATGCAATCGGCGTGGCGAACACCGCTGCCGTCAGCAGCAGCAGAAACCACCCGACATTGTCGCCGCGCCGCAGATGTCTGAGAAACAGCAGCACGCACACCGCCATAGTGCCGCAGATTGACGGAAGATACAGTCCAACATAGCCGAACCAGTCGAACAGGTACGAGCATACCGCCGGGAACAGCGGGGGAAAAATCGATCTGAATCCGCCGGAACCCCTCGGCAGAAAATGAAACATGCCGGTCGGAAAGAACTTCACGTCCGACGGGCGGATCGTAAGATCCGTCGTCCCGCTGTTCTGAAACGACCTCATCACCATGAATTTGTTGCCGCCGTCGGTGATCCAGAATGAATCCAGGGGAAAGAAAGCCAGCGCCCCAGAAAGCGACAGAAGAAGCGCGAACAACGCGATCATCCCCAGCGATCTCTGTCCCGCCACTCCGCATCGGCCGCGCGACCATGCGGAACGCTGTAAAACCGACGGCCTCATGACGAAGGAAAGATAATCACACATCGGACAAAATCAAGACCCCTGCCCTGACAAGCATTATCCGCAATCCGTCAGCGGTTCCCGCCGCGGCCGGATCCGGTCCGCACGACAGATTCTTCCTAATATTCTCACGTCGAATCCGTTATGGGAAACCGGGGAGAAACTCCGTGAAAGCTGGGGGAAAATAACATGACGGCCTCTTGCATTTTCAAAATTCAGATGTAAAATCTAGGCCTTTAAATATGGCAGATGCTATCCGACATGCTGCTGTCATTTTAAGGAAGATCTGGTATGATCCAAAGCATGACCTCCGGACGGCCGTTCAGACTGCTGTTCCGCTTCTCCGTCCCGCTGTTGATTGGAAACCTCTTTTCATACTGTTACAGCATAACCGACACGGTGATCTCCGGCAGAGTTCTCGGTGAAAATGCGCTGGCAGCGGTCGGATCAACCGGAGGCCTGATTTTTGCACAGATTGCTTTCATGAACGGATTGTCCGGAGGACTGTCCATCGTCACCGCCCAGAGATTCGGCGCCAACGATCACGACGGAGTGCGGCACTCGGTGGCGATGTCGGTCTACATCATCACCGTGGTCGCACTGATTATCTCCGTAGTTTGCACACCGACGTCGCACTGGCTGCTGGAACGTCTGCACACCCCTCCGGAAATAATTCAGGATGCGACGCAGTACATGATGGTCATCATCGGCGGATCATGTTTCCTGATATTCTATTCAACGCTCGCAAACATCCTGAGAGCTCTGGGCGACAGCGCCACACCGTTGTATTTTCTGATTTTTTCCTGCCTCGTCAACGGCGCCCTGGACTACTGGTTCCTGAGCGGTCTGTCCCTTGGAGTCTGGAGCACGGCTGCGGCGACGCTGGCCGCGCAGGCGCTGTCCGGCATGCTGTGCCTGCTGCTGATCATCTGGAAATTCCCGATTCTGCGGATGCGGCGAAGCGACTGGCGCTGGGACTGGCCGTTCATCTGCGAACACCTGCGCGTATCGGTGCCGATGGGCATGCAGTGGTCCATACTTGCCGTAGGCTCGATCGTGCTGCAGTTCAAGACCAACGAGCTCGGCGCCGCGGCTGTCGCCGCTTTCGTCGTCGCCGGACGTATGGGAGGGATCATCGGCATGACATTCTCGTCTCTCGGCACGGCAATCGGAACATTCGATGCGCAAAACTACGGGGCGGGCAATTTTGAACGCATCCGCCAGGGATTTCAGGTCATGAAGCGGATGGTGGTCTATTTCGCGCTGGCAATGGGTTTCGTCAACCTGTTCTGCTGTCAGTACTACGCCTTGTTCTTCCTTTCCAATCCGACGGAGGAGATCATCGCCTACGTGAAACTCTGCATGATGACACATGTCCCGCTGCTGATTCCCCTGGGGCTTCTGATTGAGTACCGCGGGGCACTTCAGGGAATGGGACACTCGATGCATGTATTTTTTTCCGGGGTCGTCGAGATGTCGATGCGCATTGGTGCGGCCCTGCTTCTGACGCCGATATTCGGATTCTGGGGACTTTGCATGGTGGATCCGCTGGCGTGGATCGGAGCCTTTGTCCAGCTGGGCATCGCCTACCACGCTGTGATGCGCCACAACGGCAAGGAACACGGACCGCTTCCGTCCGGAAGCTGAGCGCACCGTCCCGGCGGAGTCGGCGAAATCCGATCCGGACGCGACGCCGGCGTCGCATTCGCACCGTGCCGATCGGACTGACACGCCCGCGCAAGGCCCGGGATGCCGCAGACATGCGCAACCTGCGACGGCCGCCGCATCAACGGACGCACGTCCCCGGCCTGGATCACCAGTCGCGGAGCTGATCGCAGACTTTCCGCAGCGCCTCCCGAATCGGCATTTCGCAATCAGATGTCTCCAGATCGACGTAGCCTCGATATCCGCTCCGCCGCATCTCCATCCATGTCGCGGCGAGATCAACATCGCCGCTGCCAATCAGTGCCGGCGCATAGTAACGTCCGTCGCGTTTTCTCTCCGCACCAGGACGCGGCGCATCGGTGACGATCCAATCTTTGAAATGGGCGTGCACAACATACCCGCTGACCCTCCGGTATGCCGCCGCGCCGTCTTCGGCGGTCGCGACATTGCCGTTGTCGAAAGTCAGACGGAGTCCAGGCACCGCATGCAATACCTCCAGAGCCTCGTCCGATGTGACAATCGGACTGCGATCCGTGGCGGGGCTCTCGAACGTGAGCGTGATTCCTGCCTGTTCAGCGATCGGAAGCATGCGCTGGAAATGTCCTATCCACATTCTGCGATCCTCGGCCTGCGGCATGATCCGCCTGTGCGCGAACGGCGGTATCATCATCACCGGCGCTCCAAGCCCCACGGCGTAGTCAACCGAATGTTTGAACTCATCCAAAGCTTCGGAAGACTCTTCTATGAATCCGACGTTCAACGGCGTGTGCGCCGCGATCCGAATCCCGGCGTCCTCGCACCGCTTCCGGAGCTCATCCGCCGGTGCGCCATGTGTGGTGACCCAGTCGATCGCCTCCATCCCGCAGTCGACCGCAGTTTCAATGATTTCCGCAGGAGTGAAGCTGTCCCCCATCATGATGGACATCATGCATAATCTCACGAGTCAACTCCATGTTCAGGCGTCCTCTCCGCAACCGTGCTCCGGCCGGCATGCATTCAGACGCACACGGCCGCTGCGGAACGCACGTCCATGAATCCCGGATTTCGCGGCACGGACGGGAGATCCGCGTCGCCGACATTCCGTCTTAGAAAGACGGAAGCCTCAGTCGATCAAAACCGCCTCGTAAATGCCCAGCCTCGGAAGGACGCCGGAGAGGACGCCGTCGCTCCATGTCCATTCCAGCTCCTCCCGGCGTTCCCATGCCCCCCGCACG
>CAYODJ010000016.1:0-45910 GCA_964402715.1 uncultured Victivallaceae bacterium
ATACATCCGGAATACATGTCGGCGGAATGCTGGAATGGGAAAGGTTATGTTAGCTGAGAATGTTATAAAATCGGAAAACCAGCAGAGAAATATTCAAAAGTTGGGTAAGAAAGTCAATCAGGAAAGCAGCCTAAAAAACCGGGCGAAATCTGACATATAATCCGACATACAAAATTTAATCGACATAAAACCAAATAAGAATAATTTGAGGGAAGAAAACGAAATAATGGCGGAGAGGGGGGGATTCGAACCCCCGGTAAGATTTCTCCTACGACGGTTTAGCAAACCGTTGCTTTCGGCCACTCAGCCACCTCTCCCGAAACGGCGAAACCCGGTAACAATAGTTCGAGAGCGCTCAAAAAGCAAACGGGATCAGGGCGTTTTTGAGCAAAATCAATCGTGATCCGCCGGTCGGCGGCATGTCACGTAGAAAGCATTGCCTTCCGGGTCGCTGCCGCGGAAGAAATCTCCGCTGTTGCGTTCCTCCGGTTCGGCGGACATCGGGCAGCCGTAATCCTCCAGACGCTGGCGCAGCTCCGCCGGATCGTCGCTCTCCAGAACCCACGACGTCGCCGCCGACGCATGCTCCAGGTACGGCGCCGCGCTCTCCTCCAGCCGAAGGGAGAACCATTCCGAGGGACGGAACTCCACGGCGAACCCGCTGTCCATCACCGGATCCCCGAGTCCCAGCACATCCCGATAGAAGCACCGGCATGCCTGAAGGTCGTGGACGCGGATGATGATGCCGAAGCGCGGCGACTCCATGGTTTCACCCTTGCTAATTCCTGCGTGTCGTATAAATTATACACGGACAGTCTGTCTTGTGCAAATGCGCTTGCAGGGTAAATGATCGAAGATTTTCGAGGTGAATTTCCGATGGACCATGAACGCTATCAGAATCCGTTGATCGATCGGTATGCCGGCAGGGAGATGAGTTTCCTCTGGTCTCCGCAGTTCAAGCACTCCACATGGCGGCGTCTCTGGCTGGCTCTGGCCGAATCCGAACGGGATCTGGGGCTGAACATCACCGATGAGCAGATCCGGCAGATGGCCGCGCACCTGGACGACATTGACTTCGACGCCGTGGCCGCCAAGGAGAAGGAGCTGCGGCATGATGTGATGAGCCACATACATGTCTTCGGTGCTCAGTGCCCTGCGGCCATGCCCATCATCCACCTCGGCGCGACGAGCTGTTTCGTCACCGACAACACTGAACTTATCCAGATGCGGAACGGCATGCGGCTCCTCCGGAGGAAGCTGCTGAAGCTGATGAGTCAGCTGGCCGATTTCGCCGACGCCTACAAGGAGTTGCCCGCGCTCGGCTTCACTCATTTTCAGGCGGCTCAGCTGACGACGGTGGGCAAGCGGTTCTCGCTTTATCTGCAGGATTTCCTGTTCGATTACGAGAGACTGACCCGCGAGGAGGAGACGTTGCCGTTCCGCAGCGTCAAGGGCACCACCGGGACGCAGGCGAGTTTCCTGGCGTTGTTCGATGGAGATCATCGGAAAGTGCGTCAGCTTGAACGCGACGTCGCCTCCAGAATGGGATTCTCCAGGGTGGTGGCCGTCTCCGGGCAGACCTACACGCGCAAGATCGACTACTTCGTGCTGGCGGCGTTAAGCGGCATCGCTCAATCCGCCGCCAAGCTGGCGGGAGACATCCGGCTGCTCGCCAGTCTGCACGAGGTGGAGGAGCCATTCGGGGCGAAGCAGGTCGGATCCAGCGCCATGGCGTACAAACGCAATCCCATGCGCTGCGAGCGCGTCTGCTCTCTGTCCCGCTATCTGATGAACCTGCCGGTGAATGCGGCGCACACCCATGCGGCGCAGTGGTTCGAGCGGACGCTGGACGACTCCGCAAATCGCCGCGTGGTGCTGCCGGAGGCGTTCTTGTCCGCCGACATCATTTTGTCGATCCTGCTGGACGTCACCGGCGGGTTGCAGGTGTGGCCGAAAGTGATAGAGAGGCATGTACGGAGCGAGCTGCCGTTCATGGCCACGGAGAATATTCTGATGGCGGCGGTCCGCGTCGGCGGCGACCGTCAGAGCCTTCATGAAGTGATCCGGCGGCATTCCATGGACGCCGCGCGCCGCGTCAAAGAGGAAGGCTCAGACAACGACCTTCTGGAGCGTCTGCGGCGGGATCCCGCTTTCTCCGTGATTGCGGATCGTTTCGAGGAGCTGACCGATCCCCGCGCATTCATCGGAAGAGCCCCGGAACAGGTGACGGAATTTCTGAACGAGCACGTCCGGCCGGTTCTGGAAAGCCGCCGCGGGGAATGGGAGCATGTGAACGTCGACAAGCTCTCGGTGTGACGGCACGGGAACGGTGCGGGGGCTCCGTCCGGACGATGCTCGGATTGTCTTTCCCCGGGAAAGGAGGCGCACAGTGGCGTTCATGAAGGATGATTATCTGATCGGCAGCGATTCCGGAATGCGCATTTTCGAGGCGATCCGTGATTTGCCGATAGTCGATCCTCACAATCATGCCGATGTCAGGGAGATCGCGTTGAACCGTCCCTATCCCGACGTCTGGCAGCTTCTGGCCGCGACGGATCACTATGTCTGGGAGTTGCTGCGGCAATGCGGGGTGCCGGAGGAGTACATCACGGGGGATCGCCCTCCCCGAGAGAAATTCCTTCGGATGGCGGAGGTGTTCCCCCGGCTTGCGGGCAATCCCGTCTACGAGTGGATGCATCTGGATCTGCGGCGCAGTCTGGGCGTCGACGCGGAGCTGGGGCCTTCCACCGGAGCCGCAGTCTGGGACGCCGGCAACTCCGCGCTGGCATCCCCTGAAAATCACCCGATGCAGCTGCTGTGCGGGAAGCTGCATGTGGAGGTCATGTGCTCCACCGACGACCCCGCCGACGATCTGAGGTGGCATGGTAAGGTGAACAGCGCCGCAGGGCGGATGCTGGTGCGCCCGACATGGCGTCCCGATCTGGCGATGAACATCAACGCCCCGGGGTGGAACGCCTGTATCGACAGGCTTGAAGAACGGTTCGGCATGCGGATACGGAGTTACGATGATCTGTCCGACGTTCTGAGACAGTCTCACGATTATTTCGCCGCTCACGGCGCGGTGTCCAGCGATCACGGCGTGGAAGTGCCGCCGTCCTGCTGCGGCAGTCCGCGTGAACTGTCGTCGATTTTTCGGCGCGCCAGGTCGGGGGAAACGGTGTCGGACGGGGAAGCGGAGTGTTTCCGCGGGAGCTTCCTGCTGGATGTCGCGGCTCTGGACGCGGACAAGGACTGGGTGTTCCAATATCATGCGGGCCCCGTCCGGAATGTGAGGGCCTCTCTGTTCGGATCCTTGGGCCCGGATTCGGGAGGCGACGTCTGCAACTCGTATCAGAACATGCTGCCGGGCATCGTCATGCTGCTCAACCGGCTGGACGGCAGGCTGAAGACGGTGTTGTACTGCATGGATCCCGCCTTTCATCAGACGCTGGCGTCGCTGGCGCGGGCGTTTGGAGGCAAAGTGCGGCTCGGAGCGGCATGGTGGCTGTGCGACACGCCGGCGGGGATGAGGAGGCAGCTGGAAACTGTCGGCACGGTGAATGTCTTCGGTTCCTTCGCGGGGATGGTGTCCGATTCGCGCAAGCTGACTTCCTACGGTTCGCGGTTTGAAATGTTCAGAAGGGTTCTGGCCGACGTGCTGGGCGGTTTTGCCGAACGGGGACAGGCTCCGCTGGATCCGTTGATCAGGATCGCGGAGGAAATGTCGTACGGCGGACCGAAGAGGTTCTTCAATTTGTAGTTTGCAAAATCGTGCGTGTCACGGTATATTCGGCATGTGCGCCGCCCGCCAGCGTGTCCGACGGGAGGGAAAGGCGCCGGTTTCTTCCGGATTGCGTCGCCCCGATTCGCCGCATGTGCATGCCGTCCGGCGGGGTGCGACAACAACAAGTCTAAGGGGGTGCTGTGGACGTTCAGGCGCAAAGCGATCTTTACAAGGCCGCCGGAGTCGACATTGATCTGGCTACTTCGCTGCTTGCTCAGGTGAAGGCGAAACTGGCGTCGGCGCGAAGGCCGGAGATGCTTGCGCCGATAGGCGGTTTCGGCGGACTCTTTCAGATTGACCTGACGAAATATCGGCGTCCGGTGCTGGTTTCCAGCATCGACGGGGTCGGCACCAAGCTGATGATCGCCATGATGATGGAGAAATTTGACACGGTGGGGCACGATATCGTCAATCACTGCGTCAACGACATTTCCGTGCAGGGCGCGGAGCCGGTGTTCTTCATGGACTACATAGGCATCGGGAAGCTGCGCAGTCCGCTCTACGAGCAGGTGCTGTCCGGAGTCGCCGACGCCTGCCGCGCCGTGAACTGCGCTGTCCTGGGGGGCGAGACCGCCGAAATGCCCGGAATGTACGGCAATGATTTCGACCTTGTCGGCGTGATCACCGGTCTGGTGGAACGCGACAGGATCATCACCGGGGCGGGCATCCGTCCTGGCGACGCGGCGGTCGGCCTCGGATCCAGCGGCATGCACACCAACGGCTACAGTCTGGCCAGGAAGATTCTCTTTTCCCAGTGTTCCTACACGGTGGACACCGTGCTGCCGGAACTCGCCGGCGAGACCATCGGGGAGGTTCTGCTCAAGCCGCATATCTGCTACTATCCGGCCATCCGCAGGGCGCAGGACGAAGGGCTGCCGCTGAAAGGCATCGCGCATATCACCGGCGGAGGACTGTACGACAACATACCCAGGATTCTGCCGGATGACGTGGATGTGGTCATCGACAGCACGGTGTTGCCGGTGCCGTCGATCTTCAAGGTGCTGGTGCACAGGGGGAACGTCGATCCCGTGGAGGCTTACAGGGTTTTCAACATGGGCGTCGGCATGGTCTGGTTTGTGCCGAAGGAAGCCGCGGATCGGGCCGTCGCCGTCTGCAGGGAATGCGGATTCGTCGCCGACGTGATTGGAGAGGCGGTGAGCGGGCACAGAGGGGTGAGAGTCCATTGATCCCCAAAACCGGGAGATGACGGATGCTGGAGAAGCTTGGTCTCGGGATTGGCTACGGCAGATTGCTGGAGAAGCCGATTCAGTGCGCCGTAGGTGCTTTCTCCTCCCGGTTTTTCGACGGAGACGGTGACGACGGGGAGGAGTCGCTGCGCCGGATCTGGCTTGCGCTGATCAAGACGGTGCTGTCCGACGGAGACAGGGAGCTGAGCGACGCCGACTACGAGGCGGTCCGCTATCAGCTGCGCGGCTATCCGCCGGGTGAAATCCGCCAGATGCTTGACAAGCTGCGCAGTGCGTCGCCGATTTCGGCGTCCGATGCGGCGTCGGCGTTGTCGGATATGCCGGATTTGGAAAGGGGCAAGGTGGTTCGCGCCCTGCTGAATCTCGCCATCGATTGCGGCCGTCTCAGTCAGAAACAGTCGCTGATTCGGGATCTGGCGTTGCGTCTGGGCATGGACGAACAGGAATACGCCGGCATGACGGAGGAGCTGCTGCGTCTTCATCAGCGGCGGCGCAAGATCATCAAATCCGGAGCGGGCATCGCCGTGGCTCTGATCGTGCTGGTGGTGTTCATTCTCACCGCCACGTTGCTGCGCTCGGTGATTTTCGGTCTGATCGCCGCCTATATAATGCTGCCGGTCGAGCAGTATTTCGAACGGCGTCTGGCGGATCGCCGCTCATGTCTGCACCGTGTCTTCCGTCAGATTTCCAGAATGACCGGACCGTTCCGCGTCTTTTACCGCGTCCTGCTGCGCGGCTCCAAATCCCGCCCGGCCAAGACGGGAATCACGGCGCGCTGCCATCATACGAGAATCGCCAGGGCTGTGTCGCTTGCCTGCGGCACGGTTTTCGTGCTGCTGACGGCTGCGGCGGTGCTGCTGGGGACCTTCTCCTCCAACTATGTCCTGAAAATCCGTCACGTCGGAGCCGGGACCGCCGCTGCGGTACGCGACTCCGGATCCGCCGGGCACGATCAGTCCGACACGGCGGCCGTCGGACAGCGCGACAACGCATGGGAGCGTTTTCTGGAGGCAGTGAAGCGCAATCTGGAAACTCTGCGGCGGCGCTTCGACCGGATGCCGCTGGTTCAGTCCACGCTGACGGAGATCGCCCGTGCGTTCAACGACGAGGCGTCGCAGCGGGAGCTGGTCAGAGTGCTTCTGAACCGCGCGGGGGGATTGTTTTCATTCACGGCCGGGCTGTTCGGGACGGTCTGCAAACTGCTGCTGGATCTGCTGCTCACGGTTTTCTTCTTTCTGCTTTTCCTCACCAAGCTTGCGGAGTTCTGTTCCGGCAACGCCGGAGCCGGGAAGCAGAGCGAATACCTGGTGCGCACGGTCTTCAACGGCATCTGGCTGCCCGGAGCCAGCGAGGAGACCATGGCGGAGGCGGAACGGATTCTCGGCGAGGTCATCAGCAAGCTGAAGATATGGCTGCGCGGCTACCTGACCCTGGTGCTGCTCGACGCGACGGTGTATACGACGGCGTTTTATTTTCTGCAGGTGCCGTATTTCTTCGTTCTGGGGCCGCTTGCGGGATGCGGCATTCTCCTGCCCTACATCGGACCGGTTGCCAGTGCGACGGCGACGGTGCTGGTTACGCTGACGGTGGACGGCGACGCGGCCGGCGTGCTGCAGATATGCGGGATTGTCGGCGTTTATATGGTCTATAACGGCGTGATCGAGCAGTTCATTCTTTATCCGGCGGTCATCGGAGAATCGCTCGGACTGAGCACGCTGGAAACCATAATCGTGGTGCTGCTGGGGGCGATTTTCGCGGGGGTGTCGGGCATGATTCTCGCGATTCCGGCAGCGGCGGTGCTTAAATATTTGGTGCCGCAGATATATCATTGTCTTGATCGTTCAGGCGGCGAAAAAACGGATATGTGATCATGACGGGAATCAGATTCTGGTGGTGCGGTTTCGTCGCCGGCATGATGCTGACGGCGGCGGGGTGCGGCGGCGGCGACGTGCTGATCCGCGAGGTCGGCGAATCGGGGCGCGACGACTACGGCGTTCTGGACACCGGCGGAGGGCTGGGGGCGGCGTCCGTCAATCTGCTCGCCGATTGGATGCTCAGAGATGAATTTGAAAGCGCTCCCGGCGAAATCCTTCAGAAGCTGGAGCAGATGTACCGGCACGGGAAGGATCCGGAGATTCTCGCCGCGATGGTGGACATGGCTCAGAACATCGGCAGGGAGACGACGAATCCGGATCTGGCGGCGTCGGCGCAGTTGTCGACGCTGCAGTACTGCTATGAGTACCTGACCGAAATAGACCGCCCGCAGGAGGATCCGTACTGTCCGCAGCGGCTGCTCGTCATCCGTCACTACAATACGGCGCTGACGCACCTGTTCGCATATCTGAGCGAGCGTGATCTGGTTCTGCATTCGGCGTTCCAGCTCACCACCTTGACCGGGCGGCAGGTTCGTTTTTCCAAGCCGAAACTGGAGCTGCCGCTGCCGGAGCAGGACATTGAATCGTTGCTGCTGTGCGCGGACTATCGTCCGTGCAACCTGACGCACGTCAGTTACCGTTTCGGACTCGGCGTGCCTCTGATCTGCAAATTAAAGGACGGAGTCCGTGTGCGGGGGCAGAAAATCCTGTTCGGGCAAAGTCTGCCGGCGACGCTGATCATCCGCTTCGAGCGTGATCCGAATTCGCCGATGCGTTTCACCGCGCAGCTGTGCGGCTACGGAACGCTGGATCGGGAGACGGTGACCATCGGCGATCGGGGGAACAGCGTGCCGCTGGAGCTGGATTTCTCGACTCCGATTGCTTATGTGACCAGAAAGCCGCCGCTTTTCGGATACTTCTCCTACATGCTGAACCCGATGTCGACACAGGAGATGCAGGGTCTGTACCTGCTGCAGCCGTATGATCCGAAACGCATTCCGGTGGTGTTCGTGCACGGACTCATGTCCAATGCACTGACCTGGGTGCAGATGGTCAACACGCTGCAGAACGATCCGGTGATCCGCCGGAACTTCCAGTTCTGGGGTTTTTCCTACTCCAGCGGCAATCCGGTGCTTTACTCGGCTCACCTGCTGCGCAGGGAACTGGATCGCGCGGTGCAGCGGAACGGCGGCAAGGGGGAGGACAATCACCTTCAGGACATGGTGGTGGTGGGGCACAGCATGGGCGGACTGCTGACGCGGGCGCTGGTCACGACTTCGGATCGTGACAGTCTTGAGCGTGTTTTCGGCGTGAAACTGAGCGAACTGGAGACGGAGCTTGGACAGGACGACCGTCGTCTGCTTGACGAGATTCTGCTGTTCACGGCGCGGCCCTACATCAGAAGAGTCGTGTTCATGGCGGTGCCCCACAGGGGCGCGGATCTGGCGACGTCGTGGATCGGACGTTGGGGAGCCGCATTGATTGAACTGCCGCACCAGATAGTTAATGTCTCGCATGCCGTCGTGGACTCGACGGTGATGCACAGGCGGAACGACATGCGCGAGAGGCAGCGGCGCGTCTCCACCGGCATCGACAACCTGGGGCCGGATGACGACACGTTGACGCTGCTGAACGCACTGCCGTGGAAGGAGGGGCTTCCGTACCATTCCATCATCGGCAATACCGAGAGAGGGCTGACTCCGGGCGGCAGCGACGGCATTGTGCCGTATTCCAGTTCGCATCTGGACGGAGCCGCCAGCGAACTGGTGGTGAAGTCCGGACACAGCGTGCAGCAGCAGCCGCCGGCCATTCAGGAGCTGCGGCGGATTCTGCGGGAGCATCTGCGAAGTCTGAAAAAGGATGACGGCAGGTGAACTCGCCGGATTCCTGTTTCAGCCGACGATGATTTCACGGGCGTCTTTCACCGGCAGATGGCGGATGGTTATGTGCAGAGTGTCGGCGGGCAGGATGTCGATGATGCGTTCCGGCCATTCAATCAGCGAGTAGCTGCCGTCTCCTTTCAGATACTCGTCGACACCGAAAGCCAGGGCGGACGCGGAATCCGGAATTCGATAGAGATCCAGATGATAAAACCATCCGCCTTGAGGGCGCGGATACTCCTGGATGATGGTGTAAGTCGGACTGGACACGGGTTCGGTGATTCCCAGAGCTCTGGCGAATCCGCGGGCGAACACGGTTTTGCCGGCGCCGAGATCGCCGAAAACGGCGATGACGGCGCCGTGGGGATGCGCGGCCGCCGTTTCGGCAGCGAAATTTTCGGTGTCCTGCTCGGAATGACTGACGCGCTTATTGGTGTACATATCCGGTTTTCTCCTGCTTGAACCAGTCGTTGCCGTCCGCGTCGCACACTTTCAGGCCGTCTCTCCGCGCCATGACGCTTCCGATTCTGGTGACGGGGGCGAGACATCCCGGCCAGGACGCGGACAGCGACGCGCCGAGACGGTGAGGGACGGAAAAAAGCAGTTCATAATCCTCTCCGTCGGAAAGAGCGTCCGACGCGTGCGCCCCCCGGCGCAGCGGCAACAGGGACGCGTCGATCCGCATGCAGACTCCGGAAGACTCCGCCACGCGTGCGGCGTCGAGCAGCAGTCCGTCGCTGATGTCGATCGCGCAGCGTGAAATTCTGTGCTCCGTCAGAAACCGTCCTTCCTCCAGACGGGGACGGAAACGCAGGTGATGACCGCTGCCCAGTGAATTCCCCAGCGTGCCGGTCACCCATAGTTCGTCTCCGGGAGACGCTCCGCAGCGGAGCAGGACCGAGCCGTCGGGCGGTGTTTCTCCGATGATGGTCAGGGCCGCGACCTCCCCGCGGCACGACGGCGGCATCGCAGCCAAATCGCCGCCCACCAGCATCACTCCGTAGGAGGCCGCTTCCGCAGCCACGGCATGAGAGAACCTCAGCAGCCAGTCGTCGTCGCGTCCGTTGACGGCCAGCGTCAATAGGGCCCAGCGCGGGAGTCCGCCCATGGCGGCGATGTCGCTCAGATTGCGCTTCACCAGTTTCGCCCCGGCGCTTTCGGGCGCGGTTCGATCCGCGTAATAATGGACGTCGCCAATCAGCTGATCGACGGCCGCGAGCAGTTTTCTGCCGCCGCCCGCGTCGAGTACGGCGCAGTCGTCGCCGGCTCCGACGATTACGGATTCATTTCTCGGCAGATCCGGCAGCAGGGTGTTCAGTATATGAAGTTCGTTCACGGTGTCGTCATCCTGTGAGGAAAGATTACACGTTCCGCCGTCGGACGCGGCACGTTCCGCGGATTACGCACGACGGCGGCTGCGGGGGGCGCTTCGCCGCACACGGAGCGCCGCCGCCGACAGGCGCAGCGCATAGTAAAGATAGACCGCGAATGCGAAAAAGAAAGCGGGACGGTCTTTCATTTGGGGAAAAAAAGGCTATTTTAGACGGCATGAGAATACTGGCTTCAGTTGTTTGCTGTCTGCTGCTGTGCGGATGCGCCCGCGAGGACGGAGGGGACGCGGATCTGCGCATGGAGTGGGTGCATTTGGTGATCCGCATGTTTCACAGCATGGACAGCGGCGACGGCGCAGCCGCCGCCGAGCAGGCCAAGAAATTGCAGGCGCTGGATCCGGAGAACACATATCTGATCACGATTATGGACACGCAGAGGGGGAACGCCTTGATTGGAAAGGCGCAGAAACTTCTTGATTCAGGCCGTCTGGATGAAGCGATTGCGGTATTGGAGGAGGGGCGCAGGGGGATGCCGTTTTATGGAAGGATCGGACAGGAAATCCGTCGGCTGCGGCTTCTGGCCGTGCTTCAGGACGCGGTGCGGTCGTACGAGAACGCGTCCGGTTTGTCCGAGAGGAATGCGGCACTGCTGGCTCTGGAGCGCACTGCGGAGCAGGTGAATCACGGGGAGCTGACTGCGGAACTGGCGCGACGCCGCGAGGCGCTGGATCTGGAAATCGCCGACGAACGCGGCCGCGCCGAAGCCGCCGCGCACGTGAATCGGACGGGCGCGGACACGGAGAACGCGTCGGCGGGGAAGTCTTCCGACGCTTCCGATGACGGCGTCGCCGTACGGCAGTGACCGTCCCCCTCCGAAGATTGGAAATTGCCGGCGGTCCGGATGAGAACAACCTTTTTCAAACTGCAATTCTGTCTTCTGATCGCTCTTGTGCATCCGGTGTCTACGGCGGCTGATGGCCTGCCGGAGGTTCTGGTGTCCTTCGACGGGGGGCGGATAACCAGGGCTCGCGCGACGGAGCTGGTGCGCCTGAAGCGACCGGCGGTCAGTGAGGACTCCGCCGACTTCCGCGATCTGCTGCGCCGGGCGGCGGACGAGGAGCTGTGCCGGATTGCTATTGACCGCCGTCTTCGGAAGGCGGGCTTCCGGCCGTCTTTTGACACGGCGTACGCATGCCTGCGGCGGATGTATCGAGCCCTGCCCGAGAAAATGAAGCGTCCGTCCGATTCGGAGATGAGGAAGACGGCCGCCGATCCGGAGATGCAGATGCGGCTGGCCGTCCAGTGGTATCTGCTTCAGACATCTCCCGGCGCGTTGAGTGTCTCGGACGCGGAGATAGAGGATTTCTACCGGGAACATCAGGAGTGGTTTCGCCGGCCCGCATCGCTTCAGGCGGAAGTGCTGCGCACGGCACCGACTCCGGCGGGGCGGGAGGCCATGATCGCGGCGGAGGCCAGGGTGCTTCAGGGGGAGGAGTTCGGTCGGGTTGCGGCGGCCACGCCGGAGCGGGTGGAAGCCGCCGTCCCTGAAGATGTCGTCGGGCGGATCGGAGCGTCGTTGAAGGAGGGGGAAGTGAGCAAGATGGTGGAGCTGCCTTCCGGTTATGTGCTGATGCGGGCGGTCCGCCGCATTCCGGCCGGGTATTATTCTCTGGAAGAGGCACGTGAGTATATCCGCCAGGAGCTGATGATGCGGCGTTCGGCGAAGGAGCTGCGGAAAATCGTCTCCGAAACGCTGCCGGACATGCGGGTGAGATATCACTTCTGAGAAACGGGCGGAGGGAGCGGGACGCCGCCGCCGGGGTCGGTTCGGGAACCGTCCGCCTCCCCCCGCAGGGAGGCGAATCTCCGGCGCAGTTCAGGGAAGGTGCCGTTTTCGATGCTCGTTCGGATTTGGCGCATCAGCGTCAGGAAATAGTGGATGTTGTGCAGCGTCACCAGTCGCACGCCGAGGATTTCCCCGACGTTGAACAGGTGACGGATGTAGGCTTTGGTGAAGTTTCTGCAGGCGTAGCATCCGCATGACGGATCGATGGGGGTCGGATCATCGGCATAGCGGCCGGCTTTGACGGGGATGGTGGTCGCTCCGACGAAGGCGCTGCCGTGCCGGCCCAGACGGGTCGGCATGACGCAGTCGAACATGTCCACTCCCCGCGCCACGGCTTCCACGATTTGTCCCGGGGCACCGACGCCCATCAGATAGCGGGGCTTGCTCTCCGGCATGGCGGCGGCGGTGTAGTCCAGGCATTCGAACATCGCCTCCTCCGGTTCTCCGACCGAAAGACCGCCGATTGCATATCCGTCGAAATCAATCAGTGACAGCTCCTGCACCGCATGGAGCCTCAGATCGCGGTACAGCGATCCCTGGATGATGCCGAAGCGCAGCTGACCGGGATGCAGCTCCTGTTCAAAAGACATGCGTTCCCAGCGCAGGGTGGTGGAAAGGGATTTCTCGGCCTGCGCACGGGTCGCGGGGTAGGGCGTGCACTCGTCAAACGCCATGACGATGTCGGAGTCCAGCACTTTCTGAATGTGCATTGATTCCACCGGCCCCAAAAAGAAGCGGCTGCCGTCGATGTGCGACGCGAAGCGCACCCCGTCCGGCATGATTTTCCGCAGTTTCGCCAGGCTGAACACCTGGAATCCACCGCTGTCCGTCAGGAGTGCGCGGTTCCAGCCGCAGAACCGGTGCAATCCGCCGGACTGTCCTATGATTTTCAAACCGGGGCGGAGAAACAGGTGGTAGGTGTTGCCGAGGATGATCTCCGCCCCCAGGTTTTCCAGCTCCATCGGGGTCATGGTTTTGACTGTGCCGCGGGTTCCGACCGGCATGAACACCGGTGTTTCCACGACGCCGTGCCTGGTCGTCAGGCGGCCGCGGCGCGCTCCGGTTCCGGGGCAGCGCCCGATGATTTCGAAACAGGACGTCATACTATGATGCACGGTTGATTGAGGGCGACGCCGATCATGCCGGCGGCGCACGGAGTTCCCTGCCCCGCGCCGAAGCGATTCGGACGCGCCGGGCGGCGGGGACTGCGGCGTGTTTCAGGATCGGCGTCGGAGACGAGTTTTACCGCTCCACCTGCATGGTTTCGAACAGCCGATCGGCGTCCTCTCCCCTGCCGAGTATGGCCGCGACCTCCGCCGCGAACCGGAAGGCGGCTCCCGGGCCGCGGCCGGTCACGACGCGGTTGCCGCGTTCGGTCGGATGTCCACTGGGCTTTCGGGCGCCGAATTCCGACTCGAATCCCGGACAGGCCGTGAACCGGCAGTGTTCAAGCAGACCCGCCTTGGCGAGCACGATGGGAGCGGCGCAGATTGCCGCCACGACTCCTCCGCCTTGGTGGACGGCCTGCAGAAACGTGATCACCGCCGGATTGTCGCGAAGGTTGGAGCTGCCGGGCATCCCCCCTGGCAGCACCACGGCGGCGTAATTTTCGGGACAGGCGGACGCGAGGGTCCTCTCCGTCCTTATCGTGATGCCGTGGGAGCCTGTCGTCTCCTGACGGTTGTCCGCGGCGAGAAACTCCACCTCGAAGTGCAATCGGCGCAGCACGTCGGCGACAATGACCGCTTCCGCTTCTTCAAAGCCTTCGGCGAACAACATGGCGATTTTCCCGGGCATGATAAGATCCTTTCCGTTTTCACATGCGGCGATTCCGTGCTATAATACTGCAAAGCGGGGTTTTTTGCCAATCATGATGGAACAGAATTTGAAACATTTCCTGCAGTATCTGGTGTCCGAGCGGGGGCTGGCCAGGAATTCGGTGGATGCATACCAGTCGGATCTTGAGGACGTCATAGACTATCTGCAGACCAGAGGCGTGAAATCGTTTTCCGACGTTGACAGGACAATGCTCGTCGAATATCTCGGCGATTGTCGCGACGCCGGTCTGGAGACCGCGACGGTTGCCAGGCGTCTGGTGTCGATCAAACTGCTGTTCCGTTTCCTCGCCGACGAGAAGCTGCTTCCGCGCGACGAGAGCAGGGTGATGGACTCCCCGAAGCTGTGGCGCATTCTGCCGGATTTTCTGTCGGCGGACGAGGTCACCGCCCTGATTGGAGTCTTTTCGGATCGCTCCGGCGATGCGCTCGAACTGCGAAACCGCACGATCATGGAACTTCTGTACTCATCGGGACTGCGGGTGTCCGAGGTCGCCGCACTGCCCATTTCGGCGGTGGATTTCGACGTGGAGATCGTCAGGGTCGTCGGCAAGGGATCGAAGACCCGGGTGGTTCCGGTGGGAAAAATCGCCCTGCAGCTGATCCGGCGTTATCTGCAGTCGGCCCGGCCGGAGCTGGCCGAGAAGAATCCGAGGGCCGCCGAACTGTTTCTCTCCAGGAACGGCCGCCGCCTCGACCGCGAGCGGATCTGGGGAATCGTCAAGGACGCGGCGCTGCGGGCCGGCATCTCCAAGAATGTCCATCCGCATACGCTGCGGCACTCGTTTGCCAGCCACCTGCTGGAAAACGGGGCCGATTTGCGCGTCATTCAGGAGATGCTGGGTCACTCCGATATTTCGACCACGGAAATCTACACCCATGTCGACAAGTCGCGTCTTGTCTCGATTCACAGAAAGTTCCACCCCCGCGCGTGATCGCGCCGCGGATTCGCGCCGGCCGGGGGAGGAACGATCCGTCTGACGGCTCCGGGCGGCGGAGCTCAGGGTTATGGCAGATACGCTCTACGATTTGCTGGGAGTGGCGGTCAACTGCGATTTCGCCGCGCTCAAGAAGGCCTACTACGCACGGGCGAAGCTCTGTCATCCCGATCTGTTCGGCAATTCCGCCGTCAAGACCGAGGAGTTCAAGAGGCTGGTCGCGGCTTTCAACACGTTGTCCAATCCGGAACTGAGGCGGCGGTATGATTCGAAGATCCTGCCGACGGCGCAGGAGGCGCGCGATCGGCATGCGCTGCTTGGAACGGAGGCCGACGACATTCTGGAGGAGCTGATCGTCGGCAACAACGCTCCTCCGGAGACGTCGCTGGCGACACTGATGGCCGACTTGACCAAAACTGAGGTGTTCGTCACGTTCCGCGAGGGGAAAGATCATTTCGCTCACGGTCGGATGCGTTCGGCGGAACGTTGTTTCCGTTACGCGGTGGGCCGCTCCCCCGGGAACATTCTTTACCGTGTCTTCATGGCCCGGGCTTTCGGCGCGCGCCGGCGCTACCGGCAGGCGTGCCGCGAATACCGCACGGCGCTGGCGCTGGGCATGATGCGGATTCCGAGGCTTGAAATGACCATGGTCCGGCGCGAGTACGAGGAGATGCGCAGACGCAGACACCCTGTCTGGCGTTGGATTTCCGACGCGTTCCGCGCCGAGCCGGCGCGTCTTTGCGAGGACGCTTCGGACGCGATGGTGAGACAGCTGAATCGCAGCATCGCCGCACGGCTGCGCGCCGCCGACAAGGGAGACACGCGCCGACTGGAATAAACACCGCCGTCATGCTATATTGCCTTTTCGGTTCGGCGGCGGCAGAAGGTAATCGACACGAGGAGGCTTATGGGACTTTTCGACCGTTCCTATATGCGCGGGTCATACCCGTTTTCATCTCCGGGACGATCCGGAGACGGCATGAGCATGCTGTGGTATCTGATCGCCGCCAATGTCGCGGTCTTCGTCCTGTCGGGCATGGCGCCGCACCAGCTGGGAGAAAAGTTGCTGCTCACGTCCGACGGAGTCAGGAACGGACAGTTCTACCGTGTGGTCACGGCGGCGTTCCTGCACATGGACTTTTTCCATATCCTCCTGAACATGTGGGGACTGTACATCTTCGGCGCATTGGTCGCGCCGCATCTGAGTCCGCGGCGGATGCTGTGGCTCTACCTGATTGGCGGAGTTTTCGGGAATCTGCTGTTCCTGGCGTTCAATTGGAACAGCGGCTACGCTCTGCTGGGCGCCAGCGGGGCGGTCTACGCGGTCACCATCGCCGCCGCCATGCTCGAACCCGATCGGCGTTTCGTGCTGATGCTCATGCCCATGTTCCCCATCAAGACCAGCACCATGGTGGTCTGTTTCACCATCATCGAGATTGTCAGTCAGCTGGCCGGCATGCAGGGGCAGGTGGCGCATCTGGCGCATCTGGGCGGATTTCTCGCCGGCTACTGTTATCTGAAGCTTCTGCGCGACCTTCCGATCGCCTGGGATCCGCTGCGGAGTTTCATGACGGCCGGGAGATCGGCGGGTGGGGGCCGGAGCGCACGGCCCCGTTCCGGGCCGGACAGCGCCGGGGACGGATGCTTCCGGGCGTCTCAGCGGGATGTGGATCAGCTTCTGGACAAAATTTCCGAGTACGGCGTCAACAGCCTGACTCCGGAGGAATTTGCGACACTGCGCCGTTTCCGTGAACAGATGAAGCGTCAGGGGCGGTGAAAGTGGATGCAACGCTCAGCACGTCGCTGTTCGACTATGACCTGCCGGAGGAACTGATAGCTCAGCGTCCCGCTGAACGGCGCGACGGTTCCCGCATGCTGGTGGTGGATCGGGTTTCAGGCGCTGCGGAGATTCATCCGTTCCGCGACGTCGTCGACTATCTCGCGCCGGACGACGTTCTGGTCTGCAACGACACCAGAGTTCTGCGCGGCCGCATGTACGCCCGCAGGGACGGTCTGTCCGGCGGGGCGCGTTTTGAACTGCTGCTGGTCGCTCCGTCCGATCCGTCGGGACGGAGATGGAGCGCTCTGCTCAAACCGGGCAGGAGGGCGGCGCCCGGGACGCGGGCGGTTCTGCTGAAACACGACGGTGCGCTCAACGACGACGGCGACGGGTTTTCGGTGCTGGGCCGCCGCGACGGCGATCTTTTCGAGATAGAATTTTTTCAGGGCGATCCGGAAGCGCTGCAGCGGCGGTACGGGCATGTCCCTTTGCCGCCGTACATCCGCCGGGGGGATGAATGCGCCGATTCGGAAAGGTATCAGACGGTCTTCGCCAGACATCCCGGAGCCGTCGCCGCTCCGACCGCCGGACTGCACTTCACGCCGGAAATACTTGAAGAGCTCCGAGGCAGGGGCGTCCGGATTGCGATGGTCACTCTCCATGTCGGACCGGGGACTTTCAAGCCGGTTTCAGTGGAGAACATCCGACTGCACAGGATGCATGCGGAGGAATATCATCTGCCCGAAGAGACGGCCTCGTTGATCAACGAGGCCCATGCACGCGGGAAACGGGTGATGGCCGTGGGCACCACCACGGTCCGGGTTCTGGAGAGCTGCGCACGGGACGACGGCTCCGTCGTGCCGGGGAGCGGCCGCACCGAGCTGTTTCTGCATCCGCCGCGCCGTCCGAAGGCGGTGGATCGGCTGCTGACCAATTTTCACCTGCCCAGGAGCACGCTCCTGATGCTGGTGTCCACGTTTGCGGATCGAGAAAAGGTGCTGGCCGCCTACGCGCTGGCGGTGCGGGAGCGCATGCGTTTCTACAGCTACGGGGACTGCATGCTGCTGAAGTGATCCGGAAGCACGGGTGAAGGGGTAAATGGGTTTCTGTCCTGTTTGGTTGTGGATTCCGACGGCGATCGCGCTGTGTCTGTCGGGCTGCCGGCATAGCGTCGGCGGGGACGGAGGCGCAGCCTGCGGGAGGTGCGTTCTGTCCGCGGAGCGGGTCAGGGAGCTCGCCGGGCGGAATCTGCTGGATGTGCGTGTGGACGAGCTTATGCAGCGGCTCAGGCGGGAATACGCCGATCAGAGTCTGCTTCTGTCCGTGCCGGGACGGATTCGGGAACATGGCCCTGGCGGCGGGGACGCGGAGCGAGCCTCCTCGTCGGTGCGTCTGGCTCTGGAGCAGGCTCTGGCGTATCAGCGTCAGCTGCTGACGCCGGGAACGGAGACGGGGGCGAGTCTGGCGCGCGCCAGATGCATGCGGCAGCTTGAACTGGAGTGCGACGAGGCGGCCGCCGAGCTGTCCTCGCTCAAGGATCAGCTGGCAATGCTGCAGAGCGGGCGATCCGACGTCGCGGCGGCGAAAACATGCGAGCGTGAATTGCCGCAGGTGCGGCGCGCACTGTCGGAGAAATATGTCGAGATCCGCACTCTGATCGGTGCGGAGGCGGAGGCGGACCTGGATCTGTCACGGGCGGAAATTCCGATGGTTGAAACGCCTGCGGCGGTGCAGCTGGAACTGGCGCTTTCACTGCGTCCGGAGTTCGCGGACACGCCGGTGCCTCCCGGGGAGTTGGCGGCGGCCGCCAGGAAGTTGAAGAAATCGATGCTGCCGGGAGAGGAGGATCCGGTTCTGCACGGCTGGCGTTGCGTGGGGATGATGCTGCGTCTGCCGCGCCGGCTGGAGGAGCGTGAGGCGGCGGAGCGGCGCACGGCGCCGGCGACGCGTTACGTTCTGGCCGCGATGGCGGTGGATCTGCAGCTGACGCTGGATCGTGCGGAGGTGTCGCGATGCCGGAAGGAGTCGGAGTCGGCATCGGCGGCGTCCGGATCCGGCACGGACTCCAGACTGCGGCACGAGCGTTCGGAACTGGCGCTGCGCCTCGCCAATCTGCGTCTGGCGGCTGATTTGGGGCTTCCGGCGGGGACGGGATCGGCTGCGGCGCCGTCCGAGGGATCCGTTTCCGTGGACACCGAGTCCGCAGTGAATCTGCTGGTGAAAATGTTTTCCGGCGGGACGGACTGATCCGGCGGCGGCAATGAAACGGACAAGGGATGTTCATGACGGAAGAGAAGGATGAGCTCGGTGCATGGTTCAGCCGTTACGCCGAGGGTTTTCTGAACGGCGAGGACGATTTCGACAGGTCGATCCGGTTGAAGATAGAGCACTCGTTCCGTGTGCGGCGCGAGGCGATGTCGATAGCCGCCGCCGAGCATCTCCCGCCGACGGTTTCGCGGCTGATCGACACGGCGGCGATGCTGCACGACATCGGACGCTTCGAGCAGTTCCGACGGTTCCGGACGTTCAACGACGACGAAAGCGTCGATCACGGAGCCCTGGGTGCGCGGCTGCTGGTGAAATCCGGTCCGCGTCTGAGCAGCATTCCCGCCGAGCGGGGCATGATCCTGGCCGCAGTGCGCTGTCACAACGCGGTCGCCATTCCGAGACAGCTCGGGGGCGAGGCGCGACAGGTGGCGATGGTGGTGCGGGACGCGGACAAGCTGGACATTCTGCCGATTCTTCTCGGATATCTGGATCGCGCCGACAACGGCGACGTCATCTGGAATCTGACGGACGGAGACAGGCTGACGCCGGAAGTCCGTGACTGTCTGCTGCGCAGGCAGTCGCCGAGACACCGCGATTTTCACACCGCCGCGGATTTCGTCGCCTCGAAAATGGGATGGGTGTATGATTTGAACTGCCGTCATACATGCGTCGAATTCATACGTCGGAACTACCTTGGACGGCTGCTGCGCCATCTGCCGGACACCCCTGAGATTTCGGAAATTTTCGCTCTGGCCTCCGGAGAGCTTGAGTCTCGGCGGATGCGGTAGTATATTACTCCCGAGGGTGTCCGGGACGCCGCAGGCGGTCCGCGCCGGATCGTGGATTGACGGCGGCTAATGCGGCCGGCGCATGGGACGGAGGGACGGCGAGGTTTAGGTTATGAATCTGCTTACCGCTAAATGGCCTTTTTACATCAGCGGAACGCTTCTGGCGCTGATGATGGTGCTCTCTTTCTATGTTTTCGACGATGTGATCGGTCTGGGGGACGCGATGACGGTGGTCACCGAGTATTGCGGCGACACGGTGATGGATCGGAGCATGGGCGAGCCGCCCCCTCTGGACTGGCAGCTCGGGCTGCTGATCGGTCTGTTCGTGGGCTCCCTGGTCGGCGCGGTGGTGGGGAACAAGTTCAAACCGGAGTTCATGTCCGACGGGGACGGGTCCTTCACGGTGAAGATTCTGCGCACTGTGGGCTGCGGCATGCTCGGCGGTTTTCTGACGATGCTCGGCATTCAGCTTGCCGGGGATTCGGTGTTCGGTCAGCTGGCCGCCGCAGTGCAGCTTTCCGGCGGCGCGTGGGTGTTTTTAATCGCCATGTCCGTGACCGGCTGCGCCCTGGCGATTCTGCTTGAACGGCGCGGCGAGGGAGGAGCGTCCGGCAAGCCGGCTGCCGGTCACGGGGAGCCTAGAAAAAGCGCGGCGAAAGGAAAGTAGAAGTCATGCATCCGCTCGATCTCTCGGATAATTACAAGCTCGCGGCCGCGATCATTGTCGGGATGGCGTTCGGATTCGCTTTCATCAAGAGCGATCTGACGTGGACGAACAGTCTGCTGGACGCGATGAGGCTGCGCAACGGCCGCATCATCAAAACGATGCTGCTGACGCTTGCGGCGGGGACGGTGCTCTTCTTCTGCGCCAGACGGATCGGTCTGGCGGAGGTGAGGGTGAGGCCGTCCTACTTCTGGGGCTCTCTTCTGGGCGGCGTGTTCACCGGCGTCGGCATGGTGCTGTGCGCCATGACGCCCATGACGGCGCTGTCGAACGTCGCCGCAGGGCGTTTTCATGCCGTCTGGCCTCTGGCCGGGATGCTGCTGGCGATGTCGGCGGTGCGGCTGGTCTCCGATCAGTTGTCGCGTTCCATCTACCGATGGAGCGAACCGATGTCCGCGCCTCCGGAGCCGTGGTCATTCTGGGCGGTCGACAATCCGGCGCTGTACGCCGCGGGAATCCTGACGGCGCTTCTGCTTCTGGTGCATTTCACCGTCGGCGATCCGGAGGAGTGACGGCTGTCCGACCCGGAATCCGTCCGCGTTCCTTGTGTGGCTAAAATGATGCGGTTCGTAATGCAGGAGGTTGTCTGACGAATGGGAAAGACATTGGTGCAGAAAATTTTCGACGCCCACCGCGTCGACACGCCGGCCCCGGGCGTCGCGGTGCTGTCGCTGGATCGGGTGTTCTGTCATGAGATCACCACGCCGATTGCGCTGAACGATCTTGCGGCGAAAGGCAAGGACCGGGTTTTCGATCCGTCCCGCATCAAGGCGGTGATCGATCACGTGACTCCGGCCAAGGACTCCAAGACCGCCGAGCAGGGCAAGACACTGCGGGAATGGGCGCATCGTCACGGAGTCCGTGATTTCTTCGACGTCGGCCGGAACGGGGTCTGTCACGCAATTTTTCCGGAGAAAGGCTTTGTGCGGCCCGGTTTCGTCATCATCATGGGGGATTCTCACACGTGCACGCACGGAGCTTTCGGAGCTTTCGCCGCCGGAGTGGGAACCACCGATCTGGAGGTGGGCATTCTCAAGGGCGTCTGCGCCATGCGCGATCCGGAGACCATTCAGATCAGGATTTCCGGCAGGCTCCGTCCGGGAGTGTTCGCCAAGGACGTCATACTGGCGGTGATCAAGAAATTGTCGGTCGGCGGAGCGACGGACAAGGTCATAGAATTCGCGGGGCCGGTGGTCGACGCGCTGGATATGGATTCGCGCATGACGCTGTGCAACATGGCGGTCGAGGCCGGCGCCACCTGCGGCGTCTGCTATCCGGACATGACGACGGTGGAGTACCTGTGGCCGTTCATCCGGGAGGATTTCACCGACAGAGAGGCCGCGCTGACGGAATATTCCAGATGGCGTCCGGACGCCGATGCTGAATATTCCGCGGTCATCGATCTGAACGTCGACGCCCTGGAGCCGCAGACGACGTACGGCTACAAGCCGGATCAGGTGAAGAATGTAAGCGAAATGTCCGGCACGCCGGTCAATCAGGTTTACATCGGATCCTGCACCAACGGACGGCTGGGGGATTTGCGCATCGCGGCGGAGGTTCTGGCCGGGCGCAGGATTCATCCGGGCGTGCGCGGCATTGTGTCGCCCGCGACTCCGAAGATTTATTCCCAGGCGCTGGAGGAGGGATTGATCAAGATTTTCATGGACGCAGGTTTCTGCGTGACGAATCCCACCTGCGGAGCCTGTCTGGGAATGAGCAACGGCGTTCTGGCCGACGGAGAAGTGTGCGCCTCGACCACCAATCGCAATTTCAACGGGCGCATGGGGCGCGGCGGCATGGTTCATCTGATGAGTCCGGCGACTGCGGCCGCGACCGCCGTCGCGGGGGTGATCACCAATTCGCCGCTGTTTAAAAAGTGATTTCGGGAGACCTGCGCACGATGAAAAACTTCAATGGAAGAATTCTTTTTCTCGACCGTTCGGACATCAACACCGACGAGATCATCCCCGCGAAGTATCTGACCGAACTGACCAAGGAGACCCTGCGTCCGTACTGCCTGGAGGATTTGTCTCTGCCGGGGTTCGATCCGAAGCGTGACGTGGCGGGCAAGTCGGTCATCGTCACCCGCGCCAATTTCGGCTGCGGATCGTCGCGGGAGCATGCTCCGTGGACGCTGGAATGCAACGGCATCAATCTGGTCATCGCGGAGAATTTCGCCCGCATTTTCCGTCAGAACATGTTCAACTGCGGCGGCATGGCGGTGTCCTTGGACGCGGGGGCGATCGGCGAGATTTTTGACGTGTTCGCCTCTTCGGGGGCGGAATGCACGACCGATCTGCAGCGGAGAACGTTCACCATCGGCAACTCCGCAGAGCGCCGCGTCTATCCTTTCGACATCGGGGAGTTCGACATGGAGCTGGTGAAGGCCGGCGGCTGGGTGGGCTACGCCGACATGAAATATTGATGGAGACGGACGGATGCGCGTGATTCCGTGCCGAGCGGCGGCGAATCCGGAGGATTTTCACTTTCGTTGCTGTTCTTATGAGCCTGATTCTAGGGATTGAAAGCAGCTGCGACGAGACTGCGGCGGCCGTTGTCTGCGACGGCTACAAGGTGCTGTCCAACGCGGTCGCGTCGCAGATTGCCAAGCATGCGGCGCACGGCGGCGTGGTGCCGGAGCTGGCGGCGCGCGAGCACCTGACCGCCTTGAAGCCGGTGCTTGCCGAAGCCCTGCAGACGGCCGGAATCTCCATGAGCGATGTGGACGCAGTGGCGGTCACCCAGGGGCCGGGACTGATTCCGGCGCTGCTGGTCGGACTTAATTTCGCCAAGGGGCTGGCAATGGGACATGGCAAGCCGCTTTGCGCCGTCAACCACTTTGTCGCGCACATCTACGGCGCTTTTCTGGAGTCCGGATACGGCGTGCTGGAGGATCCGGAGTCATATCCGCTGCTCGCGCTGGTTGTGTCGGGCGGACATACCTCGCTGCTGCTGATCGAGTCCGGCGGCGACGCCAGACAGCTCGGGTGCACGCTGGACGACGCTGCGGGGGAGGCTCTGGACAAGGCGTCCAAGCTTCTGGGGCTGGGATATCCGGGCGGACCGGCGATGCAGGCGGCCGCCGAGGGCGGAGACAGCGCCAGAATAGATTTTCCGCGTCCGCTGACCGCCCGGCCGGGGAAGGCGTTTCCCGACGAACACCGATATGATTTCAGTTTCAGCGGCGTGAAGACCGCTCTGCTGTACTATGTCCGGCGCGAGACGGAACGCAACGGCGGAACTTTTCCGCAGGAGCTTCTTCGTGACACGGCGGCAAGTTTTCAAGAGGCCGTCGTCGACGTGCTGGTCGGGAAGACGTTGCTGGCCGCGCACGACTTCCATGTACGCGGCATCGTCGTGTGCGGAGGAGTCGCCTGCAATTCCGTGCTGCGGGAGCGGTTCCGCCGTCAGACGCCGGAGGCCGTGCGGCTGCATCTGACTGAACGCGGGTACTGCACGGACAATGCGGCGATGGTCGCCGGATGCGGGTGGCATTTCTTCCGGAAAGGCGAATTCGTCGGTCAGGACATCGACGCGTTCGCCAGGCTGCCGCAGATTACGCATGTGCCGTTCGTGTAAGACGGCGGCATGAGTCCGGGGGGGAGAGAGCGTCTGCCATGACCCGCGACCGCTGCATTCTCTTTGATCTGGACGGAACGCTGGTGGATTCGCTGCCGGACATTGCGGCCGCGGTCAACGCGGCGCGCGCCGCTTTGGCACTGGATCCTCTCCCGGTGGCGGAGATCGCCGGGATGATCGGATGCGGCATGGAGTCGCTGGTGCGGCGGGCGGTCGAGGGGGAGCATGCGGACGCGGCTGCGGCGCTGCGGATGACGCGGGACTATTATCTGGAGCATCCAGCGGAAGATACCAGGCCGTACCCCGGAGTGACGGAGGGACTGAGCCGGCTGCGCCGGCGCGGCTTCCGTCTGGGCGTGGTCACCAACAAACCCCGGGCGATTGCGGAACTGGTGCTGCGAAAACTGGATCTTCTGCGGTTCATGGACAGGACGCTCGGGGACGACGGGAGGCTGCGGCTCAAGCCGGATCCGGAAGGATGTCTGCTGCTTCTGACGCAGTTCGGCGTGCCGCCCCGGGACGGCTGGGTGGTGGGAGACAACTGGACCGACCTCGAGGCCGGCCGCCGCGCGGGGATGCGCAGGGTCTGGGCGCGGTGGGGATACGGGGATCCCCGTGACGAAAGTTGGGATTTCGCATGTGCGGATTTCGCGGAGGTTGTGAAATATTTGGAAGAGCAGATTGACAATCTATCGGAGAAAGCTGGACAAAAATGAAAGATTGGACGGAACGCAATCGCAGGTATACGCTGATAAACGGGGAAGAACGGTTTGCCGTTAATTTCGCCGGCATGAGATTCACGGACGAGGATCTGAACGCGCTGTCGGGAAAATTCGCCGACGCGGCCGGGGAGATGAGGAAGCTGGAGGCGGGGGAAGTGAAGAATCCCGACGAGAACCGCCGGGTGACCCATTTCACGGACCGCGCCGGATATGTGCGCAGCGAGCTGTTCTACGCGGTGGAAGCCTTTGTCGAGGACGTGCACAGCGGAGCGCTTGCCGGCAGCACGGGGAAGCGGTTCGACGCGGTCGTGGTCAACGGCATCGGCGGCTCGGCGCTCGGGCCGCAGCTTCTGCAGTTCGCTCTCAACGGGCCGTACTGGAACGAACTTCCGGCCGAACGCCGCCGCCGGTATCTCAAGATCTATTTCCTTGACAACACGGACTCCGCCGGATTGTCCGACCTGATCGCGGTCATGGATCTGGAGCGCACCCTGCACCTCACCATTTCCAAATCCGGCGGCACGCAGGAGACGAAAAACAATCTGGACGCGCTGGAGGATCTCTATCGTGCGCGGCATCTGGACTTCGCCCGGCACGCCGCCGCCATCACCATGAGGGGCAGTGCGCTGGACAGCAAGGCCTGCGGCGAAAAATGGCTGCGCGTGTTCGAAATGTCCGAGTCCATTGGCGGGCGCACCAGCGAGACGAGCATCGTCGGCCACCTGCCGGCCGCGCTGACGGGGATAGATTTCAGGGAGTTCATCTGCGGCGCCTGCCGAATGGATGAATGGACACGCGCCGCCGACTTCCGGAGCAATCCGGCCGCGATGCTGGCCGCGATGTGGTACATCGCCGGCAACGGCCGGGGAGATCGCAACATGGTGATTGTGCCTTATTCCGACCGGCTGATACTGCTTTCGCGCTATCTGCAGCAGCTGGTCATGGAAAGTCTGGGCAAGGAGCTGGATCTGGACGGCAAGACGGTGCATCAGGGGCTGAGCGTGTTCGGCAACAAGGGAGGCACCGATGCCCACGCCTTTATTCAGCAGCTCAACGACGGCAGGGACGACTTCTTCGTCACATTCGTCGAGGTGCTGCAGGACGCCATGACGGTGCCGCTGCCGGGCGACGTTTCCATGGGAGACTATCTGCACGGATTCATGGCCGGCCTCAGCGCGGCGCTGCGCAGGAAAGGACGTCAGGTGATCACCATTCAGATTGAACGGGTCGGCGCGGCCGAGCTTGGAATGCTGATCGCGCTTTACGAACGGGCGGTCGCGATTTACGCCGAATTGATTCACATCAACGCGTTTCATCAACCCGGTGTTCAGGCCTACAAAAAGGCGGCGGGCGCGGTGCTGCAGCTGCGCCGATCCCTGTTCGGAAGCCTTGCCAAGTTAGGCGCGGTGGACGGCACCGCCGCCGAAATTGCCGAACGTGCGGGCATGGGGGATTCGGCGGTGGAGGTCGCCGGACTGCTGGACAAGGCCGCTTTGAACAGCGATCGGGTCAGACGCCGCTATGACGGCGTGCGTGGTGAATGGGTGTACATGGTGCGGTGAACCGTCTGCTGATCACGCCTGACGATCTGGAAACGCCGGACGTCGCCGTCATCGGGGAAGATCGGCGGTTCCGGCATGTGCTGGACGTGCTGAAGCTGTCGGAACGTTCCGGGCGCTGCCGCGTGGGGATGCTGGGCGGGAAGGTAGGCACGGCTGATCTCATTTCCATGGATCGCACGGCCGGCCGGCTGCGGCTGAAGCTGCGTCTGACGTCGGATCCGCCGCCTCCGCTTCCGGCGGTCCTGGTGGCGGCGCTGCCGCGTCCGCACACTTTCCGCAAGGTGCTGCACGCCGCGACGACAATGGGGGTGAAGCGCATCCTGTTCATTCACGCCTCCAAGGTTGAACGAAGCTACTGGTCCAGTTCGGCTCTGCGCGACGACGCCGTGCGTGAGAATCTGCTGCTGGCGTTGGAGCAGTCGGGGGACACGGTCATGCCGACGGTGGAATTCCGGCGGAGGTTCAAGCCTTTCGTGGAGGACGAACTTCCGGGGCTCTGCGAGGGACGGCGTGCGGTCGTCGCCCATCCCGGAGCGGGGGAGATGTGCACTCAGTCAACGGCTCCGTTGACGCTGTGCATCGGGCCCGAGGGCGGGTTTACGGAATACGAGGTGTCGGTGATGTGCGCGTGCGGCGCCCGTGCGGTCACGTTCGGCCCACGCGTCCTGCGCACGGAAGTGGCGGTGCCGGCGCTGCTTGCGCGGTTGCTGTGCTGACTGTGCGCCGCAGGCGAGAAAGGCGGGGAGTTTTGAAAAAGCGAACAGAACGCGGCATCCGGGATTTTTCGAAAAGCCGGACATTGGTGGCACCGTCGCTGCTGGCGGCGGATTTCGGGCGTCTGGACGACGAGGTGCGTCGTGTGACCGCGTCCGGCGCGGACTGGCTGCATTTGGACGTCATGGACGGGCATATGGTGCCCAACATCTCCTTCGGTCCCGTGGTGATCGCGGCGCTCAGGAGCGGGAGCGATCTGTTTTTCGACACGCACCTGATGATCCTCAATCCGTCCCGTTATGCGGCGGCGTTCGCCGCAGCCGGCGCGGATCATCTGACGTTCCATCTGGAAAGCGACGACGACCCGACGGCGGCGATCGCGGCGATCCGCGACACCGGCTGCAGCGTCGGGATCGCCATCAAACCTGGCACGCCCGCGTCGGCGGCGCTGCCGTATCTGGAGCTGGTGGATCTGGTTCTGGTGATGACGGTGGAACCCGGTTTCGGAGGTCAGCGTTTCATGACGGACGTCATGCCCAAACTGAGACAGCTGAGGACGGCCGTCGAGGAACGGGCCTTGGCGGTGCGGATCGAGGTCGACGGAGGCATCGACTGCGCGACCGCGCCGATCGCCCGTTCGGCCGGGGCGGACGTGCTGGTCGCCGGGACCAGCGTCTTCCGCGCGGGATCGCGCGACGCCGCGTCGGTGATTGCGGAACTGAGGAACGGAGCGTCGGAGCGCTGACCGCAGGATGAACCGTGCGGTGCGGGAATTCACGGGAAACGGCGTCAGGCGACAGCGGATCCGCTAGTAGGTGAGAAACGGCTCCGCTTTTCTGCGGTAGGCGCCCGGGATGCGCAGCCTGTTCAAAGAGTCGAGGCGGTGGGCGCCGCGCGCTTCCACAATGCGGTCGACCGCGACCGGACCCAGTCCCGGCACGCGCAGCAGATCTGCGGCCGGGGCGCGGTTGACGTTGACCGGGAAGAATTCCGGATGCCGGGAAGCCCAGACCTGTTTCGGATCCGCGGCCAGAGACAGATTGCCGTCGGCGTCGAATTCCATTTCGGCGGGGGAGAAGCGATAGCGGCGCAGCAGCCAGTCCACCTGATACAGGCGGTGCTCGCGGGTAAGACGCCGTTCCGCGGCGAGTTTCAGATCATGATCTCCGGGAACGGGGATTGCCCCGGTGCCGTCCTGGTATGCGGAAAAGTAGACGCGTTCAAAGCGGAGACGGTTGTAGATGCCGTCCATGTAGCGGACAATCTCGCGATCAGTTTCGTCGGCGGCTCCGACGATGAACTGGGTCGTGCAGCGGATTCTGGCGTAGGGCCCTCCGCGTGCGGTTTGCCGCGCCAGATAGCGCAGGGGGGCGATGATGTCCCTGTCGAAGTCCTTACTTCTGGAAAGCTGTTCGAAATAACGGCGTCCGGGCACTTCGATGTTGAGCGAGACCGCGCTGGCGTAGCGCAACGCCTCCGCCATGGCGTCTTCGGATGCGCCGGGAATGATTTTCAGGTGTATGTAACCGCGGTAGCGGTGTTTACGCCGCAGGATCTCGGCGGCGGCAATCAGTTTCTCCATGGTATGATCGGGCGTTCCGCAGACTCCGGAACTCAGGAAGAGTCCGAGCAGCCATTGTCGTTCGTTGTGGCGCAGAAACAGCCGCACGACCTCGTCGGGGGAGAGAGAACAGCGCTCGGCGTCGGCGTCTCCCCGCAGCGGGCAGTATCTGCAGTCGTTGACGCAGCAGTTCGACAGCAGGGTCTTGAAGACGAACCCCCGCCCTCCTGCGGCCAGCGGCACCGGGTACAGCCAGCGGCTGCCGTCGCCGGTCCGCCGGCGGTGTTCGGACTCTCCGCAGGAACATGCCAGATCGTACCGCGAATCGGCGGAGAGGATATGCAGTCTGGTAAGCGGATCCATCGTGTCGTTCGTTTCCCGGACAAAGACATGGGGCGGCGGAACGAACTATAGCACGTTTTATTGTGAAAAGAAGAGATTTTTCCGTCAAATTCCGCCCTGTCAGCGGCAAAAGATTGAAAAAGGGACAAAAGCGGTTCATCTTAAATGTCCGGAGGCCGGAGGATTCTCTCGCGAATGCGGACTGAGATGTCCGTCGGCATGGAGATTCGCGCGGCCGGCACGGGTGCGTCGGGAACGGTTCCGCGTCCGGAGCCGCAGTTCGGCGCAGCCGACGGAGATGTGCGCGCTTTCAACACAAACACATTTCAGAAAGGATCGGTCACACATGAAGATGACACAGACAACCGCCGTTGCGCTTTTCACTGCGGCTTTGCTGCTGAGTCAGGGCGGATGCAAGAGCGGCGGCGATACGGACGGCAGGGATGTCGCCGCCGCGTCGGCCGTGCAATGCCAGGTGACGGGGCAAGCATGGGAGCTGGATCTCGCCTCGCTTGCCGGCGTGGGCGGCGGGGCTGAAAAACCGGACAGACCGATCACCCTGGTTTTCGATAAGGAAGGCAGGGTTCACGGCTGCGCCGGAGTCAATCAGTATTTCGGTCCGGTCGAAATTTCCGAAGGCGACAGGACACTGCGGTTCGGCTCTCTTGGCTGCACCATGATGGCCGGACGAGGAATTGAATACGAGAGGGCGTTTCTGGACGTTCTCGCCGCCGTCGATTCCTACGATGTCGCCGAAGGCGCTCTGCTGCTGAAGTCAGACGGCAAGGCTGTCGCCAGACTGACCGCCGTGCAGAAATAAATCCTGCCGGTCCGGGCGCGGGCGTGTCTGTGTCGGCGGACGGCGAATGCGCGGCCTCCGTTCGCACGGGATGCGCTTTCTGCCCCCCCGGTTTCCGGTTGTCGTAAGCCGACCGGGCCGGGAGGGCGGGATCTTTCAGTAATCCCGGGAGTTGTCTTGATGTGAAGATCAAAGTTGCGTTTTTTGACACTAAGCCTTATGACCGGAAATCGTTCGACGAGGCAAACCGAAATTTCGGATTCGAACTCGTCTATTTCGAGACGAGGCTGAATCCCGCCTCGGCGAAGATGGCCGACGGCTTCGACGCGGTCTGCGCCTTCGTGAACGACGACGTCGGCAAAGAGACGATCCGTGCGCTCGCCGGCGGGAAAGTCCGGTTGATCGCCATGCGCTGCGCCGGCTACAACAACGTCGATCTCGCGGCCGCCTACGGCAAACTGGCCGTCGTTCGCGTGCCGGGCTACTCGCCCTGCGCGGTCGCCGAGTACGCGCTCGCGATGTACATGACGCTGAACCGTTCGCTGCACCGCGCCTACAACCGGGTGCGGGAGAACAACTTCTCGATCAACGGCCTCATCGGCTCCGATCTGCGCGGCAAAACCGTCGGCGTCATCGGCACCGGCCGGATCGGGCTCGTGTTCGCGGAGATTCTGCAAGGGTACAAAGTTCGTCTCCTCGCATACGACAAGTTTCCGAACCCGGCCGCGGCGGAAAAGCTCCATATCGAATACGTCCCGCTCGAAACCCTCTATCGGGAATCCGACGTGATTTCGCTGCACTGCCCATTGACCAGTGAAAACACCTATTTGATCAACCGCGAGGCGATCGCCCTGATGAAACCGGGGGTATTCCTCATCAACACGAGCCGCGGCAAGCTGATCGACACTTCGGCGCTCATCGAGGCGCTCAAAACCGGCCGGATCGGCGGCGCCTGCCTCGACGTCTACGAGGAGGAGGGCGACTACTTTTTCGAGGACCGCTCGAACGGGCCGATCATCGACGATGTGCTGGCGCGGCTGCTGACCTTCCCGAATGTGCTCGTCACCTCGCATCAGGCGTTCTTCACGCGCGAGGCGTTGCGGAACATCGCGGGCGTCACGCTTCAGAACATCCGCGACTACTTCGAGAAGAACGAACTGCCGAACGGCATCTGCGAGAAGTGCGACGGCAGCAAGGGCTGCCGGGAGAAGCCGTGCGGAAAATAGTTCCGCGTTCGCTTACAGAGGGCGCTCCCGCACGAGCCGGATCAGCGTGATCTCCGACGGCACCCCGAGCCGCACCGGGAAGCCGTTCCAGATTCCCGCCCCGTTCGTGACGTAGAGCCGCATCGCGCCGACGCGGTAGAGACCGGAGACATATCCCGCGTTGAACCACGCGACGAAGCGATCCATTCCGACGATCATGCCGCCGTGCGTGTGTCCCGAAAGCATGAGAGCAACCCCGCGTTCCGCCGCTTCAGCGGCGAGGTCCGGCCGATGCGAGATGAGAATCCGCGCCGCCTCTGGCGGAGATTCCGCGAACGCCTTGTCGATCTTCGGTTTTTCGAGACCGAACCCCGCCGCCGCCGCGTCGGTGACTCCGGCAAGAACGATGCGGTTCGGCAGCACCCTGTGCGTATTTTCCAGGAGTTCGATTCCGAGCCTTTTCAGAAATTCCGTCCATTCTCCGTAGCCGGAATAATACTCGTGATTGCCGGGAACTCCGAAAACCCCGAGAGGCGAGGAGAGATCCCGCAGCGGCAGAAGCTCCGCTCCGGTTTCCGCGACCGTGCCGTCGACGAAATCCCCTGCGAGCACCACGAGGTCGGGTTCAGCGGCATTGGTTCGGTCGACCATGCGTCGCACCCGCTCGACCCGCGTGAGCGAGTCGGCGTGGATGTCCGCCAGCAGCGCGATGGTCATGCCGTCGGCCTCCTCCGGCAGTTTCGGGATGCGGATCGTCACTTCGCGGAGCGTCGGCGCTGCGGTTCCGGCGCGGATCCCAGCCATAGCCAGCACGACGGCGAGCAGGAGCAGCGAGAGATTTACCCGGTTGCCGATGAGCCGGAACCGCGACGTCGGTTTCCGTCTCCGGCAGAGCAGACGGAGGCGCAGCGCTCCGCGCACCAGGTCCGCCGCCAGCAGCAGAAAGAAGAAGAGAAACAGCACGGCGAACAGCCACGCCGCCGTCAGCAGCAGCGGAGCCGGCAGATCCGGAGCGAAAAACTGCGGCCCGCCGAACCAATGCAGCAGGTGAAATTTGAATGCCGTCAATGCGACCGGCACCGCGAATCCCGCTTTCCAGCTCCAATGCAGTTGCAAGGGGAGCACGGCCCTGACGATTACATACCCGGCCAGCAGAAAGCTGAAAAGCAGCATAAGTTCATTCCTCTCAAAAAAGCTTCGGCTGTTGTCCCAGATTTCGCGGAAAGCGCCCGACTTTGCTAACGCGATGAAGACATATCCGATAGTGTTTATTTGCCGTCCCCCCCCATTCACTTTCCGGCGGGTCTCTTTTTATCAAAAGTAAAGGCCGGACGCGCTTTTTCAAGCGAAACTTTCTCTTGCAGAATTCGTGACGGCAACCGAAATTGGGGATGATTCCTTGTTTCCCGGGTGGAAATGACAGCAGATGCCATTATACTAGCCGAAAGAGCAAAGACGCCAGAAGGAGGCGACATGGAATACAATCAGCATCTCCTGTACTACCGGAGGCCGGCCTCGTGCTGGAATGAGGCGCTCCCCATCGGGAACGGCCGCATCGGAGCCATGGTTTTCGGCGGCGTTTCGGTTGAAACCGCAGAACTCAACGAGGACACCCTCTGGGCGGGACGTCCCCGCCGATTTCCCGACCCCGACTATTATGAGAACCTTACAAAAGCACGCGAGCTGCTGTCCGACAGAAAATTTCTGGAGGCTGATAATTTTATCTCCGGGCGGATGCTGCGTCACGACAGCTCCGGCTACCTTCCGGCCGGCTTTCTGACGCTCGCGTTTGAAAATTCCGCCGTCAACGCGGATTACCGACGCGAACTCGACCTTGACCGTGCAACTGTCACCACCCGCAACGGGGAGACCGTCTGCGAGTGGTTCGTTTCGGCTCCGCATCAGGTTCTGGTCATGCACTGCCGCAACACCGGCGATTTCACGCTGCGGTTCGACTCCCGGATCAAACATGAGTGCGGCTGCGATGGAGACGATCTGTTCCTGAACGGCGTCTGCCCGATTCACGCCCGCAACGGCGTCGTCCGGCAGGCGGACGAAGCGGGACGAGAGGGGATCCGGTTTCAAATCCGCGCCAGACTCGTGTCAAAAGATGCGAACATCCGCGCGGAGCAGGCCTGCATCCGGTGCGGCGGAACGGGAGAGGCTCTGCTCCTCGTCGCGATCCGCAGCGATTTTTCCGGATGGAACAGGGAACCGGACGGTTTTTTCCCCGCCGACCGCTGCCGCACGGATCTTGACCGTGCGGCGGAATTCTCCTATTCCGAGCTGCTCGGCGCCCACCTCTCCGAATACCGGCCGCTCTACCGGCGGTCGCGGCTGGAACTCCCCGTCGGGGAGGATGATTCGCTTCCGACCGATGAACGGATCCGGCGTTACGCGCAGTCGAATTCACCCGCGCTCGCGGCATTGCTCTACCAGTTCGGACGCTATCTGCTCATCGCCTCGAGCCGTCCGGGGACCCAGCCGGCGAATCTTCAGGGAATCTGGAATCCGCACATGCTTGCGCCATGGGGGTGCAATTACACAACCAACATAAATCTGGAGATGAACTACTGGTCCGCGCTGCCGACCAATCTCGCTGAATGCGCCGAACCTCTGTTCCGGTTCATTCGCGAGGTCGCCGACGCCGGAGGGATTTACGCGCGGGAGTATTACCATGCCCGGGGCTGGTGTTTGCACCACAACAGCGATCTCTGGCGCTACTGTGTCCCCGGCGGCGAACGTGCACGGCACGGATACTGGCCGGTCGCCGGACTTTGGCTCTGTCATCATCTGGTGGAATATTTCCGCTATTCCCAGGATGAGGAGTTTCTGCGCGAATGGATCCCGATCCTCCGCGGCAACGCCGAATTCGCGCTTGGCCTTCTCGTGGAGAATCCCGGCGGAGAGCTGGTGACATCCCCTTCGACATCGCCGGAAAACGTCTTCACGGATCCCGCCGCCGGAGAGGACGCGGCTGTTTGCGGCGGCGGATCGAGCATGGATCTTGAACTCGTCAGGGAGACGTTCCGTGATTTCATAGACTGCGCCCGTATTCTCATGCTGGACGAACCGCTGATTCCGGAACTTGAACGGGCGCTTTCACGGTTGCGGCCCATCGGAATAGGCCGCGAAGGGCAGCTTCTCGAGTATGACGGAGACTACGCGGAGGCGGAAAGACAGCACAACTTCATCTCCCACCTTTACGGCGTCTATCCTGCGGATCTCTTCACGCCTGAGAGCGATCCGGAGCGGTTCGACGCCGCCAAGATCTCCCTGGTGCGGCGGGGGGAGCGCAGCACCTGCTGGGCGATGTGCTGGCGTCTCGCGCTGTGGGCCCGGTTCCGCGACGGCGGCAAAACGGGGATCATGCTCCGGGAGATTCTCCGTCCGGTAACGCTGGACGACAAAATTGAGTACATCGCCGCCGGCGGCATCTATCCGAACCTTTTCACGGCTCATCCGCCGTTCCAGATCGATGCGAATCTCGGAATTCCCGCCGCGATTGTCGAGATGCTCGTGCAATGCCACCGCAGAACCGAGGACGGCATCATGATCGTCGATCTGCTGCCCGCACTTCCCTGCGGCTGGAATGAGGGAAAGCTCATCGGCGTCCGGCTGCGCAATGGAGTCTTTCTTGACCTGAGCTGGTCGGACGGACACGCAACCGGGCTGCGCATCCGTGCTCTGAAACCGGTTGCCCTCGAACTGCGCGACTCGCGTCGCACCCGACGGATCGAGGTCGGCGTCAGGGAGCAATCCATCACGCTGGATAAATAACGGAGGCACCGGATTCAGGAGTGACGATCCAATACGGCAAAGAGCCGGGAGGAACCGGTTTGGGCAAATTCGGAAAAATCGGAATATGTGCGCTTCTCATCGCCGAAAGCGCTGCTGCTGCTGCTGCGTTTCGATACTTTTTCTGGAGCCTCTCCGCCTACGATCCGATTAACCGGGTGCTTTATCATCAGGAGGTTCCGGTCTCGGGAACGATCCTGTCGGCGGCGGCGGCGCTTCTTCTGCTGATTGCATTGCCGCTCAGCTCCGGCGGAGCGGATGCGCTGCGGCGCACCGCCCGTGCATGGGCGCCGCTCGTCGGCGCGGGACTGCTGCTGCTGATTCCGGTCGGCGGCACGCCGCTGGCGCTTCTCGCCGCGATCGCGCTCGTCTGTTGGGGATTCCACCGGCACGGTTCCGGGCTCGCCGGACGGCCGCTTTCCGTGCCGAGGCATGCCGTTTCGGCCGGAGGGGGACTGATTTTTTCGCTGCTGCTGGCCGCGGCCGGTTGTCTGTGGGGATTTTACATTCAGAAGAGCGCCTACGAACGCTATTTCCTCTTTTATTCGGACTGGGGAATCTACGCCGAGCACTGTCTGAAGCTCGCCTTCTCGGGAGCGGGGACTCTGCGCGACTGGCTGGTGTCGGGCGGACACTGGAACGGAGCGATCAACCTGCTGATGACGGGAGCCCTGCGTCTCTTTCCCGCTCCCGGAACCGTCTTCCTCCTGAACAGCGCGATGATCTATTCCGCAGTTCCGCTGGTGTATCTGCTGGGCCGCGTGCTGAAGCTGCCGCCTGCGGCGGCGACGGCGTTCGCCGTGTTCTTTTTCTTCACCCCCGTGGTGAGCAACCAGCCGTTGTCGCTGTTTTACGGATTTCATCCGATAAATCTGTTTCCGAGCTGCTTTCTGCTCTTCCTGATCTTCCGGGAACGGAAGCGGCGTTCGGCGGCGATCCTGACGGCCGTCTTCACTCTCTGGATACAGGAGACTGCGGCGATATTCTGGTTCGGTTACGCTCTCGTTCTCGCGGCGGAAAAGAAATTCCTGCGCGCGGCGCTGCTCGGAGGGGCGACGGCCGCGCTGTTCTTCATTCTGAGCCACTGGGCGATTCCGGCCGCGGCCGCTGTCCCGGGGGGAAGCTACACGCAGATGTTCCACTATTCCCAGCTGGGGAGCGCTCCCTGGGAGGTCGTGCTTTCGCCGGTGCTCCGTCCCGGAGCTTTCTGGACGACGCTTCTGGCTCCGAACAATCTGGAATTCGCGCTGTTCCTGTTTATGCCATTCTTCTTCTTTTTTCTTCGCCGCCCGCCCGAACTGCTTCTCGCGGGGCTGCCGCTTCTGGCGGGCGTTTGCCTGCAGTCGAGCCGCTATCTCCAGAACACCGTGCTCCAGTACGGGGTCGAACTGAACTGTCTGGCGGTGACGGCGGCGCTTTTCGCCGCCGGCAGACTGTTTGCGGCGGGGGACAGACGGCGGCTGTTCGGGGCATTCCCGGCGACTCTTTTCTGTGTATTCGCGCTCTATCTGCTGACAGGGCAGAGCGTGTTCCTCGGAAAATATCCTTTCTCCTCGGTCGCCCGACGTCCGTCATGCCGCGAGGTCATGGATTACCTGAAATCCTCCCTGTCTCCCGGCGCGGCGGTGCACGCCACCCAGCGGCTGCGGGCGCAGCTGCTGTTCGACCATCCGACCCGGGCTCCGGAGGATCCGGCCGAACCGGGGGAATACTACCTGCTGGAGACGCAGCAGGAGGATGTCGGGAGAATACACGCGGCTCTTCTGAAGGATCCGACGGTCGCGCCTGTCACATTCGCGGACTGGCGCGGATACGAATTCGTCGTGTTCCGCAAACTTCCGTCGCCCGTCGCGCCTCCGCCTTTGCCGTTCCTGATCGAGATGACGAAGGAGGAGTACGAGAAATCCGGAATTCCGGTCAGACTGGATTCCGAGTTCTTCTCCGTGCGGCTGCAGGAGTCGGAGCGCATGCTGCGGTTCCTCTTCAGGCTGAATCGGAAAGCCGAAGGGGAGTTCCGTTTTCTGATCCGACTCGCCTCCGGTGAAGATCAGTTTGTCCGGCCGGTCACTTTCGCGCACGGACTCCGCACCGTCTCCGAGGTCGGGGAGGGAACCGTCTTTCTGGTGGAAATCCCTGCGGACGAGAATTCAGGGGAGCTCGAGGTCGACATCCGTGAGGAACACCGGTGAACCGGTGATTGATCGAAGATACGGCCTACGGCATTTTCGTCTCGACAACGTTCTGAAAAACGCGCATATCGCCGAGACGGATGCACCCGGAAAGAGCCTGATGAGGGCTTCTTCCAAACGCCTCTCTCCGGAAATATGCGTAAAAATACGGGATTCCGCCGGTTTTACCACACGGCGCACGGGAGATTGCGTTGCAGAAAAACCGAACGGAGTTTCATCCAGTCAACCGGCGCCGCCGAGGATGGGTCGAAGCCGAATTTCCGCCCGACCGAGCGGTATTTGGCGGGCGCCGCCGGATTGTACGGCAGAAGCTGTATCTGCTGCAGATTACCTCCGCCCTCCAGAAGAGTGGCGAACGCTTCCATTTCCGCAGGGTCGGCATTGCAGCCCGGGATCACCGGGATCCGGATCACAAACGGTCTGCCGGAGGACTTCAGCTGTTCCAAATTGCGCAGAATCGGCGCGTTGCCGCGGCCGGTCCACTTCCGATGCCGTTCCGGATCCGCATGTTTCAAGTCCTGGTAGATCAGATCGATCTTCCGCAGCATCTCCCGGTAGACCGTTTCCGGAGCGAATCCGCTGGTTTCGACAACTTTATGAATGCCGGGAAGCTTGTCGCACAGGGCGAAGAGAAATTCCGGCTGCGCCAGCGGCTCCCCGCCGGAAAAGGTCACCCCTCCTCCTGAGCGTTCGAACAGCTCCCGATCCCGCAGCAGTTTCGCCGCAAGTTCCTCCGCGTCCAGCTTCCGCCCCGCCAGTCTCCGCTTGCCTGCCGGGCAGGCTTCGGCGCATCGGCCGCAGGCCGTGCAGTGTTCCGGGAACCGGCAGACGCGCCGACAGTTGCCGCACCCGAGGCACGGTCGCTCGTTTATCAGAAGTTCCGGCTTGAAAGATAGCCCTTCCGGATTCTGACACCATCGGCACCGGAGCGGACATCCTTTGAAAAACACTGTCGTCCGAATTCCCGGACCGTCGTGAACGCAGAATTCCCGGATTTCAAAAAGGCAGCCTTTCACCGTTCCCGTCCTTCACGCGCCTCGGGCTTCCGCTGCGCATCGGCAACGCTCCTCAGGAGAAGTTCATTTCGGCGCGGCGGATGATGTGATCCTGAAACACCTTGTCCAGCTCGACGAAGCAGCCGCTCCAGCCCCAGACGCGGACGATAAGATTCCGATGAAGCTCGGGGTGCTTCTGCGCTTCGACAAGCTTGTCGCGGTTGATCGCATTTAGCTGAAGCTGGTGACCTCCCTCGCGCAGAAACATCGCGACCAGATGCGCGACCTTCTCGATTCCGTCCGGCTCGCGGAAAACGGAATCGTGGATTTCGATCGTCAGCGGTCCGCCGTTGCACACCTCCTTGCGGCAGGCGCGGGCGAAATCCCGCACGACCGACACCGTTCCGATCTGCGGAACGGTCAGGCTCGGAGCGTAATTGGCCGGGAAAGGTTCTCCCGCCAGCCTGCCGTCAGGCGTCGCCTGAAGGCGTTCGGAATGGCGGATGTAATACATCGCCGAACCGGTCCCGGGGCGGTACAGTCCGCCGCGCACGTTCCGGAGCCCGTCCCATGCTCCGGCCCAGAGAGAGAGGACCTGTCTGGCCAGCTCGACCGGCGCCTGGTCGCCTCCTCCGAGTTTAGGAACGCTGTTGCGGACTTCGGCCAGAAGCTCCGCGTCTCCGGCGAAATTTCGGTCCAGCACGTCCAGAAACTGAGCGAGCGAGAGACGTTTCTCCTCGAACACCACGCGCCGGATCGAACTCAGCGAGTCGACCGCAGTGGATATGCCGGTTCCGTGTATGCCGAAGTTGTTGTATCGGCCGCCTTCGCTGATGTCGCGGCCGCGTTCGACGAAACCGTCGCAGAGCAGCGAGGCGAAGGGCCCGGGAAGCATGGTGAAATTCCTGAGCTTCCGATCCAGTTCCACCGCCCGTTTCCGCAGTTCCTTGCCGTAGTCGGTCAGAAATCCGTCGAAAGACGCGGCATGCGAACGGCGCATCGTATCGAGCAGGACTTCCGGCAGCGACACCGCGTCGATGTTCGGCACATCCATTCCGCATCCGGGGATCGTGAACTCCCAGCAGGCGGCGACGACGTAATTGCGGGCGTCCCTGAGAGAGTATCCCCATGCGCACAGAGCTTCGATCACGACGTCGTCGTTGCTGTATTGCGGGAACCCCAGCCCGGCGGCGGTCAGCTCCGAACCCAGCTTCAGAAGTTCGATCGGAGTTTCTTTCGTCACGCGCAGGTTTATTTTCGGATCAATCACCGCCAGCTCCTTCGACGCGCGCAGACACATGGCGGTCAGTCGGTTGGCGGCGTCGCGTCCTTCGGAATCACAGCCGCCCAGCATCATGCTCTGACCGTTGTCTCCCTGCTGAACCCCCGGATAGAGATCGCTGTCGCGATGGAATGTCAGGAACGCCTCCTCCAGAAGTTCGAAGGCGCTTTCCTCCGTCTCTCTTCCGCAGGCAAGGTCATTCTGCAGATAGGGGTACATGTACTGGTCGAACCGGCCTACGCCGTTGTGGTACTCCCCCTCGCACCAGAGGACAAAGTGCAGAATCCGCAGAAACTGCAGCGCTTCACGGAAAGTCTCCGCGCCCCGGCGCGGCACTTTGGCCAGCGTCTCCGCGACGTCGGACAAGCCCGCTTCGGCGGCGGCGTCGCGGTAGCTGTCGGCCAAAGTCAGCACCGCGTCGATCTCCCGGAGCAGGGCGGTTCGGAACTCGCCCGCAGGGCACCGTTCCGACACCTCTTTCCTGCGCGCATCCAGTCCGCAGGCGATTGTGGCGGCGAAATCGCAGCACAAATTGAAGACCACTCCTTTTTCCGCGAAAACATGCTCGGCGCACATGTTCCGGTGTTCAGTTTCGGTGTACAGCTCCGGCAGATTCGCGACGGTCCGGGTGAAGACGATCCGTTCGCCCGGAACGAAAACCGGTCTCTCAGCGGCCAGAACGGCTTCCAGGGCGGTCGAAACACGCCCGAGCGGCGAGACCCCTTTCGCCGAGAAGGTTTCGGCGAGATTCCACTCGATCCGCCGCCGCCAGGCGTGGTGGCGGTGCGCGGTCAAAAACTCCCGGAGTTGAGCGATGCGGTCGGTCATTTCACACCTCCTGTGAGTCCCGCAGGCCGATGCGGAACATGTTCCATGAGCCCGGTTTCAGCGTCGCCTGCAGACGGCTGCCCGTGAGGGAATATGCGCCGGCGGGAATCGTCGACGGCGCGACTTTTTCGCAGTCCTCGGTATTGACCGCATCCAAGTCGTCGTTATAAATCTCCACCGCCTCGACGACGCGATCCGGGGAGAATCCGGACATTTCGAACGTATATTCCGCAGCCTCCTCCGTCGAACGGTTGATGACGAAGAGCGCGATCTCCTCGGCGTCTTTTCGGCGGACGGCGACACTCTTGACGTAGGGCACCGGATAGGAACAGACTTTGCTTCCGTATCCGGGCGATTCGGTGTGTGTTTTCAGCACCGTGCCGCGTCCGTACCGGGAGGTGTAGTAAAACGGGTAGTAGGTGGTCTGCTTCCACGCGCCGCCGCCCGGGCGGGTCATGATCAGCGCGATGTCGTTCACCGTCTGCGCCACGCAGCCGATTTTAAGGCGGTCGGCATGTTCGAGCATCGTCATCATGAGTCCGCCGACGACGATCACGTCGGCCATGTCATAGATTTCCTCGTTGATCGGACGCGCGGCCTGAAAACGGGTTTCCGGGTGAGCCTTGGTGTCCCCCCGGTACCAGACGTTCCATTCATCGAGCGCGAGGTTGATTTTCCTGTCGGATTTTCTCTCGGCGGCGGCGAAGTCGCAGACGGCGATGATGCCGCGAATCTGCCTGTCCAGCGCTTCTGGGGAGGCGAAAAAAGACGCTCTTCCCTCCCTGCAGCCGAAATAGGCGTGCAGCGCCACGTAGTCGGCGATGTCGAAAGTCTCCTCCAGCACCCGCGCGTCCCAGGTCGCGAAAGTCGGCATGTCACGGGCGCTTGATCCGCAGACGATCAGTTCGATCGACGGATCGGCCATCTTCATCATCTTGCCGCTTTCATGGGCGATCCGAGCGTACTCTTCGGCGGTCTTGTGGCCGATTTGCCACGGACCGTCCATCTCGTTGCCGAGGCACCACAGTTTGATTCCGTGCGGCTGCTCAGCTCCGTTCTTCCGGCGCAGGTCGCTCCATGCGGATCCTTTCGGGAAGTTGCAATATTCGACGAGATCCTGCGCCGACTTCGCGCTGCCGGTTCCGAGGTTCACCGCCATAATCGGGGCGGTGTTCACCTTGCGGCACCATTTGACGAATTCATCGATGCCGATCTGATTCGGCTCCATCGCCTCCCATGCGTAGTCGACACGGACCGGGCGACGATCCCTGGGGCCGACGGTGTCGTGCCAATCGTAGCCGGAGACGAAGTTTCCGCCCGGGTAGCGGGTGACCGGCATCTTCAGATCCCGCACCAGTGCCGCCACGTCTCTGCGGAAACCGTCTTCGTCCGCCTCCGGATGACCCGGTTCATAAATTCCGTCGTAGACGCATCTGCCGATGTGCTCTATGAATCCCCCGAAAAGCCGGTCGTCGACATCGCCGATCGTGAACTTCGCGTGAACCGAAACTGTCGCTTTCATCTTCAAAATCCTTCATCATTTCCGGGCGTCAGGCCGCACTTCGCCGACACCCGTTTCAAAGAGCCGCACCGTGCACGGCGCATGTCTTCCCCGTCTCCTGCACAACACTATACGTCTTCAGCGTTTTATTCAACATTCCGGGGCTTGCAAATCCGATGAAAAACCTTGCCAAAACAAGTGTTCAGTTTGATTCAGGGGGCGGCGAAGAGGGGAGCGCCGTCGCCGCTCGCATTTGAAAAAAAGCTGCGTTATAGTAGACGGTGCGCGGTTCGTCCGCAATTTTAATTTTCAACGGACGGGAGTTGTACGAGTGCGATGAACATCCCCGCCAAAACGATTGCCATTCCGCCGGGCTGCGTCGAAAAATTCGTGGATTTCTCCGACTTGCCGGACGGTGCGCAATGGTTCGGACAGGGAGTCGTGATGGCGGCGCTTTCGGAGCATGTGCCGGGCTATCTGATCGACTATCCTATGCCGCATCGGCACAACGTCCTGTACTGCCTCGGCGGACGCTACCTGTTCGAGTACGGAGGGGAGCGGGGGGAGCTGCTTCCCGGCGAGCTTCTGCTCCTGCCGGGAGGATGCCGACAGAAATTCCATGCCGGCGAACCCTCCCGGAACATTTTCTTTCTGCTTGATCCGGCGGAATGGGGAGCGGAGGCCTGCTTCGTGCATAAACACTCCTCCTACATCGACCTGCTCCGGCTTATAATGGAGACCGCGCTGCGGGAACGCGCCGCCTCGCCGCAGGAAAGCGGTCTGCGCCGGAACCTCGCCTGTCTGACCGTGTCCCTGATCCGACGGGAAACCGCCGTCCCCTGCCGCCGCGAATCTCCGCTGGAGAAGCTGATCGCTCAACTCCGGCTTCGGCCGGATCGGCCGTGGACGGTCGAGAGAATGGCCGAGTTCTGCGGGTTTTCCGCGCCGTATCTGGATGCGGTCTGCAGGAAAGCCACGGGGCGCTCCCCTTACGGCTTGCTGACTCGAATCCGCATGGAACTGGCTGAAACCGTGCTCGCCGGGAGCGACTACCCTGTCAAGGTGATTGCTTCGCAGTGCGGCTATGCGTTTCCGTTTTCCTTCACGCGCGCTTTCACCAAATATGCCGGGGTTTCGCCGACGGAGTACCGCCGCCGTGCGAGACGCGGCGATGTCTGACCGCTCTCCGCAGCGGCGCCTGTCGGAGCGCTCAGGTAGCTTCCGCGGCAGAATGACCGGCACGCGAAAAAGAGAGATTAACGGTCCGCCGGCCGTTTCTCCGCAGGCGGTGTTTCTCTCTTTCTGTCGTGGAAATCCTGCCGCTTTCCCCCGCATATACTGAAAGGCGAAAGGGCGAAGCGTCATCCGGACGCGTCTCTGCACGGATGTCTTCTGAACGGCGGAGCGGAGATTTCCGTGAAGTTTCTCCGTTCCGCGCACCCTGCTCCGGCGCGACGCCGGCGGCTTTCAGGACTTTCCGACCGTCGGCGGGTCGGAGTATGCGTCCCCCCTCCGTCACGGCTTGCGGACGACGCGGAGCGGATTCCCCGGCGCGATTTCGATCTCGGAATCGAAGCGGAGAGACTCTCCCTCCCGCGTCCAGGGGACTATTCCTTCTGATGTCCGGACAATCTCGACCTGTTCCGGGCGGTCGGTTCCGAGCCGTCTGAACCTGAGGGAGCCTGCGAGGGGTTCGATCTCGTCGACGTTGCCGCGGCGGCGGCAGACGCCCCAGCCGGTGCCGGCGCTCCAGAAGCAGCGGAATTCGTTCCCCTCGAAGGGGAGCGGCGCGAAACGGAGCGTCCCGGTCGCGAGGTCGCAGCGGAATCCGCTGAATGCCGCGAGCAGCGCGTAGCTCGCCATCGACCGGGCGTAGTTGCTGCCGCACTCGATTTCATTCCACGGGTTGCGTTTGGCGCCGTCGTAGCGGTCGCGGACGGCCCGCACCATCTCCAGCCCCTCTTCGACGAAGCCGCGCAGAATCAGGTGGCTGGCGGCCTGATACTCGAATCCGTGCATGGTTTCGGTGGCGTACGGCACCGGGATCGCCGGCATGTCGCCGTGCGGCCAGCTGCAGATGACGGTTCCCGCCTCGTCGTTGAGTCCGAAGACGCGCCAGAAGTTCGCGTGGTTCCGCAACGACGGCTTGAAGTTGTGACGGTGAATCGCCAGCAGAGCCGAGACGACGCGATCGGGGGCGAAGATGTCGCCGAGCCCGATCAGATCAGCATGCCATTGCGCGAGCACCTGATCGATGAGGCAGCCGTTTCCGATCTGGTATTTGATTTCACGCGACTCCGCGTTCCAGTAGAAAGCGTCCGCTTCCTCGAAGGATGCGAGCAGCGTCCGGTCGAAGAGATCGATTTTCTGGATGTAGTATTCGCCGTTGAACAGTTCTTCCTCGACCCGTTTCCGGCCGCGCTCGAAGATGGTTCGATAGAGTTCGGCGTCGGCAGTTTCGCCGAGCGCGTCGGCCATGAGCGCGCCGGCCTTGAGAGCCGCGAGATAAAACCCGGTGAGCCAGGAGTTCGCTCCGAAAAGTTCGACGTCGAGCGTGTGATGCTGCCGCCCGGTGATGACGCCGGATTGCTCCGGATCCCACCGATCCGGATTGGCGGGACTCCATGCGTATTCGAGCGAACGCCGAGCGCCCGGATACCACCGTCTCAGCCATTCGTTGTCCCCGCTGATTTTCCATTCACGGCAGGTTTTGAGCACGCCGCCCATCTGACCGTCGACGCACGGGCGGAACGTGGACGGCTTGCGGCCGAGCGGAAGCTGCAGCCGGAAGCCGAGGCCGCCGTCCTCGCGGAAGTTGTAGGTGAAGTCGAGCTCGCGCATGGAGCGTTCGAGATCCGGAAAGAGATAAGGCAGCGCATACGCGTAATTCCAGACATGGGTGCAGGAGCCTTCGCAGCTTCCATCGAGGCTCTGGCAGCCTTCGAACCCGTAGAACGCCCCGTTTTCGAGCCGCAGACAGGTCGGGGATTTCAGCGTCGAAAGGTTGGCGGAAACCGCGTCGATGACTTCCTGCGGCAGCGTCGAATCGAACAGTGCCGAGCGGAAGCGGAACGTCTCGTCGCGGAGCCGCGGAAAGTTGGCGATCATGTAAGTCGCGACCGCTTCCGCCCCGGAGAACTGCGTCGCATAGTAGTTCCGCCATGTGACGTCCGCGTACTCGCCGGGATTCCAGTCGTTGCGACGGTTCGGAAAATACCAGGCGATGGCGAAGACGACACTGCGGCTTTCCCCGGGAGCGATTTCAAACCTGGGCGCGACCGTGCCGGTCTCCGATTTGATTGCGGCGCCGAACGAGCGATTCCGGAACGGGCCGGGCCGGGAGAAGTCGTTCCAGAACATGTTCAGGTCGTCGCGCCAGGTGCCTCGGAACCAGCTCGCCTGGCCGGAAATGGAATCGCCGCCCCGCGCCGCGAGCGCGAGTTCCCCGTATTGGACGGATTCCGGCGGCTCCTCCGATTGCAGAGTCAGAAGATTCGCGTTCAAACGGGAGCGGAATTTCCCGGGCGCGGACGAGGAGCTGAGCGACCCGGCCAGCGTGTAGGTGACACGCTGCGAAGAGGTGTTGCGGACGGTGAATTCGAAAAAAGCCCCCGGCAGCGAGGAGTCGAAAGAGTTCAGCGGGATGAAAGGATTGAATGCGCGCAGGGTGATTTCGCCGGGGAATCCAGGTTCCTTGAAATGCATGGTCGCGACGGGGAACTCCCCCTCGAAATCGGTTTCGCCAAAGTGGGGGAGACCGGGCATCAGCTCGGTATTGGCCCCGTAACCGAATCCGCCGTGCCCGCCGCGGGCGATCACATGGGCGGGGCTTGAGCACCCCATGTACGGCGGCGTCATGTCGCCGTTCAGAATCCGGGCGTCGATCACCCGTCCATCGGCTTCGGCTTTGACGGCGAAATGACTGTAACGGCTGTAGCTGTTCTTGTTCGGATGATTGGCGATCTCCCAGTCGATGAGCTGCCCGGCGCCCGAGAGAGCGATGCAGCCGGTTCCGATTCCTCCGAGCGGAAACGAGATGACGGAGCGGTGGTCTTTGTCGTATTTCATGACGCCTCCTGGTTGATTTTTTCGTGGTTTCGCGGCAATTTAAAGCCGATGAGCCGGTTTTGGAATGGATATTTTTGGGGGAAGCATATCTTTTTATGGGAGTCGCGCGTCATGACGAGCTGACCGTGCTGTTTCGGGACGTGAACTGGAACTTCACCGAATTCGGGGAGGCGGATTTCATCTGGCACGGTCGGAACTGTTATCCCTGCAACCGTCTCTTCCTGATCCGTGAAGGACAGGGCGAATTGTCGAATCACACGGGCGGTGAGACGCTGTCCATGCGTGCCGGATACGGATATTTCATGCCGCCGGAGCTGGATTTGGAGTTCGACTTTCCGGATGGTTTTCGCTTCTTCAGCTTCCATTTTCAACTGGAGGCGCTGCCGGGGGTCGATCTGTTTGCCGGAAACGCGCATTGTTCGGAGTTCCGTTTGAAACCGGACACACTGGAGAGAGTCGCGGCGATCGCGGCGGCTCCTCCCGGGTGGGAGGTTTTTTTCCTTCTGGAA
>CAYODJ010000017.1:0-45063 GCA_964402715.1 uncultured Victivallaceae bacterium
CCCCCGCCCACGGCTCCCGTACTTTCATTTTTTTCATACTATTTTTGACACTACCGCCAAGACCGTACTTGCGGTACAGCTGCAAGTCAATCTCGTGGACGGATTTTGACCAGTCGATGTCGGAGGACGTGGTGAAGTCTTGGAGGGGGACGTAACGCCATGTACCCTTGTGATTATGTTGTGTAATCTTCAGTATACCTAACATGGTTCTTGAAAATTTTGACTTAATATATTTTAAACAAGCTTCAGCTTCTTCTTTTGTATCAAAGGTACCTATTCCTATGAAGGATTGTGTATACCCCACGAGGGGTTCCCCCACGAGGGGTTCCCCCACGAGGGGTGTAGACAGAATCTCTCCGATTGCGCCACTACCATTAGATGCCGGCAATAGAACTTTATACTTAAATAAAATTTTGTGTCGTGTGTCTATATATTTTTTGGAAATAAATTTATAACAACGGCGATTTTTAATAAGACCTATTATTTTTAAGTCATCTACGCTTTTTTTATCTCTGAAAACAGATAATGAGGAAAAAATTGAGGTTGTTAAACGTCGTTCAGTTCCATTGCTACCTATTACTTGCTTAAATTCTGGAAAGTCACTATACAATGCTTCTAACTTCCAACGATTTTGTTGGATAATTATATCGTCCATTGTCTTAAAATCCCGCGCCGCTAACACTTTATCTTTAATATGATTTAATTCTGGAAAAGATGAAAATGCTCCGATAGCGCCGAAAGTTTTTCCAGCATCTCTATATGTTATCGCGATACCGCCTTTTATGTCCGTATTCGGGAAAACCTTATCGCTGTTCTGCTCGAAGGACTCCACTTTAAAATGTGGGTCGTTCAGCATTTTCTCATTCCACGCCTTCGGAGTCTTTCCGGCATTAAACAAAAAACGCGCCGGATGGATCAGTTCCACTTTATCCGCCACTTCATATGCGGCATCCATAAAATAGTTATAAACAGGTTTGTCAGAGGTGTCCTTTGTCTCCTCCTGATATGGGGGATTTCCTATCACAAAATTAAACAGTTTCTTACCCATAACCTATCTCTCCTTTATGCTCATAAACTTCAGAGAAGTTTTGCTTCTCCAGTCAAATATCCTGCACGGCACGGCTGTCGGTTCTTCTTTGGTACTGTCAGACGCATCCCCGAACAGTTCAAAGAGCGTCATCTGCTGAAACTCTTCATACGGCTTGCCGAGAGGCACAGTGTCTTTCAGACCATCCATCTGCCAGATATTCCAAGCAATTTTATTCGCCATCTGCCGCAGGAGTTTGTTATCCGGCTGCCGCTTCCAGCGTTCCTCGTAATAATCTGTGAATGTCAGCAACAGATTGATCCTCGCAATCAGAACATTGTCTCCCTGGTACTCGTATCCGTATGTCGCCTCAAAAGCACGGATCACCCATTTCAGCCACTCATCATAAGTATCGGTATTTTCATTCACAATCCGCAGCTTTCTGTCAAGCATCCCGATACGTCTGACCGGCGGGACAATCAGTTCTCCCGTTGACACGTCGTAGCGGGAGACAAGGTAAGGTGCCTCGCCGCAGGTGATTTCCAGTCGGCGTGAATCCTCATAATGCTGCCATCTTTTTCGCTTCGGGAATTCCACTTTTCCCTCCGTGGCAGTCCATGTATGATCCTCGTTTTCTGTATTAAAGACATCCTTGCGGCCGAACCAGTCCTCATCGAGGTAGTTGTTCATCCGGTTACAGAGCCATGCGGGGGTGAACACTTCCGCATTTTTTCTTGTGCGCTTCGCTTGTGCTTCCTGCGATTTCTGTATGCGAGGCCGGATAATATCGGTGCGTCGCAGGAGTGCGCTTGCGGTCATCTGCGCCTTGTCCGTGAATTCATCGCCATGCTTTTCGTAAGTGTCTGTCGACCAGATGATGTTCTTTTTTGTCGATTTATCTTGGAGCAGCAAATTCAGTACATTCGCAACAGGATAGCTGTTAATGTCAATCAGCTTCTCCACAAGAGGGAGTCCCTCCTTTCCAATTTTATTTGTCGCCATATCTGCAATCGACACAATTATTCGTCCGTTATTGTTTTAGCTTTTATGTGATAGCTGGCACCGCGTTCTTCACAGAATGCGATTACTTCCTCCGCATATTCATTTATAAAAACGCTTGTTCTCCTTATATGCAGGCCTTATTGTAGTTCGTCCTGCCGAAAATAATCCTGTCGGCAAAGCTGACTTCCTCAAGAATCCTCCCAAGACTCTGCTCAATCAGATTTGGCATGGGACACGGTTCAATACTTACCCATGTTTTGCAGCCCGCATCGTGCAGAACCCTAAATGCGGCAAGCCTGTCCACATAGGACATCGCACCGGGTTCTATTTTTTTCACGATATGCTTCATCGAGAGAAATCAGTGTTATTCCGTATTCGTTCTCGCTGTATAAGTCATTCAGTTCCAACGGCAGCAGTCCTTTTGTTAGGACACAGCATTTTATATGATCCGCATCCAGTTTCCGTATGACGGCAAGACTCATTTCTTGAATTTCTGGATATCCGTACATAAACGGATCGGTAGTAAAGCAATGCTGAGCAGACTGTATCTTACCCTTCAACTTGGGTATCTCTTTATCCAACAGTTCGAGCGTATTGGATACAAGAAACGGGCGGCACCAACTTTCATATGGCTTGACATGGCTGAATCGCTTTTTAAGCAAAAAGGCATAACACGGATATTGGCATTTATCAGATCTTGCAGGTATTCATCGGCGCGATTGCCGGATGCCGCCGTGGCCATGTCCAGTTGCATTCCCTCGCTGTTGGATGATTTCGGTGGCAGCGTGACAATATAGCCTGAGCGGCGCCCTTTTTGCAAGAGAGGAACCGCGAAATTCACCGCGCATGTCTCTCCCGCCGTCCGTCCTCTGGTTCCCTCCGCCCGCCGGAAAGCGTCTCCTCATCCGCAGAATCCGCTTATCTGCTCGCGGTCGACGAACCGGCGACGCACGCCGCCGATCTCCTGATAGGTCTCATGTCCTTTGCCCGCCACCAGCACGATGTCCCCGGCGCGCGCCTCCCTGCAGGCGAGGGCGATCGCCTCGGCGCGATCCGGCTCGACGACGCAGTCGGTTCCGGCGGGCACTCCGGCGGCGATCTCGGCGATGATCGCCTCCGGATTTTCGGTGCGTGGGTTGTCGCTGGTGATGATCAGCCGGTCGGCGTGCTCCGCGGCGACGCGTCCCATGCGCGGGCGCTTGGTGCGGTCCCGGTCGCCGCCGCATCCGAACACTGCGGTCAGCCGGACGGGACGCAGCGCGCGCAGTGCCCGCAGCGCGCGCAGCAGCGCGTCGTCGGTGTGCGCGTAGTCGACGAACGCGATCGCCCCGGACGCCAGACGCAGCGGTTCCAGCCGGCCCGGCACTCCGGGAATGTCCGGCAGCAGCGTCAGCAGCGTCTCCCGGTCGCATCCCAGCGCCTCGGCGGCCAGCAGCGCACCGAGGACGTTGTGCAGATTGTGCTCGCCGTACAGCGGGATATGCGCCGGATGTTCGCGGCCGCCGAGGCGTATGACGAAATCGCTTCCCGTCATGCTCGGCCGCGCGCCGCTCAGGCGCACGTCGGCTTCTGGACTTCCGCCGAAAGTGACGACGCGCCGGTTCCTGAGTTCCGAAGCCAGAAGCGCACCGTACGGGTCGTCGACGTTGATCACTGCGGTTCCGTCGTCGGCCAGCAGTTCCGTGAACAGTCTTCTCTTCGCGCGGAAATAGGCGTCCATGTCGTGATGATAGTCCATATGGTCGCCGGTGAGGTTGGTGAACACGGCGGCGCTGAACCTGACTCCTTCGGCGCGGCGCTGATCCAGCGCGTGGCTGGACAGCTCCATGACGGCGAAGTCGCCGCCCTCCGCCGCGACGCGGGCGAGCAGGGGGAAGAAGTCCTCCGGCGGCGGCGTCGTCCGGTCCGCCGGGAACGCCGTCTCCGGCGTCCGGTACTCGATCGTCGAGATCAGTCCGCCCCTGCGGCCGCACCGCTCCAGCAGGTGAGCGGTGATCCACGCCGTGGTGGTCTTGCCGTTGGTGCCGGTGACTCCGGCCATCCGCAGGCGTTCGTCGGGGCGCCGCCAGGATTCCCGCGCCGCCAGCGCCAGCGCCTCGCGGATGCGGTCCTCATGAATCCTCAGTCCCGGCATGCCCGGCGGCAGCTCGGTTCCGGGACGCGTGTACAGAACGGCCACGGCGCCGGCGGCGGCCGCCGCCGCGATGAAGGCGTGTCCGTCGGCTCCGGCGCCGGGAACGGCGACGAACAGACTCCCCGGCGCCGCCCGCCTGGAGTCGGCCGTGACGGAGGCGACGGCGGGATTGCCGGCGGGACGCTCCTCGAGCGTCATGTCCCGCAGCAGCCGGCGGTAGCGCTGCCAGGTCTTCATGTCGTCGTCTCCGCGCGTTTCGTCATCGCGACGCCTTTCCGGAGTCAGCCGATGGTGGGGGCGACGGATTCCACGTCGCGCCCGGTCCAGCAGTACGTGCACAGCCTGTCCTCGCCCAGGCCGATCGCCTCCAGCAGCTTGTCGAGGCGCTGGTACTTCAGCGTCGTCAGGTGCAGCTCCCTGCGGATGTGCTCCACCATGGCGTCGTACTCGGCGGTTCCGCAGCGCATGTAGCGGTCGAGAATCTCCCTGGTCGCGGGACGCTTCTCCAGACTGGCCACGGCGCGTCTCGCCGCGAGATCCATCTCCGACCGCGAACGGGAGAAGTTCAGGAACGGACATCCGAACAGGAGCGGCGGGCAGGCGGAGCGCATGTGAACCTCCTTCGCGCCGCGTTCGTAGAGGCGCTTGACGGTGTCGTGCAGCTGGGTGCCCCTGACGATCGAATCGTCGCAGAACAGCAGTCTCTTCCCCTCGATCTGATCCTGCACCGGGATCAGCTTCATGCGCGCCACCAGGTCGCGCATCTGCTGGTTCTGCGGCATGAACGAGCGCGGCCACGTCGGCGTGTACTTGACGAAGGCGCGCAGATAAGGCTTCCCCGACGCGTTGGCGTAGCCGATGGCGTGCGCGACGCCGGAGTCGGGGATGCCGCACACCGAGTCGACGTCCACGTGATCGCCGGCGGCGATCAGCGCGCCGTTGCGGCAGCGCGCGACTTCCGCGTTCACGCCTTCGTAGGTGGAGGACGGGTAGCCGTAGTAGACCCAGAAGAACGTGCACATTCTCATGACGTCGTCCGGAGCCTTCTCGCGGACGACGTCCCGGCCGGCGATGCGCACGATTTCGCCCGGTCCGAGCTCGCGCTTCTGACGGTAGTCCAGATTTGGGAACGCGGTGCTCTCCATGGCGACGGCCAGCGAGCCGTCCTTCTCCCCGATCACCACCGGGGTGCGGCCGTAGCGGTCGCGGGCGGCGTAGACGCCGTCCCTGTAGAGCAGCAGCATGGAGCAGGATCCGTCGATTACCCGCTGCGCCAGCTCTATTCCGGCGGGGATGCTGTCGGCGCGGTTGATCAGCGACGCCACCACCTCGGTGGGATTGAGTTCGCCGTCGCACAGCTCGGCGAAATGGATGCGCCCCCGCTCGAAGGCGCGCGCGGCGAGATCGTCCAGATTGTTGATCTTGCCGACCGTGACGATCGAGTAGACTCCGAAGCGGGAGGTGATCACCAGCGGCTGATCCTCGTTGTCGCTGATGACGCCGATGCCGCAGCGGCCGTGCAGGTCGTCCAGATCCTCGTCGAACTTGGAACGGAACTGGGCGTTGGTGATGTCGTGAATCCGTCTGGTGATCTTGCCGCCGTCGTCCAGCACCGCCATGCCTCCGCGCTTCGTTCCGAGGTGCGAGTGATAGTCGGTGCCGTAGAACAGGTCGCTCACGCAGTCCGACTGCGAAACCACGCCGAAAAAACCGCCCATAGTCCAGCAACTCCTGTAAGAGCCGAAGCAGTCGTGACGGAATCGGGTGCGGCGCTCCCGCGTTCCCTGCCTGCGGCGATGTTGATTTGCCTCATACAATAGACTTTGCCCGGCCGCTCTGCAAGAAACAAGCCTTGCTTTTTCGGCAAAATGCGCTATCAGTGTGACGGGAGGAATGAAACGTACGGAGTCCGCCGGCGTCGCGCGCTTCGCCGGCGGACGTCGGCTCTTGATCCGGGAGGAGGCGGCATGCGGAGAATCTTCGGCGCGGCGGCGCTGTTCCTTTTCGCGCTCGCGACGGCGGCGTCCGCCGGCGGTTCCGGCGCGGCGCGGCCGCGCGTGGTGTCGCTGTCCCCGGCGCTGACGGAGATCGTCTGTCATCTCGGCGGCGAGAGTCTGCTGGCTGGCAGGAGCAGGGCGTGCGACCGTCCGTCGTCCGTGCTTTCCCTGCCGGTGGCCGGCGACTTCGGCACGCCGAATCTGGAGGCGGTCGTCTCGGCGCGCGCGGATGTGGTGATCACCGACACGCTGCAGACCGCCGCTGACGCCGGAGCCCTCGGGAAGCTTGGGGTGAAGACGCTGATACTTCCCCTGCGGAGCTTCGCCGAGTACCGCCGCGCCGTGACCGAGCTGGGACTGCTGCTGGACAGGAGGGAGGAGGCGGCGCGGGAGATCGACCGCGTGGACCGGACGCTGCGGGAATACCGCGGCCGCGCCTCCGCGGCGCGGCGCGTGAAAGTGTGGTTCCTGGCCTGGCACGAGCCGTGGATCACGGCCGGCCGGAAGGCCTTCATCACCGAGATGCTGGAGCTGGCCGGAGGCGAGAACATCGGCGCGGAACGCGACGCCGAATACTTCGCCTGCTCCCCGGAATGGGTGCTGACCATGCGGCCGGAGGTGATCATCTATCCGCGGAGCCGGCAAGGCCGGGCGGCGTTCTCCGCGCCGGAATGGTGGAAACTCCTGCCGGCCGTCCGGGACCGGCGTTTTTTCCAGCCCGAGGACGAGTCGCTGTTCTGCCGGCTTTCGCCGCGTTTCCCGGAGACGCTGCGCCGTCTGAGCCGGTGGCTTCATCCCGGGACCGGCGGGACGGCCGGCGGGCGGTGAGGCGGGGCCGCGCGCGGCTTCCGATCCGGACGGTCAGTTCCTCAGGCTGTGGATCGGGGCGGGGATGCGGCCGCCGCGCCGGATGAACCGCGACGGGGAGTACGTGTTGACCGCCATCACCGGCGCCTCGCCGAGCAGTCCGCCGAAGGAGACCGTGTCGCCGGGTCCGCGCCCGACGGCGGGAATCAGCCGCGCGGCGGTGGTCTTGTGGTTTATCACGCCGATCGCGACCTCGTCCGCGATGATCCCGGAGATCACGTCCGCCGGGGTGTCGCCCGGTATCGCGATCATGTCCAGACCGACCGAGCACACCGCAGTCATCGCCTCGAGCTTCTCGATGTTCAGCGCGCCGCAGGCGGCGGCCGCCGTCATGCCGGCGTCCTCGGAGACGGGGATGAACGCTCCGGACAGCCCGCCGACGTGCGACGACGCCATCACGCCGCCTTTCTTGACCGCGTCGTTCAGCATCGCGAGCGCCGCGGTGGTGCCGTGGCACCCGCACTTCTCCAGACCCATCGACTCCAGGATGAGCGCCACGGAGTCCCCGATCGCCGGGGTCGGCGCGAGCGAGAGATCGACGATGCCGAACGGCACGCCGAGCATCTTCGCCGCCTCGCACGCCACCAGCTGCCCGACGCGGGTGATCTTGAAGGCGGTGCGCTTGATCGTCTCCGCCACCTCGGTGAGGTCGCACGACCCCGCGCGGCGGACGGCGGACGCCACCACGCCCGGTCCGGAGACTCCGACATTGATCACGCACTCCGGCTCCCCGACGCCGTGGAACGCGCCCGCCATGAACGGGTTGTCCTCCGGAACGTTCGCGAACACCACCAGTTTCGCGCAGCCGACCGACTGCCGGTCGGCCGTCAGCTCGGCGGTTCTGCGCACCACGTGCCCCATCTCGGCCACCGCGTCCATGTTGACGCCGGAGCGGGAGCTGGCGACGTTGACGGACGAGCACACCAGCTCGGTCTCCGCGAGCGCCTGCGGGATCGCGTCGATGATGGCGCGGCTTCCGTCGGTGAATCCCTTCTGAACCAGCGCACTGTAACCGCCGATGAAGTCGATTCCGAGATCATGCGCCGCCCGGTCGAGCGTCCCGGCCAGCTTCACCGCCTCGTCGGCGTTCAGATTTCCGGCCAGAAACGCGAGCGGAGTGACGGCGACGCGCTTGTTGATGACGGGGACGCCGTACTTCTTCTCGATGGCGTCGCCGGCCTCGACGAGGCCGCTCGCGCGCTTCATTATCCGGTCGTAGACGCGGGCGCGGAGCCTGCCGGCGTCGTCGCACTGGCAGCCGAAGAGGGAGATTCCCATCGTGATGGTGCGGACGTCGAGGCGCTCGTCGCGGATCATGCTGATGGTCTCGAGAATGTCCCTGGAGTCCAGCATGGTCAGATCCTGTGCATGGAGTTGAAGATGTCCTCGTGCATGACGTGGACGTCCAGACCGTTCCGTCCGCCGAGAGCGGACATGTGGTCGACGAAGTCGTTGAACGGCGTCGTCAGGCCGCGGATGTCGACGATCATGATCATCGTGAAATACTGGTTCAGCACGGTCTGCGAGATGTCGACGATGTTCGCGCCGCACTCCGCGCACCCGGCGCTGACCTTGGCTATGATGCCGACGCAATCGCGTCCGACGACGGAGACGACCGCCTTCATGATGAAACTCCCGTGAATGAATGAATGTTCAGCCGCGTTAGTATATGCCGCGCGACCGCGAAATGCAACCGGCGGACGACGTTTTCACGGGCGGCCTCCACGCGGGGAGGTTCCGCCGCAGATCCGTCCCCGGGCGGCTCACGGCCGGTCCGGCCGTCCTTCCCGGCTCCGGAGAATGGACGACAGGTGAGCCTCCGCCGTGCATTTCTCCAGGCCGGGCAGCCCGGGGGAGTCGGTCGTGCCGAACTTCTTCAGAAGCAGCCGTCCGAGCTCCGCCGCGTCGGGGCGCGGATGCGCGGCCGCGTACTCGTCGGCGGTCCGGGCGTAATCCATGACCGTCCGGCGGCAGATTCCGAGGAACTCCGGTATCTCCCCGCCGGGGACTTCGCCGTCGTACGGCGCGCAGGCGTGTCCGCAGTACATGCGCCTGATTACGCGCCGTCTGAGCACGTCCTCCATTTTCGCGACGCTGCGCAGATACGCCTCCGGATCGGAGTACAGTGCGACGCCGGTGAAAGGCGTGCCGCGGCCCTGGAAGGCGTCGCCGGCGAACAGCGTTCCGCTCTCCGGCTCCAGCACGCACACGGAATCCGGCGAGTGCCCGGGGTGTGGATGATTTCGAACCGGAACCCCGCCGCGGCGATTTCCGATCCGTCCTCCAGCGTCAGATCCGGACGGAAGCCGGCTTTCTCCATTCCGGCGGCGCCGGCGCTGTGGATCGCGAACCTGGCGTCGCACAGCGTCCGCAGCACGGCGTTCCCTCCCGCGTGATCGTCGTGGCAGTGGGTGTTGACGACCAGCCGGAGCGCCGAGACGGGAAAGCCGCAACTGCGGAACCGCGGCAGCAGGAAGCTTTCCACCGATTCCGGAAGGGCGGCGTCGATCAGGACTCCGCCGGACTCCCCGGTCAGCAGAAGCGCTCCGGTGAACGAACAGCCGAAAGGACAGCGGAGATAGCGGATTTCCGCGCCGTTCATGAAAGCCTCCTCGCCGGGAGTTTCCGCGCCGGCGCGCGGCGGCGCGTCCCCCGCGGATCCCGTCTACGGATTCTGCGGAGCCGGATCCGGGAAGTCCGTCTGCCGCGACTCATGGAACAGCCGGTGGTGCTCCCTGTAGGACTTCTGATAACGCTCGGCGTTCGTCTTGTCGAAGTTCTTGGCGGCGTACTCGCGGTAGCGCATCATCTGCCGCTGACCCGACTCGAAGAGATTCCGGAACTGGCCGACCAGATTGACCTCGCCCTCGCCGAGCTGTCTCGCGTCCCGCGAGAAGTTGACGTCCGGGTGGAGCATCTGATAGAAGTTCTCCTTCCCGGGCGCCCGGAACAGGCTTTCCGACAGATCGCTCAGTATCTCCAGTGCGCCGATTATCTGCCGCAGCATCTGCCAGCAGCAGAGCTGCCGCCGTTCGCGCGACTCGGTGTCCGGGCTGGTCAGCGTCATGAGGATCGACTCGGTGTCCTCGATGGCGCGCTCGAGCAGCGCGCCCACGTGCCGGTAGCACAGGCGGCGCTCGGCCTCGGCGAGGGCGAAGAGATCCCCGCGCATCAGCTCGCCGATCCTGTCCCCGACCGCGTCCCTGCGCCCCATCCATGCCGGAAGATTCATCTTCACCATGAAATCGACGGACGGCGCGGCGGTCTTCGCGGATTCGGAGAGTGACCTGAGATTCTTCCTTATCTTGTCGAAAATTTCGTTGTGCGGAGCCATGATTCCTTGTCCGGTTTTCAGGAACGGGGGAGCGGCCGCCGCCGAGCGGCGGAGACGGCGCGGATTAATTTAGCACCGGAACGCGGTCGCGGCAAGCGGAGATCCGCGGTTTTTCCGGAACGGGATCGGATTTTCCCCCGGCGTCACGCCGTCTTTCTGCGGCGCCGCCGCGGAGCGGCCGCGTCGTCGCCGGCGCTTTCCGGAAAAAGCAGCAGCTTCTGGTTGTCCAGCACCGCCCTGATCGCGGAGGTTCCGTCGGGCATCCCCTTCAGCAGCTCCTCCGCCAGCGGATCCTCGAGCATCCGCTCCACCGTGCGGCGGAGCGGACGCGCACCGTACTCCGGCTCGTAGCCCTTGTCGATCAGGAAATTCTTGACGTCGTCCGGGAGTTCGAGGGACAGTCCCCTGATCGCCAGTCGGTCCTTGAGCTTGCCGACCTCGATGTCCACGATGGCGAGCAGATCCTCGCGCGTCAGCCGCCGGAAGACGATCAGCTCGTCCAGACGGTTGACGAACTCCGGTTTGAAGAACTTGCGCGCGGTGTCCAGCAGCAGATCCCGTTTCTTCTCCATGTCGAGCTCCGAGCCGCCGCTGAAGCCGAGTCCCTGTCCGCCCTTGGCCAGCTGCTCGGCGCCGACGTTGCTGGTCATGATGATGACCGTGTTGCGGAAATCCACCCTGCGCCCGAGCGAATCGGTGATCCGGCCCTCCTCCAGAATCTGCAGCAGGATGTGCATGAGATCCGGGTGAGCCTTCTCCACCTCGTCGAACAGCACGACCGAATACGGCCGCCGCCGCACCCGCTCGGTCAGCGTCCCGCCCTCCTCGTGTCCGACGTATCCAGGCGGGGCTCCGATCAGGCGCGAGACGTTGAACTTCTCCATGTACTCCGACATGTCCACCTGAATCAGGGCGTCGGCGTCGCCGAACATGAATTCCGCCAGCGCCTTGGCCAGCAGCGTCTTCCCGACTCCGGTCGGGCCGAGGAACAGGAAGGAGCCGATCGGCCGGCAGGGGTTCTTCAGATCGGCGCGGGAACGGCGCAGCGCCCTGGAAACCACCGAAATCGCCTCGCTCTGGCCGATGACCGACTTGCCCAGCTCGCTTTCCATGCGCAGCAGCTTGCGGTTCTCGCCCTCCTCCATCTCCTGCAGCGGCACGCCGGTCAGCTTCGCCACGACGAAGGCCATGTCCTGGCTGGTGACCACCGGGGGGTTCTCCGCGCAGGAGTCCTGCCACTTCCGATGCAGCTCCTCCAGTTTCTCCTTGCACGCGCGTTCGCGGTCCCTGCACCGGGCGGCGGTCTCGAAATCCTGCTCGGCGATCGCCTCCTCCTTCTCGTGACGCACCGCCGCCAGATCCTCCTCGATCCGCGACGTGTCCGGCGGAGCCTCCACGCTGTTGATCCGGGTGCGGGCGCCGGCCTCGTCCATGATGTCGATCGCCTTGTCCGGCAGGAAGCGGCCGGGGATGTAGCGGTCGGACAGGCGCACGGCCGCCTCCAGGGCGTCGGGCGCGTAGCGGACGTGATGGTATTTCTCGTACGTTTCGCGGAGCCCCTCGAGAATGCGGATCGAGTCGCCGATGTCCGGGGGATTGACCATGATCGGCTGGAAGCGGCGCTCCAGCGCGGCGTCCTTCTCTATGCCCTTGCGGTATTCGTCGAGAGTGGTGGCTCCGACGCACTGAAGCTCGCCGCGCGCCAGCGCCGGCTTGATGATGTTGGCCGCGTCCATGGCTCCCTCGGCTCCGCCGGCCCCGACGATGGAATGCAGCTCGTCGATGAAGAGAATCACCTTCCTGGAGTTGCGCGCCTCGTCGATCACCGCCTTGAGCCGTTCCTCGAACTGCCCGCGGTACTTGGTGCCCGCGACCATCAGCGGCAGATCGAGCGAGAACACCTTCTTGTTGGCGAGCAGCTCCGGGACCCTGTCCGCCGTGATCGCCTGGGCCAGACCCTCGATGATGGCCGTCTTGCCGACGCCCGCCTCGCCGATCAGCACCGGGTTGTTCTTGGTGCGCCGGCAGAGAATCTGAATGACCCGCTCGATTTCGTCCTTGCGCCCGATGACCGGATCCAGTTCGTTTCGCGCCGCCAGATCCGTCAGGTTTCTTCCGAACGCGTTCAGCGCGGGAAGTCCGTCCGGATCGCCGCCGTTCGCTGGGGGGGCGGCGGGGCCTGCGTTCTTCGTGTCGCCGCCGTCCTCGGGCAGATAATCCGAATCGAGGGCGCGCACCACCTGCTCGCGGACTTTCTCCGGATCGACGTGAAGATTGGCCAGCACCCTGGCGGACGCGCTCCCCCCCTCGCGGAGCAGCGCCAGCAGCAGATGCTCGGTGCCGATGAAATTGTAGTTCATGGACTGCGCCTCGGTGGCCGCGAGCACCAGGACCCGCTTCAGCCGCGGGGTCAGCGGCGGCGTTCCCTCCGTCTTGGTCTCGCCGCCGGCGCCGCAGGCTTTCTCCACCTCCAGCCGCAGCTGATCCAGACTCAGCCCCAGCTCCCTGAGGGCGTCCACCGCGACGCCCTCGCCGAGACGCAGTATGCCCAGCAGCAGATGCTCGGTGCCGATGTAGTCGTGGTTGAACCGTTCCGCCTCCTTGCGCGCGAATATGAACACCTGACGCGCCCGCGGCGTCAGGTTGCTGAAATGTCTCTTGTCGTCGGATTCAGGCATAGGTCATCACCTCCGTTACGAATGTGTACGGCAACTAATATACATCCTGCGGCGGAAAAGCAAATCCGCCCGCGCCCGCCGGCGGCGGGGAGGGGACGCGGCCCCGGATCCGTCCGGAGGCCGCGGGGATCACCGGTCGGAAACCAGTCCGTAGAGCATCCGCAGCGCGGCGGCGCAGGAGCGGCGGCGCACGGCGTCGCGGCCGCCGGAGAATCTGTATTCGCGCACTTCCTCCGAGCCGCCGCACGACGCCGCCGCGTACACGAGACCGACTGGCTTCAGATCCGTGCCTCCGCCGGGTCCGGCGATTCCCGTGACGGCGGCCGCGCAGTCGGTGCGCAGCAGACGCCGGACGCCCCGCGACATGGCCAGCGCACATCCGGCACTGACCGCTCCGTCGCCGGCGAGAATCTCGTCCGGAACGCCGAGGACGTCCTTCTTCACCCGGTTGTCGTAGGCGGCCACTCCGCCCCTGAACACCGCGGAGGCTCCCGGAACGGCGGTCACGGCCGCCGAGACGAGACCGCCGGTGCAGGACTCGGCCAGACCGAGCGTGAGCCCGCCGTCCTTCAGCGCCGCTATCAGCGCCTCGGCGACGGAGAAGCATCCCTCGGGCAGGACCGATCCCGCGAACATGCCGTACGCCTCCCGGAAATCCCTGTCCAGAAGGGAGGCGTCCGACGCCGACAGGAACACCCTCACGCCTCCGGCCTCGGCGCAGTAGGCGAGCGACGTTCCGCCGGCGGCGGAAAGAGGAGCGAGCTTCTCCTCGATCTGCAGCTCGCCTCCGCCGACGACGAAGAAGCCGCGCGTGAAAATCCGCCCGCCGCCGGCGTTCAGCGACGCCAGGCGCGGCAGTACTTCGGCGGTCAGCATCGGCTCCATCTCCGCCGGAGGCCCGGGCAGCAGGAAAACGTGACAGGCGTGGCCGGCGTAGGAGGCGCTCAGGTGAAGACCCGGTGCGCTGCCGACGCCGTTCGGCAGAATCTCCGCGCCGTCGGGCACGTCCGCCTGACGGAGGAGCGACGCCGGAACGGGGAGGCCGGGATGACGCCTCCGGTGGGCGCGGCGCAGCTCGTCGGCCAGACCTGCGGAGCGGACGAGCGGCGTTCCGAAGAATTCCGCGGCGACGTCCCTGGTCAGGTCGTCCGCAGTGGATCCGAGACCTCCGGTCGAGATGATCACGTCGCCGGACATGGCGGCCTGGTGGAAGGCGGAGATCAGGGATCCGCGGTCGTCGTCCACGGTCTGGGCGCGCCGCACCGTCAGACCGGCGGCGGCGATCGTCCGTCCGATGACGGCGAGGTTGGTGTTGACCCTGGTTCCACGCAGAAGCTCGGCACCGGTGGAGATGACTTCGATTCGCATGGACGGCCCGTGTGCGCGCAGGGGTTGCTTTGACTGCGACTTCACGTTAAATTAACGTCCCTGACATGTATTTGCAAGGCGGGGTGGCTGCGATGAAACTGAATGTGAGGCCGTCGAGGCTGGCGGGATCGATTGACGTTCCCGGTTCGAAATCCCATACCGTGCGCGGAGTCGTCGCCGCGCTGGCCGCCGACGGGGTGAGCGTTCTGCGCAATCCGCTGGATTCCGCGGACACCCGCTCGGTGCTGAACGCGGCGGCGGCGCTCGGCGCGGTCTGCGAGGAGGACGGCGGCGTCTGGCGCATCGCCGGCGCCGGGGGCCGTCCGGCCGACCCCCGCGGGACTCTGGACATGGGGAACTCCGGCACCGGCCTGCGCCTCCTGACGGCCATGGCCGCTCTCGGCGACTTCCCGGTCAGCTTCGACGGAGACGCGTCGCTGCGGACCCGGACGATGGAGGGGCTGCTGACTTCCCTGCGGAGTCTCGGCGCCGAATGCTCGTCCGCCGGCGGCAGATGCCCGCTGACGGTGCGCGGGCCGATCCGCGGCGGGGCCGCCGCGGTGGACGGGACGACCTCGCAGTTCCTGTCGGCGCTGCTTTTCGCGCTGCCGCTGGCCCGGGGGGACAGCGTTCTGGATCTGGATTTCCTCAACGAGAAGCCGTACGTGGACATCACCCTCGGCTGGCTGAAGCGTCTGGGCGTCCGCTGCCGCTGTTCGGAGGATCGGCTGCATTTCGAGATACCTGGCGGACAGCGCTACGGCGGATTCGACGCGACGGTGCCGGCGGATTTCTCCACGGCGGCGTTCCCCCTGATTGCCGCGGCCCTGGTCGGGGACGGGGTGGAGATCCGCAACCTGGATTTCACCGACGCGCAGGGCGACAAGGCCGTGTTCGGTTATCTGGAGAGCATGAACGCGTCCTGCCGCCGGGACGGGGAGCTGTTCGTGGAGCCGGCCGCTCCGCTGCGGGGACGGGACTTCGATCTCAACGCCACGCCCGACGCACTGCCGATCATGGCGGTTGCGGCGGCCGCGGCGAGGGGGACGACCCGGCTGCTGAACGTCCCGCAGGCCAGAATCAAGGAGACGGATCGCATCGCCTGCATGACCGCGGAGCTGCGCAAGATGGGGGCGGCCGTCGAGGAGCTGCGCGACGGCATGGTGATCCGCGGGGGGGCGCTGCACGGCGCCGAGCTGGACGGCCGCGGAGATCACCGCGTCGCGATGGCTCTGGCGGTCGCCGCGCTGGCGGCGGACTCGCCTTCGGTCATTCATGGAATCGAGGCGGCGACGGTCACGTACCCGGATTTCGTGAAGGATTTCAGAAAGCTCGGCGCGGAGTTCGAGGTCGGCTGATCCGCGGTCCCGGCGGCGGATTGATGGTGGGCGTAGTAGAACTCGAATCTACGACCTCTACGATGTCAACGTAGCGCTCTAACCAACTGAGCTATACGCCCCTCTGAGCAAAACCGCGGCGGGACGTACTATATCACTCCCGCCGGAAAACTGCAAGCGGGGTTTCCGACAAAAAAGCCGTCCCCGCCGCCGTCGTCCCGCCGCCGGCCGCGCCCGCGCTCACCCGACGGTGTCGAATATCAGCCGCGGCACGCTGTCGCCGCTCGCCCGCGCGGCCTGCTCCGCCGAAGTGATTCCCGTCAGCAGCAGCACGGAGACCATGCCGCAGTTGTTCGCGCCGCGCACGTCGGAGGTCAGGGAGTCTCCCAGCATGAGAATCCGTCCGTAATCCGGTTCCCCGATGTCCGGGAAGCGGCGGTGCAGAAGATGCACCGCCGCGTCGTAGACCGGCCGGTACGGTTTTCCCAGATAGAGCGGCTGGATCTCCACCCCCATTTCGGCCAGTATGCCGCAGAGGAAACGCGCCTGTCCCCCCGCGCCGATGCCCATCCAGCCGGGTTCCGAGCCCGGCCAGTAGCTGTCCGGGTTCGGCACCACCAGAGGTCTGTCCGGGTGGCGGAGGAAGAAGTTGACGGCCGCCTGCATGTGGTTGTGCCAGTCGTAGTAGCCCTCGCCGTTGATCACGCCGAAGCATTCGTCAATCCGTCTTTCGTCGCGGCACACCTTCAGCCCGGCGCGGACGGCGTAGCACGGATCGCCCAGCACCCCCAGCAGAAAGAACGTCCGTCCGCGCCAGCCCTGCGCCTCCGACAGCTCGGCCAGGGCCGAACCGCATGAAACGATCTCGTCCGGGGCGACGGCCAGTCCGCCTTTCGCCAGGATCGAGCTTTTCTCCGCCTCGGAATGGTTGGCGTCGTTCGTGAGGATGCAGTACGGCGCCTTCTCGGCGCGCAGCTCGGCCAGCAGCGTCTTCACGCCCGGCAGCACGTTGCTGCCGCACGACAGCGTTCCGTCGACGTCGAACAGCAGAGCCTGGTAGCGGTGTCGGTTCGCGTGCCAGAAGTCGATGAATTTCACTCGGATCCTCCCGCCGCCGGCGCGGCGTCTCCATGTCCTCTCCGGAGTCGCCGCCGTTCTCTCCGCGGAATTCCTCTCCTCCGGGCCGCGTCCGGGCGCGGAGCCGGCGGACGGACCGGTCCCGGCCGGGACGCGCGTGCGGTCCGGCGCGACTGCCGCAAGATATCATGAAAACACGAAAAATCAACAGAACCGCCGCTGCGGCGGCGCGTCCGCGGGATTGTGCCGGAAGGTTGAATAACCGCCGACAGGTGTGTATATTGTGGGCGTCTGTGTCTCCGCCGCGGCCGTCGCGCCGCGCGGCGGACAATGTGAAACGTGCGAGAAAGACCCCGGACTATGATGACCACCGACGAACTTCAGGAACATGAACGCGCCATGCGCGAGCGGATCAGCCGGCTCGGGACATACCTCAGGATCGCCGACAGGCGGTCGGAGATGGAGCGGCTGGAGAGGAAGATGGCGGCGGTGGACTTCTGGGAGCGCAAGGAGGATGCGCAGGACACGGTCGCCGCGCTGAGTTCCTGCCGCGGCGTCGTCGAGCCGTACGAGCGGCTGGTCCGCGAAGTGGACGACTTCTCCGTGTCGGTGGAGCTCGCGGCCGAGGACGCCGAGCTGGCGCTCGAGGCGGAGGACACGTTCCGGAAGCTGAGCAGGAGCCTGGACCGGCTGGAGGTTCTGAGCTTTCTGTCGGGTCGGTTCGATCGCTGCAACTTCTATCTGTCGGTGCACGCCGGAGCGGGAGGGACGGAGTCGTGCGACTGGGCCTCCATGCTGCTCCGGATGTACAGACGCTACTTCGAGCGGCGCGGATGGCAGGACGAAGTCATCGATCTGCAGCCGGGGGAGGAGGCGGGGATAAAGAGCGCGACGCTGCAGGTCAGGGGCGAGTTCGCCTTCGGGTACATGAAGGGGGAGAAGGGCGTGCACAGGCTGGTCAGAATCTCCCCGTTCGACAGCAACGCGCGGCGGCACACGTCGTTCGCGTCCGTCGACGTCTTTCCGGAAATCGACGACGAGATCGACATAGAGATAGACGAGTCGGAGCTGCGGATAGACACCTACCGGTCGAGCGGCGCCGGCGGGCAGCATGTCAACACCACCGACAGCGCGGTGCGGATCACGCACCTTCCCACCGGCACGGTGGTGTGCTGTCAGAACGAGCGGTCTCAGCACAAGAACCGGGCCACCGCCATGAAGATGCTGAAGGCGAAGCTTTACGCCCTGGAGCAGGAGAAGAAGCGCGCCGAGGCGGACGCGATCAGGGGGGAGAAGGTCGACAACGGCTGGGGCAGCCAGATCCGTTCGTACGTGCTGCAGCCGTACCAGATGGTCAAGGATCTGCGGACCGACGTGGAGACCAGCAACACCGCCGGCGTGCTGGACGGGGATATCGACGAGTTCATAGAGGCGTATCTCAAGGGAACGTCGAAATAGAGGGCGCGCGCCCGTCCGTTTCCCGGCGGCGGCTTTTCGCCGTCTTTTTTTCGCCGATTCCGTGCTCCGTCCGCCGCCGCGCGGGCCGGCTTCTCCGGATTTCCGCTTTTTTCCGTGAGGCGTGATCGGTTCCGGGGAATGATTTTTCAAAAAAATTAGGAACGCCTAATTTGATAAATCCGCAGGAGCCGCTATAGTATGTCCCGGGAGGCGGATACGCATGCCTCCGGACGGATTCCGCGTTTTCCGCGTTCCTGCGGGGCGGAGCGCGGCGCGAGGCGGGTTTCGCGCGCGACCGTCCGCCGTTCCGGATGTTTCCGTGCGAAAGCGTCCGTAATTAGTTGTTTCGAACTGTTTTTGTGCCGACGCGTTTAAAATACAGCGGGGGAGAATCGGGTCTATGTTGAATTTCGAGAAAACGCAGAATCCGGACGACGGAGCCGAGAGCCGGACGCCGCCGGATGCCGAAGCCGGCGCGGAGCAGCGGACTCTGGAGGATCTGCCCATCGGCGCCTCGGCCGTCATCATGAAGATTCTGCCGGGACTGCGCGGCCGGAAGAAGTTCGCGGACGTGGGACTGGTCGTCGGCGCCTCGCTGCAGATGGAGGCCCACGCGCCGCTCGGCAGCCTGCTGCGGATCCGCATACTGGGGACAAGCATCGCCATGCATCGGAAGGACGCCGCCAAGATCATCGTCGAGCAGGGGGCGCGGAGACCGATGGCCAGACATTACCGCATCGCGCTGGCCGGCAACCCCAACTGCGGGAAGACCTGCATCTTCAACGCGCTGACCGGCGCCAGGCAGCATGTCGGCAACTATCCCGGGGTGACGGTGGAGAGCAAGCGCGGCACTTTCGCTCTGGACGATTCGAGCATAGAACTGATCGATCTGCCGGGCATCTACTCGCTGTCGTCGAGCTCTCCGGAGGAGGAGGTGGCGTTCAAGGAGCTCACCCAGCCCGGCATCGACCTGATTCTGAACGTGATAGACTCCACCGCGCCGCAGCGCAACCTCTATCTGACCACCCAGCTCGCGGAGCTGCACATTCCGATGCTGCTGGCGTTCAACATGAGCGACGAGGCGGTCAAGAAAGGACTGAAATACGACATCGGCAAGCTGGAGACCTATTTCGGAGCGTCGATTGTCCAGACTGTCGGCTGCCGCGCCGACGGCGTCCGTCCGCTGATCCGCCAGCTGAGGAAGACCCTGACGGAGCTGGACAATCACGGCATGCCGATGCTTTCCTACGGCGGGGATTTCGACGACGCGATCCGGAAGGTCGCGGACAGGATCGGCGAACTTGACGTGGATCGGTTCAGCCATATCCCCGCCAGGTTCTTCGCCATCAAGCTGCTCGAGCACGACGCGACCGTGATGAACATGCGGGAGTTCGCTCCGGCGCTGACCGAGGTCGAGGAGCAGATCCGGCATCTGCATCAGAAGCACGCCATCGACGCCGACACCTTTCTCGCGGACCGGCGCTACGCGATGCTGGCGGGCGCGTGCCGCAACGCGATTTCCATGACCCAGGAGCGCCGGCGGGAGATCTCCGACCGGATCGACGCGGTCATGATCAACCGGCTGTTCGGACTGCCGCTGTTCCTGCTCATCATGCTGGCGACGTTCTGGTTCACGTTCATCTGCGCGGATCCGCTGATGGGCCTCATCGAGGACGGCTTCGCGTGGCTGGCGGACACGGTCAGGACATGGTGGCCGGAGCAGCAGCTGCCTTACCTGAGATCAATGGTGACGGACGGGATAATCAGCGGCGTCGGCGCCGTGCTCGTCTTTCTGCCGAACATACTGTTCCTGTTCTTCGCGATCGCCATTCTGGAGGAGTCGGGGTACATGGCTCGCGCCGCCTTCGTCATGGACGGTCTTATGCGGCGGTTCGGTCTGCAGGGCCGGTCGTTCGTGCCGCTGGTGCTCGGTTTCGGCTGCAACGTGCCGGCGATCATGGCCACGCGCACCATCGAGTCGGACCGCGACCGGCGCACAACGGTGATGATTCTGCCCCTGATGAGCTGCAGCGCCAGGCTGCCGATCTACGCGCTGATCGTCCCCGCCTTCTTTCCGAACAATTATCCGATAATGATGTGCCTCATATACATCATCGGAGTGGTGATCGCGCTGATCGCCGCGCGCCTGCTCAAGTCGACCCTGTTCAAGGGGGAGGGCGAGGTGTATCTGATGGAGCTTCCGCCGTACCGGATGCCGACGCTGCGGAGTCTGCTGCTGCACATGTGGGATCGGGGAAGGCTCTACCTGCACAAGGCGGGGACGATCATCCTGGCCACCAGCGTGATTCTGTACGTGGCGAACACCTTCCCGCAGAAAAAGCAGTTCTCCCGCGACTACGACGCCGAGATCGCGAAGACCCGGGAAAGAGCGAAGCTGAGCGATCAGGACGTCCGGCTGCTGGAGCGGACGAAAGTGCTCGACGACGCCTCCGCCGACGCGGTCCGGTCGACAGGAATGCTGACGACGGAGGCGTTGGAGGCATTGGAGCGTGCGGATCTCTCCCTTGACGCATCCTCCGTTGTCGCCAACGTCCGCCGTTGCTATGACGAGGCCGACAGCCTGCAGCATCTGAAGCAGGCTGAGATCATGGAGTACACCGTCTCCGGCCGCGTGGGGCATGCCCTCGAACCGGTCTTCCGTCAGATCGGATTCGACTGGAAACTGACCACCGCGTCGATCGGGGCTCTGGCCGCCAAGGAGGTATTCGTCTCGCAGCTCGGCATACTCTACGCCGAGGGCGAGGTGGACGAGGAGTCGGTGCCCCTGCGCCAGCGGCTTACGCGGACCTACACTCCGCTGCAGGGATTCTGCGTCATGCTCTTCTGTCTGCTCTCGATCCCCTGCATAGCCACTCTGTCGGTCATCAAGCGCGAACTGAATTCATGGGTGATGGCCGGGGCGGAGGCGGTCGGACTGTTCCTGCTGGCCTACGTGCTGACGCTGCTGGTCTATCAGGCCGGCACGCTGCTGCACATAGGAACCTCGCTGATGTCGTGACGCGCGGCCGCGCGCCGTCATAACGACACGTCGCCGGCCGCGTCCTCCGGCGGCCGCCGCTCCGGGCCGGTCAGACGGCGGACCCAGATGTTTTCGGCGTCCTCGAAGGCGATCTGGACGCCGCGGCCCCCCGCCGTGAGGTTCAGAGCGGTTCTGTCCAGAGAGACGCCCGCGAGCGTCAGCGTCTCGCCGACGGCGACGCCCACGCGCTCGGGGCTGTGCAGATTGCGGCTCCAGCGCACGACGACCGCGCTATCTCCGGGAGCGAGGGCGCTCATCACGCACAGCGGCGCGCCGCCGTCCGGACTCAGGTTGGCCATGGCTTCGGTCAGGTAGACTTTCAGCGTCCTGGCGTCGGAACGGTTCTCGATCGCCTCGGAGAAGATGACGAAACGCTCGGCGGCGTCCTCGCTGATGATGTGTTCGAGCTTGCAGGCGGTCTCCGACGCCTGCTGCAGGGACAGCCCCAGGATTCTGGAGAAGAAATTCTTGAGGATTCTGTGTCTGTGGATCACCCGCCGCGCCACTTTCCAGCCGTCCGGCGTGAGCTCCACCGGCGAATGGGGGCTGTACACGATGTAGTTCAGTTTTGCCAGATGCCGGAGGGCTCCGGTCACCGACGGCATGGTGACCTGAAGACGCTCCGCGATCTCCTTGGAATGCGCGTGTCCCTCCACGGCGGCCAGTTCCGCAATGGCTTCCATGTAGTCTTCGATGCTCTCGGTGAGTTTCGCGGTCATGATACTGCCTCCACATGGCGGGCGCGTCTCCGAAACGGCGGCGCGCGCACGCGGCTTCTCCGGGAATATAACGTGCGACATTTCCGTTTGCAAACACCCGGCGCGACGCGGACGTCTCCTGTGGTTCCGTCCCGGCGGCGGCGCCGGGAGACAGCCTCCGGCCCGCCGCGCCGCGGCTTCCGCGCCGTTGTCCGAAACGGGTTCGTCTTTTTCGCCGCGCGAGGTGGATAAATCCGGTGAAGGCGGTATTGTGTATGCGGGCGGATGAGATCAATCCTGAAAAAAGAAACGCACGAGGCGGACGATGAAAGTTGACAGCAACATATCCCGGGCGATCGACAGCTACCTCGACGACAACAACATCACCGCGGGCGCGTTTGCGCGCGACATGAAAGTCTCTCCGGCGAGCGTCACCAAATGGCGCAAAGTCGGCAGCGGCATCAACTCGGTCAGGTGGGAGCGCCTGTTTCCGCTGCTGAAGATGTATCTCCCGGCGGAGCGCATCTACATCGACGACGCCGGGCATGAGCGGTACTCCAGCGCGACCCGGCATCAGTCCGGATACGTCTTCGAGCCGAAATACGTGCCGCAGATGGTGCCGACCTTCCCGCTGAGCGATCTTTCGGAATTCGACGACACGCTGGAATCGGTCACCCAGTTCGGAGAACGCCGCAGGGCTTCGCTGTCGGAATACCGCCCCAGGCATCCGGTAGCCGGAGGGGTGTTCGCCGTCGAGCTGACCGACGACGGCCTGGCGCCGGTGCTGCCGGCCGGATCGAAACTTTTCGCGTCCGCCGGCGAGCGTCCGCACGACGCCTGCGTCGTCGTCGTGAACGCGGACGGCGGCCGGATGATGATCGGACGCTACCGCCGGAACGGCGATCAGTTCTCCGTTCTGGACATCGCCGGCGGGCCGGTTCTGCTTTCCGGCGCGGTGAACGACGCGCGCAGGCTCATCACCTGGATCTTTCCGGTTCTCTACTACGAAGTGACGACTTTCTAGAACCGGATTTCCGCCTTTTTCCGCGTCCGCGCCCTGCGGCGCCGCATGTCTAGGAAGATCCGGCGCGGTCGAGCGACGCGAAGAATTCCCGCGCCGCCGCCGACAGATCCGGAACCACCGAGACGTCCGGCATGCCGGCGGCGGCGGAGACATCGTCCGGGTTGTCCGCGGCGATCAGGTACGACCGGCGGCATCCTGCGGCCCGTCCCGCGTACACGTCGCTGAGACGATCCCCCACCATGAACGAACGGGCCGGATCGACGTCGTGCTCCGCCATCGCCCGCAGCAGCATCCCCGGCGCGGGCTTTCGGCACCGGCACGGACCGGTGTAATCCGGATGATGCGGGCAGAAATAGAACGCGTCCACCGACGCCCCCTCCGATCTCAGAAGCTGCTGGATGCGCAGATGGACCGCGCGCATGTCGGCCTCGCGGTAGTAGCCCTTGGCGATTCCGGCCTGATTCGTCACGACGATCACGAGGAACCCGCGGCCGTGGATTTCGTTTATGGCGGCGGCGACGCCCGGCAGCAGCGACGTCTTCTCCGGTTCGTGCAGGTACCGGACCTCGGGATTGACGACTCCGTCCCTGTCGAGAAAAGCAGCTCCGCGCATGAGAGGTGTTCCACCGCCGTTGTGTTTGGGGTTTCGCCGACGGCCTCCGGCGCAGCGGATCCGGTCCGCGCCGCGGCCGCCCGGCCGCCGGGGGCAACTTCGGACTTAAATATAAGTCCGCCAGCTTGAAGTTGCCACCGCAGAACATTATATTTACTCCGAAGTTTTCAGAGGGAAAACCGGAGCCGTATCATGCGTGCAGTCCAGGATCTGATCGAGAAAGTTCAGTCCGGAGAGCTGGATTTCGCCTCCGCGCTGGCGATTGCGGCGCGGGACGCCGGAGGAGTGACCGACATCGGGTTCGCCCGCGTCGACCACGGCCGCGGCGGACGGTGCGGATTTCCCGAGTTCGTCTACGGCGCGGGGAAGCGTCTCGAGGAGATAGTGGCCATCGTCCGCACGCTGATCGGCCGTGACGGCGCCGCGTTCGTCACCCGTCTCGACGACGGCCGCGGCGGTGCGCTGGCGGCGGAGTTTCCCGAGGGGATGTTCGATCCGGCGTCCGGAGTCTTCATGGTGAAGCGCGAGACGAAGCGGACCCGCGGACTGGCGCTGGTGCTCACCGCGGGCACGTCGGATTCGCGGCCGGCTCTGGAGGCGGTGCACACTCTCCGCTTCTGCGACATAGGATCCGAGCTGATTCAGGACGTCGGAGTGGCCGGACTGGAACGGCTGTTCGCCGTCGCCGATCGACTTAGAAGCGCCGACGCCTGCATCGTGGTCGCCGGCATGGAGGGGGCTCTCGCGAGCGTCGTCGGGGGGATGGTGAGATGTCCGGTGATCGCGGTGCCGACAAGCGTCGGCTACGGCGCGTCCCTGGGGGGATTCGCCGCGCTGGCGGGGATGCTCAGCTCCTGCGCCGCCGGCGTCACCGTCGTCAACATAGACAACGGATTCGGCGCCGCCTGCGCCGCCGTGAGGATGATTAATCTCAAGGCGGACCGGTGATTTCCCCGCCGGGAGGGCGAGGGACGGCCGTCCCGGAGTCCGGCCGGCAGTCCTCCGCCTTGAACGTTCCTCGGTGATAGACGATCAAAAAAAACATTTATTTCGGATGTGCGAAAATGAGTACTGAGCAAAAGCCAAAATATCGGCCTCTGGAACGGGTCCGTCTGGAAGACAGGCAATGGCCGGATCGCGACATCGTCAAGGCTCCGGTGTGGGCGAGCGTCGATCTGCGCGACGGCAATCAGGCTCTGCCGATTCCGATGGGGCCGGAACGGAAGTTTCAGTATTTCCGCATGCTGGCCGGCATCGGTTTCAAGGAGATTGAGGTGGCTTTTCCGTCCGCGTCGCAGGACGACTTTAATTTCGTGAGGCGTCTGATCGAGAGACAGGAAATTCCCGACGACGTCCGCATATCGGTGCTGACGCAGACGCGCAGGCATCTGATCGACAGCACCCTGAAGTCGCTGCGCGGAGTCGGGAAGGCGATAGTGCACTGCTACGTGGCGACCTCCGATCTGCACGGCCGCTTCGTCCTCGGGCACAGCCGCGACGAAATCATGCAGATGGCGGTCGACGGCACCATGTGGATCAAGGAGGCGGCCGAGGCCGAGGGGCTGACCGGACGCATCGCCTACGAGTTTTCGCCGGAGGAGTTCACCGACACGGACATCGGCTTCTGTCTCGAGCTGTGCACCAGGGTGAAGGAGACCTGGGGCGGATCCGGCCCCGGGGATTTCATACTGAATCTCCCCGCCACGGTCGAGAGGCGTCCTCCGCACCAGTACGCCGACATGGTGGAGTATTTCTGCCGCCGTTATCCTTATCTGAGCGAAACCACGATCAGCATTCACGCGCACAACGATCAGGGGTGCGCCATCGCCGCGAGCGAGATGGCGCTGCTCGCCGGCGCGACCAGGGCGGAGGGGACGATTTTCGGACACGGCGAACGGACCGGGAATCTTGACATAGCGGTCCTGGCTCTCAACCTGCAGTCCCGGGGGGTGGACACGGGCCTGGACTTCTCGCGTCTGCCGGACATCGTCAGGGTGGTTGAGGAAAACACCGGCATAGAGGTGCATCCCCGCCATCCGTACGCAGGGCAGCTGGTCTTCACGGCCTTTTCCGGTTCGCATCAGGACGCGATCCGGAAAGGACTGGATCAGCGGGAGGCCATCAGCGAATTCTTCGGGCAGGGCTGGAAGATTCCGTATCTGCACATCGATCCGGCCGACGTCGGGAGACAGTACGAGAAGCTCATCCGCATCAACAGCCAGTCCGGCAAGGGCGGCATCGTCTACATTCTCGAGAACGAATTCGGGATTCACCCGCCGAAAGCGATGCATCCCTCCATCGGAGCGGAGATTCAGAAGGTCATGGACGAACAGGGAGGGGAGATAGATCCCCAGGAGCTGAACATGCTCTTCCGCGAGAAGTTCGTCAACGTGGTGGGGCCGTTCCGCATGAGCGACTACTCCAGAATCTCCGCGTCGCGCGGCGAACGCCTGGGCGTGAACTTCACCTGGCATACCGAGGAGCGGTCCGTGGAGCTCTACGGACAGGGCAACGGACCGTTGTCGGCCGTGGTCAACGCGCTGAACCAGTCGGGGCTGGTTCCGAAATTCACGCTGGTGGATTTCTCGGAGCGCACGCTGGGGAACAGCGCGCACGCGAAAGCCATGGCCTTCATCGGAATCCGCCGCGGCGACGAACCGGGACTGTTCTACGGCGCCGGCGAGCACTCCAACATAGACCGCGCCGCGCTGGCGGCGCTGGTCAGCGCTCTCAACCGCATGGCGCGGACGCGATAGGACGGTGACCTCCAGATGAACGAAATCTCCCGCGCCAGACTGAAGCTGCTCCTTGTGCTGCTGCTTGCGGTGGCGCTGGCCCATGTGCTGATCTTCAAATTCTTCGTCATGCCCGTCGGGAGCCGGAAGGCGGACGCGTCCGTCGGCAGGGGCGAGACCGCGGCCGCGGAGAAGCCCGCGCGGCGGTACCGGTTCCGGAAACCGTCGGACGATCCGGATTTCGGTTCCGGATTCAGGTATGAAAACGCGGCGGACGGCAATCTCTCCGGCATGCCGCTCTCCCGCGGAGCCACCGGCGGTTTCCTGGTCGATCTCGGCAGCAGGGAGGTGCTGTGGATGAAGAACGCGCGGCGGAGCGTTCCGGTCGCGTCGATGGCCAAGATGATGACTCTGCTCCTGACGTTCGAGGCGCTGGAGACGCACCCCGAATGGGGCATGGACACCGTGATCAGGGTGTCCGCCGACACCGAGAAAGTGCCGCGGACCGGCGTCATCCGGCTGAAGGCGGGGGAGACGCTGACGCTGCGCGATCTGCTGCAGGCGCTCACCATCAAGAGCGCGAACGACGCCGCGTGGCAGGTGGCGGAGTTCATCTCCGGCGGCGACGTGAATGAATTCGTGCGCCGCATGAACGGCAGGGCGGAGGAGCTGGGGATGCCCGGCACCAATTTCATCAATCCCAACGGACTGCCGAACAGGTCGGGCGCGAATTCGCTCAGCACTGCGGAGGGCATGGTGATTCTGGGGGAGAGACTGCTGGAGTACCCCGTCGTCCTCGAATGGACGTCGACCGCCAGCGCCGCCATCCGCGACGGAAAGACGGTGCTGAACAACACCAACAACCTGGTGCGGTCGAATTTTCCCGGCGTCGACGGTCTGAAGACCGGCTACACCAGGGCGGCGGGATTCTGCATCACGTTCACATGCCTGCGGGACGGGCGGCGGCTGCTGGGCTGCGTGACCGGATTCAGGAAGGCCGCCGAACGCGATCGCTTCGTGGGGCAGTTGCTGTCATGGGGGTTCGCCCGCCGCGCCGGGATCTCCGGAGCGAAGGACGGCCGGAGCCGGCGGTGAACGGTCCGCCGGCGCGCGGACGCGGGAAGTGAGAGTTTTCAGAAGGGGACGGTCCGGAAAATGTCCAACCATGCTGTGTTCGTGACCGCGTACCTTCTGGCGGCGGCGGTCGTCGTGGCGGTTCTGATGCGTCCCGAGTGTCTGTGCCGGCTGCTGGGAAGCGTCCTGCGGCTGACGATAGTGAGGGTCAGGCGGTACGGAACGGGGAGGATCCCCGGCAAGGGGGCGGTTCTGATAGTGTCGAACCACGTGTCGTTCTTCGACGCGCTGATCATTCTGGGGCTGACCGGAAGACGCGTGCGTTTCATGGTGCACGAAAATTTCTTCCGTTACGAGCCTCTGCGGCTGTTCTTCAACTACCTCGGCATACTGAAGGTGCCGTCCGCGCATCACCCGCAGGCCATGCGCATGTTTCTGGAGCAGGTGCGCGGACTGCTGCGCAAGAACGAGGCGGTGTGCATGTTTCCCGAGGGAGGGATATCGACCAACGGGCTGCTGCAGCATTTTCACGAAGGCCTCCGGGCGATGATGCCGGACGGGGCGGACGTGCCGGTGATACCGGTCAGACTGGGGATGCTGTGGGGTCGCCTGTTCACGCTGGAGGGCGGCCGGCTGAAATTCATACCGCCGCGCAGGATGCCGATAGACGTGACGGTGACGATCGGGGAGGCGGTGTCGCCGGAGCTGACCGGTTTTCAGCTGCGTCAGATAATTTCCGAAATGGGCGCGGAGACGGAGAAGAACCCTTTCCCCGGCGAACTGCCGATCCATATCGAATTTCTGAGGCAGGCCAGGAGACATCCGCGGCGGCTGACGTTTCTGGACTCCGGATCCGCCGGGAGGTTCTCCAACCGGAAGATACTGGTTTCCGCGCTGGTTCTCTCCCGCCGGATCAGGGAAATGGATCGGGGAGGGGACGGCGGTTTCGTCGGTGTTCTTCTTCCGAACGGCGTCATGCAGGTGATCACCATTCTCGCCGTGCTTTTCGCCGATCGGACGCCGGCGATTCTCAACTACAGCGCCGGCGGCGCGGCCGTGCGGGAATCCGTCAGAAAGGGCAACATCAGGCTGGTTCTGACCAGCGGCGCGTTTCTGAAGGCGATCGGCGAGACTCCGTCGGACGGGATGGTCGCCCTCGAGCGCGTCGCCGAACACATGCCCGCCCTGCTGAAGCTCAGAACGGCGCTGGACGCGGCTCTGCTTCCGCGTAGGGTCCTGGCGAGGCGCTACGCGCCCGAGTCGCGGAGCGATCTGCGGAGAACCGCAGTCCTGCTGTTCTCGAGCGGCTCCACCGGCGCGCCGAAAGGGGTGGAGCTGACGCACCGCAACATCAACAGCGACATCTTCTCGTTCTGGAGGGGCATAAACTGGTCTCTGAAGGACCGGATTGTCGCGAGTCTTCCCATGTTTCACGCGTTCGGCTTCACGGTCTTCTTCGGATTTCCCGCGCTGTCGGGGACGCGGGCGGTGTTTCTGCCGAACATCCTCGACGCCGCCGCCGTGTGCCGTCTGGTGCGGCAGGAACGGATTACCCTGATGGTCACGACTCCGACGTTTCTGCAGCACTACATGCGCAAGGCGACGGCGGAGCAGTTCCGGTCGCTGCGTCTGGTCGTCACCGGGGCGGAGAAGCTGCGCGGCGACATCGCGACGAAATTCCATGAGCTCACGGGGCTGTCCGTCGTGGAGGGATACGGCTGCACCGAGCTTTCCCCGATAGTGTCCATCAACCTGTCCCGGTCGTTTCTGGAGCTGGGGCGGCAGTCCGGACCGGCGGACAGCGTCGGGGCTCCCATGCCGGGCGTTCATGTCAAGATTGTCGACACGGAGACGGGGGCGGAGCTGCCTCCCGGCCGTTCCGGCATGATGATGGTGAAGGGCGGACTGGTGATGAAAGGCTACCTCGACGATCCCGACGCGACGGCGGCGGTGATGGACGGCGACTTCTACCGGACGGGGGACATCGCGTCGATGGACGCCGACGGGTATCTGACCATCGAGGGACGTCTGTCCCGTTTCAGCGAGATCGGCGGCGAGATGGTGCCGCATGAGTTCGTCGAGCGGGCGATTTCCGAGTGTCTGGAATGCGACGGCCGCGAGGTGGCGGTCGCCGGAGTCCGGGACGCCGGCAGAGGCGAAAGACTGGTCGTGCTGCATACGCGGGAAAACCTGCGGACGGCCGAGCTGCTGGCCGAGCTGCGGAGGAAGTCCCTGCCGAATCTGTGGATTCCCAAGGCGGAGGACTTCATCCGGGTCGAACGGCTTCCGCTGCTGGGCGGCGGGAAGCTGGATCTGTCCGGTCTCAGGAGAATGGCCGACGACGCGGTGGCAAAGAGAAGACGGGAGACGACGGAACCCGGGCGGGAGGCGGCGAGCGGCGCCGGGGACGCCGGTTAAAATATGACGGGAAGGTGACATGGCCGATTTAAGCTGCGATCTGGGGCGGTTGAGACTGAAGAACCCGGTGATGACCGCCTCCGGGACGTTCGGGTACGGGCGGGAGTATCACCGGTATTATGACATTTCGTGTCTCGGAGCCGTGGTGGTGAAGGGCATCTGCCTGGACGCGGTTCACGGCAATCCGACGCCGCGCGTGGCGGAAGTGTCGTCCGGCATTCTCAACGCGATCGGTCTTCAGGGGCCGGGGGTGGACAAGTTTCTGCATGACGACGACTACATGCCTTTCCTGCGTTCGACCGGGGCGACGGTGATTGTCAACATCTGGGGAAGGACGCCGGACGAATACGGGGAGGTTGCCGCGCGGATCGACGCCGAATCCGAGGGAGTCGCCGCCCTCGAGGTGAACATCTCGTGCCCGAACGTCAAGCACGGCGGAGCCGCGTTCGGTTCCGACCCGAAGCAGGCGGCGGAGGTCGTGTCGCTGGTCAGGCGGTCCACCCGGCTGCCGCTCATCACCAAGCTCAGCCCGAACGTCTCCAGGATAGCCGATCTGGCGCGCGCGGCGGTGGACGCGGGCAGCGACATGGTGTCGCTCGTCAACACTCTGACGGGAATGGCGATAGATGTCGAGACGCGGCGGCCGAGGCTCGCCAACCTGACCGGGGGCCTCAGCGGACCCGCGATCAAGCCGGTGGCGATCCGCATGGTCTATGAAACCGCGCGGGCGGTCTCCGCGCCGATAATAGGAATGGGCGGCATCATGAACGGAAACGACGCGGTGGAGTTCATGCTGGCCGGAGCGTCGGCCGTGGCCGTGGGAACGGCCAATTTCGTCGATCCGATGGCCGCCCCCAGGATAATCGCCGAAATCGAGGAATACCTCGACCGGCACGGCTGCCGATCGGCGTCGGAGCTGGTCGGCGCCATGGAACTCGGGTAGGTACGGCGCCGTTTCCGCCGTCCGTCCGCAGAACGTCCGGAACAGGGACGGCGGGAGGACGCGCCGGAATCCGGCGGCGCGGCTCCGTTCAGGAGAGAGACTGACGATGATGGAATGGAAGAAATTGGTTTCCCCGCAGCGGCTGGGGCGGCACGACGACCCCGCCGTCATCACTCAGGAACGTTCCCCGTTCCAGAGAGATTACGACAGGATCGTCTTCTCTTCGGCGTTCCGCCGCATGCAGGACAAGACCCAGGTGTTTCCTCTGGCGCAAAACGACTACGTGCGCACCCGTCTGACTCATTCCCTTGAGACGTCCTCGATCGGACGTTCGATGGGCACGGCGGCGGGCGTGTTCGTCTGCAAGGAATTCGACACTGCGGGCGCGCAGCCCAGCGACATCGGCGCGATCGTGGCGGCGGCCGCGCTGGCGCACGACATCGGGAACCCGCCGCTGGGGCACGGGGGGGAGGAGTCGATACGGCACTGGTTCACCAGTTCCGAGGCGATAGCGCCGATGCGCGACCGGATGTCCGTGGAGGAATGCGCCGACTTCGAACGGTACGAGGGTAACGCGCACGGTTTCCGCGTGGTCAGCGTCCTGCAGATGCCGGATCAGGTCGGAGGCATGCAGCTGACCTGCGCCACGCTCGGAGCGTTCGCCAAATACCCCGCCGCGGCGCTGGTGGCTGAGCGGCCGCCGGGCGTCGCCGGAAAGAAATTCAACTTCTTCCGGCAGGACAGGAGGCTTTTCAGGGAGGTGGCCGAGAAAGTGGGACTGCGGCGCGTCGCCGAGGACAGCTACTGCCGCCATCCGCTGGCTTTTCTGGTCGAGGCCGCGGACGACATCGCCTACCGGATCGTGGACTTCGAGGACGCGCACATGGTGGGGCTGATCGACTACGACGAGCTGGAGTCGTATTTTCTGGAAATCATCGACGAGGACTGGGTGCCGGGATACCTCCGCAAGATCGCGACGGCGCCGCGCAGGGTTGAATTCCTCCGCGCACAGGTGATCGGCTCGCTGGTCCGGCAGGTCGTGTCGGTTTTCACGGCGAAGCAGCAGGAACTGCTTCAGGGACGGCTGGAGAAGCCGCTGATCGACTACATTCCGGCGGCGCCGGTGCTGGAGAAGATCATGCGCCGGAGCGTTCCCGACATCTACAACAATCCGCAGATAGCCTCCGTCATCGCAGCCGGATTTGAACTTCTCTCGGGGATGCTGGACGCGCTCGTCCCAGCCGTCAACGAGGTGGCGGTGGAACTCAACGGGGGGGCGGCCGCCTCCTACCGCGCCCGGAGGATGATAAAAGTCCTGCCGGCGCGCTATGCGCCGCTGAATAACGATGAGTGGCTGCGGAGCGCGTACCTGCGGATACTGTATGTTCTGGACTATCTCTCCGGCATGACCGATTCCTACGCGGTTCTGCTCTTCAAGAAGCTGAAAGGAATCTCTCTCTGATGCCGGAGCTTCCCGAGGTGGAGAACGTGGTGCGCGCCCTGCGCCGGCATCTGCCGGGCAGACAGGTGACGCGCGTGGAGATTTTTTCCCCGGCCATGCGCGAGCCGCTAGCCCCGCTGACGACGGCGGAGCTGCCGGGGAGAACGGTGACGGACGTGCGTCGCAGGGGGCGGTACATCCTGATTGATCTCGACGACGGGCGGCTGCTTCTCGCCCACCTCGGCATGTCGGGAGTGATCCGGCTGGAAAGTTCCGAGGTGCGGCGGCGGAAGCATGAACATGTCTTCATTCATTTTTCCGGGAACGTCGTTTTCCGCTTCGAATGCGCACGGAGATTCAGCGTCTTGAAAGTCTGCGTTCCGGAGCGTCCGGGAGGCGAGCCGCCGGAGCTCGCCAGGCTCGGCGCGGAACCGCTGTCGGACGCGTTCACCGGCGGATATCTGTTCGACCGTTCCCGCGGACGCGCCGCGCCGGTCAAGGTTTTCCTGATGGACAACGCGATCGTCACCGGGATCGGAAACATCTACGCGGCCGAGTCGCTGTTCGCGGCGGGGGTGCATCCCGCGCGCGCCGCCGGATCTCTCACGCGGGAGGAGTGCGGCGCACTGGTCGTGGCGATCCGCCGTGTCCTCCGGGACGCGATCGATGCGGGAGGAACGACTTTTCATGACTATCGTCACGTGGACGGCACCGAGGGGAAGTTCAAGCGGAATCTGCGTGTGTACGGGCGCGTCGGACTGACTTGCGTCAACTGCGGAGAAGTCATCGTCAGTGTCCGTCTGGGAGGCAGAAGTTCCGCGTTCTGCCCGCGCTGCCAGCGGATGGAGGGCCGATCCCGCCGCGCCACGGCGCGGAAAGCCGCGCGGCCGCCGTCCGGAACGCGGTGATCGCCGCGTCCGCCCGGGGCTGCGCCGCGCCGTTTGACTCGGACGCGTGGACGGACTATATTGCGTTCCGCGCGGCCGGGTCGGCCGCGGAGACGGGATCCGGAAACATCGAGGCCGCGCCGGGCGGCGGTTGCGGCGGGAGGATTGTGCGGTGAAGCTTCTTCTGCGGATTTGCATGACGGCGGGACTGGCCGCCGCGCTGCTGCCGGCGGCGGGGTGCGTGAGCGGACAGACCTCCGTGACGCGGATCACGCCTCCGGAACCGGAGCAGAGAGCGTCCGACGGTTCCCGCGCCGTGGCGAATCTGCTTGTCGAAAACCGCGGAGTCTACCTGTTCAACTGGCTTCCCGTATGGTCCGGAAATCCGTATCGGCCGAACCTCCGCAAGTATCATCTGTTTGAGGACGACATGCATCCGATTCATCTGAGATTCATGCTTGAACAGGCGGCGAGGAAGGCGGGGGCGGATCGCTACACCGACGAGGAAACCGTCGTCAACGAAACCGGGGCGTCGTCCCTCTGGCTGCTGTGGAGCCGCACGACGCGGATCACCGCGGTCGCCGTCGAAGGACGGGGCGGCCGGAATCCGGACGAATAGCCGTCCGGCGCGGATCGTCCGAGGCCGTCTTCACCGCCGATCGGGGGCGGGGGACGGATCGGCCGCCGCCGCGTCCCGGCGGCCGAAGATGGCGGTTCCTATCCGGACGATCGTGGCGCCGTGCCGGATGGCCGTGCGGTAGTCGGAGCTCATCCCCATGGACAGCTCGGGCAGGGAGCGGCGCAGACGTCTCTCCAGATCCTGCTTCAGACGGCTCGTTTCACCGAAGAAGCGATCCAGATCTTCCTCCGCGGCGTCCGCCGGCGCCATCGTCATCAGCCCGAGGAAATCCAGATTCCGCGCGTCCGCCGCGAGTTCGGCGAGGCGGAGAATCTCCTCCGGGGGGCAGCCGCTCTTCGACGGCTCCCCGGAGACGTTGACTTCCAGAAGGATTTTCGGACGTCTGGATTCCTCTCCGGCGATTCTGTCGATGCGTTCCAGCAGTGCGGGGGAGTTGACGGAATGAATGAACGCGGCCGTCCTGACCGCGCGGCGGACTTTGTTGGACTGCAGCTGTCCGATGAAATGCCATTCGATGTCGGACGGAAGGGACGAGGCTTTCTCCTCCAGTTCGGCGATGCGGCTCTCCCCGAACCGGCGGCATCCGTGGCGGTACAGCGCGGCTATGTCGCCGGCGGGGAACGTCTTGCTCACCGCGAGCAGCCGGACCGTCTCCGGATTCCGGCGGGACGCCTCCGCCTCGCGGCGGATCCGCTCCAGAATCTGATCGTATTGCCGGACGACATGCTGCATCGCGCCATCACCTGTCGTTCTTTCTGCAGAACCGTACCCTGTGCTCCGGGGGGCGGGCGGTGATTTTCGTGCCCGGAGGCAGGCTTTCGGTCAGCCAGACATTGCCGCCGATGACGCACTTCTCCCCGATTTCGATGTTTCCGAGCACGGTGGCGCCGGCGTAGATGATGACGTTGTCGCGCACGACGGGATGGCGTTTCACTCCCTTGACCAGGGCGCCGCAGGCGTCCTTCGGGAAAGAGAGCGCCCCCAGGGTCACGCCCTGGTAAATCCGCACGTTGTCCCCGATTTCGGCGGTTTCGCCTATGACGACTCCGGTGCCGTGATCGATGAAGATGCCCTGTCCCAGCTTCGCCCCCGGATGAATGTCGATGCCGGTCTGCGTGTGGGCGTACTCGGTCATCATCCGCGGTATCAGCGGGATTTTCAGCAGATAGAGAACATGCGCCAGCCGCTGGATGGTGATGGCTTTTATGCACGGATAGGAAAGCACGATCTCGGCGGCCGACGTGGCGGCCGGGTCTCCGGTGTACGCCGCGGCCACGTCCAGCTTCATGGTTTCCCTGATGTCGGGCAGCGACAGCAGGAGAGTGCGGACCGCGACCCTGCTGCGCTCCGCGACGTCGCACTCCTCGCAGTCGGAATCCTGACAGCTGTACCGCACGGCGCGTGAAATCTGATCGGAAAGCACGCCGCGCAGCTCCTGCAGCATCTCCGCGGTTTCGGCGCCCAGGGTGTCGCGACGGCGCTGTCTGCCGTCGAATCCCGGGAAGACCAGTTCGAGCAGCCGCGAGACGATGTCGAGCACTTCCTCCCTGCGCGGGAGATTGTGGTCTTCATGCAGATTGACGCCGACTCTGTCGGCATAGCTCCTGTCAATCCTGGCGACCAGCCCGTCCAGTTCCTCCGGCGAGAACACCGGAGGGAGGTTCTGACACTGTTGAGACATGAAAACGGCTCTTCACTCCACGTTCTGTATCTGTTCCCGGATTTTTTCGAGCTCCGACTTGAACTCGACCACCAGTTTCGAGATTTCCGAGCTTCCCGCCTTGTTTCCGAGAGTGGTGATTTCGCGGAACATCTCCTGCACCAGAAAATCCAGGCTGCGTCCGACCGGTTCGTCATGCCTGTCAAGGAAGGTTACGAACTGCGAAAAATGGCTCTCCATCCTGACGATCTCCTCGGTGACGTCCGATCTGTCGGCGTAGAACAGCAGTTCGCGCAGCAGGCTCCCGTCGTCCGGATCGGAAATCAGATTTTCAGACTTCAGCTTTTCCAGGAGCCGGCGTCTGATCCGCTCGTTGACATCCGGAGCGAGCTCGCGGACGGCCGCGAGCTTGCGACGCAGCTCCTCCAGTCTCGCGCACAGATCCTCGTGCAGAACCGCGCCTTCCTTTTCTCTCATCCTCAGCGCGTCGTCCATGGCCTTTCTGACCGTCTGTTCGAATACTGACGCCACCCACCGGGCCTCCGCCGCCGCGGTCTCCTGACCGTCCAGAACGCCCGGGACGAGAAAAAGCGTCGCGGGATCGAACTTCGCCGTCGTCCTGAACCGCGCGCACAGATCGTCGCAGACTGACGCCATCTCCTGCAGCAGGCCGCGGTTGACGCGCGCCGCCGGATTTCCGTTCAGTCCGGGGGTCACGGTCACCTTCAGGCTCACCGCGCCTCTGCGGAACCTCTCCCCGAGTATCCCGCGCGCACGGCGGTCCAGGTCGCCCGACTCGGGAGGAAGACTGACGTGGATTTCAAGCTGCTTGCGGTTGACGGAATTTATTTCCACGCAGAGAGTCGTTCCGTCTGGCGACACGGCTTCGCCCCTCCCGAATCCGGTCATGCTCTTCATGTCACATCCTTTCCGCGGGGGAACAGACCTCCGGCTCCTCCGGCTCCTCCGGATCCGCTTCGTCAATTTCGTCAATGTCGTCCGCCGGCATGTCGGCGGGCAGGGGTCCGACGGTATGCAGCCGCAGATCGCCGGAGTCGACCTTGCCGCCGAAACGGATTTTGAACCCGGCCAGATCTTCCCAGGCGGTTCCGCAGATCACGGTGACCGCCTCCTGATTCTCCGCGTCTCCCCACACCATCGAAAGCTGGATCGGTTCCGGCCGGTCGTCGATCTGATCGCCGTGATCGCCGCCGTCCGTCCGGCCGCCTCCGGACGCCGCGTCGTCGGAGTCCGGATCGAACGTGAAATCCGTCTGAACGAGCACCGGATCCGAGAAGCGCACCCGGTTGTATTCATGGCGGTCCAGTTCGAAAAACAGATTGTCAAGAGCGTATTTTCTCGCGGCGGCCACGGCGGCGAGACGCGTCTTCTCCGCAGGCGTGAACGTTCTGCGGAGCAGCCGGTCCGGATACCAGTCGTCCATGCGTCTGCTGCCGACGCCGAAGACCATGTAGGCGTCCTGACGGCCGGGAATCAGCCACGTGACGCATATCTGGTTGCGTTCGCTCACGGTGGACCACCCCCCCTTGTCGCCGCCGAAGATGTTCTCCGTCAGCAGAGTCGGCGGATTGTAGCGGACGAACGAGATCTCCAGCGGTGTGAGCTCCGGAGCGTTCGCCGTCAGAAATTCTCTGGCGCGCTGCACCGCCATGTCCTGATGATAGGCGGCGCTTCTGCATCCGGCTACCGCCAGAACGACCGCGACCGCGACGCACGCCGCCAGCGATCGGCGACCGACGGTCATTGTCATCATGAAGCTTCCGAGCTTAGAATTTTCCGTTGTTGACCTCGAAGTGCGTCGGTTTTCCGAACGAACGCCCTCCGCGCATCAGCCAGTCCGCCTGCCATTCGATCATGGACGCCAGCGAGACGCGAGGATACCCGAAAAGTTTGATCGATTTGGCGGAATTGTTCAGGTAGCAGCGATCCGCGCTGACGCCGGAATAGGTCACTTTCTTGTGCATGAGCTGCGCGAAGCGTTCGGCGATGTATTCGACGCCGACGGTCTCCGGCCCGGTGACGTTGAGCGGCGCCGCGGGACTGGCGGCCAGTCCCAGGGAGAGCAGCGCGATCCGGTTGGCGTCCCCCTGCCAGATCACGTTGAAATGACCGACGGTGTTGGTCACCGGCTCCTCGTTCCACACCTGCCTGCCGATGTCGTGCAGCACTCCGTAACGCAGATCGATCGCGTAGTTGAGACGGAAGAGCAGTACCTTGGTTCCGTACGTGCGCGAACAGTACTCGAAAATCCGTTCCCTGCCGAGGCACGACTGGGCGTATTCCCCGACGGGCAGCGGCGTCACCTCCTCCGTGCAGCCTCCGGTGTGGACGCCGACCAGCGGATAGACGCAGCCCGTGGAGAAGGCGGTGATTCTGCTGTCGCGGAACCGCTCGCCGACGATGCCGGGAACCAGGACGTTCATGGCCCATGTCTGGTTCTCAGCCCCTTCCGTGCCGAATTTCCTGCCGGCCATGTAGACGATGTTCTTGAAATCCGGAAGCCCCGCCACGGCCTTGCGGTCCATCAGATCGCAGCTGATGGTCTTGACTCCCCAGTTCTCCAGATGCTGTCTCGCCTCGGCGTTGCTGAAGCGCGAGACGCCGAACACGTCCTTCTTGACGCCCGCTTCGCGCACGGCGTTGACGGCGAGCCGGCCGAGGGTGGGGCCCATTTTGCCTCCGATGCCGAGGATGGCGACGTCGCCGTCGATTTTCTTCATGAAATCGATCAGAGCCGGATCCGGAATCGAAAGAATCTCGTCAAGGACTTCCTCGTTATCGATGCGCTGCGGGTACGTCATTCCTGCACTCTCCTAATCGAAGTTTTCAGACACACAATCCTGCGATCCCCCTTTCTAATAATACCGTGCAAATCACGTTTAGTCAAGCCTGCCGCCATGTTTTCGCCGGCGCCGGGAAATCGGGACGGCCGGAAATCCGCCGTTGCAAAGTGCGCCGGAACGCAGTATATTCGTGCGTCGCGGACGGGAGCGCCGGACACGGGGGAGGAGAATGTCGTCGGGAGGCTGCGGATGCTGAGGAAGGCGTTTCTGGGAGGCACGTTCGATCCGCCGCACTACGGACATCTCGCGCAGGCCGAGGCCGCCCTGTCGCTGCGGGTCACCGACCGCGTGCTGATGGCGCCGGCGTTCGCGCCGCCGCACAAGAACGGTCTCGCTTTCGCCTCCTACGAGGACAGGGTGCGGATGCTGCGGCTGCTGACGGACGGGAAGCCGGACATAGAGGTGTGCGAGGTGGAACGGGAGCTGGCCATGCTTCCGTCGTACACGTACGAGGTGATGGAAAAGCTGGCGGCGCGGGACGGCGGCTGCCGGCTGCAGCTGCTGATCGGCGGCGACAGCCTCGCGCAGCTGCACACATGGCATCGCGGACGGGAACTCGCCGAACGCTGGGAGGTGATCACCTATCCGAGGAAGGGCGTCACGCCGGATCTGGATTTCCTCCGCCACCGCTGGCCGGAGCGTCTGGCCGAAAAACTGGCGGACGGGATTCTGGACGCCCCTTTTTTCGAAATATCTTCGACGGAGCTGCGAAAACTTATGGCAATCGGCGGAAAACTGGATAATTTTATTCCGGAGACGATCCGGGATTACGTGAAACTGCACCGGATCTATTGCGGATCCGTTCAGGGCGGAGCAGGAGGAATATGAGCGGGACTGACGACGGGAGGATTTCGCCGAGGGAGCTTGCCGACTTCTGTGCGGCGGCGGTCAGGGAGAAGCTGGCCGAGCATGTGCTGCTGCTTCCGGTCGCGGAGCAGACTTCGATTGCGGATTATTTCGTGATCTGCACCGCGACCTCGGAGCCGCATCTGCAGGCGCTGTACGGATTCGTCGAAAGGCAGGTCAGAGACAGGTTCCGCGTCCGCGTCCATTCCAGATGCGGCAGCGCGAACGACGGCTGGATGGTGCTCGATTTCTGTTCGGTGGTGGTGCATCTGATGACGGAGGCGGCGCGGACGCGGTACGACCTGGAGGGGATTTGGAGCGACACGCCGGATCGGGACGCGGTGGCCCGGCTGGAGAGCCGCGGAGCCTGTTGAGGTTCGGAATATGCGCAGGCAGGGGAGAATCTCGCTATGAGCCGTTTTGCTCGTCCTAAGAGCGACTGGAATGAATTTCAGTGGGAGAGCGAAATCCGCAGGGACGAAAAGAGAATCAGCTGCTATTTCCGCGAACTCGCCGGCTGTCTGGATCTTCCCGGCGAGGAGACCATGATCATCGACAGTCTGATGTCCCGTCCCGAACTGGTTCCTGCGGGCGCCGTCCGCGGACACTGGAGGATATGGGACGCGCTGGACGACGACGGAGGGGACGACGGCGGCGACGACGACGACGAGGGCGACGGCCGCAGGTTCAGCGGAGAGCTGTCCGAGCAGATCGACAAGCTGGCCTGCGAATGGAACTGCGTGTTCGCGCTGCGCCTGCGGGAATCGCTGCGCAGCTTCGGTCTGGCGGTGAGCTGCGGGTTCGGAAAGACGCTGGCGAGAGTGGTCGATTTCGAGGACACGGACGAACATGAGCTGCGTCCGCTGAAAGTCAGTCTGGGCAAGCGCGTGCTGTCGGATCTGAACGAACTGGTCGGCATGCTGCGCGATATCGGCGCGAGGCAGCGCGCTCTGCTGCCGCTGGTGCGGAATCTGGTGGATTCGCTGCAGCAGATACGGGAACGGATGGTGGCCGCCCTGTCCGGACTGCGGATGGAGAAGAGGTGATCGTCCGGCGGCCCGGAGTCTCCGTGCGCCGCGGCGCCGGATCCGCATGAGACTTGCCGAGGCGGATTGATCCGATCGTCCGCGGAATCTCTACAGAGACCCTTTGGTGGACAGCACTCCGCTGACGCGCGGATCGATCGCGGTCGCCTGATCCAGCGCTTTCGCGAATCCCTTGAAAATGGCCTCGAACGCGTGATGCACCTCGTCCGCACGGATCAGATCGATATGGAGATTCATGCCGGAGGACACCGCCAGTCCCTGGAAGAATTCATGGAAGAGACGGCTGTCGATGTCTTTCACCCACGGGGCGGGGGGAGCGACCTGATAGACCAGACAGGGACGTCCGGAAAGATCGACCGCGATTCTCGCGAGCGCCTCGTCCATCGGCGTCAGGGCGGAGCCGTAACGGGCGATTCCGTGCTTGTTGCCCAGCGCGCGCCGCAATGTCTCCCCCAGAGCCAGTCCGAGATCCTCCATGATGTGGTGATAGTCGACCTCCAGATCGCCGTGCGCATCCACCGTGAGATCGAAGAAGCCGTGTTTCGCGAACAGTCTCAGCATGTGATCCATGAACGGCACGGACGTGTCGATCTCCCCGGCTCCGCCGCCGTCCAGTTCCAGGCGCACAGCGACCCGGGTTTCCTCCGTGGTTCTGGTGAATTCGGCAAAACGCATGGCGATGTTCTCCTGTTGCATTCACGCTTTCCGTCGCGGATCACGGCGTCCGGTTCCGATCCCGCTCCGCGGACCCGCGGGGGAATGTACCTTAAGAACAGTCTTTTTTCAACCGGAATTACGGAGTTTCGGCGGGCGGAGGCGCGGGATTTTCTGAGAATTCCGGTCCGGAGAACTCCGGTTTTCCGCAATGCGTTTTCTTTGACGTCTATTCACCCTTTCCGGAATCTTCCTCGGCAACCATGGAAACCGACTGTTCTGCGGTCAAATCCGAATGATTTGCGGTTTTTAAACCGCTTTACGTGTTTCTTGAAAAGGAACCGCCTCCGATTCCAAAGAACCGTTCAAAGAATGCTTTCAGTTTGTCGATGATCGTCTGTTTTTTCTTTGTCCGCGCCCCACCTCCGCCAAAGCGGGAAATCGGCGGCATTATGCGGTCGATATCCGTGCCCGTAGTCTTGATTTCACCGTCACGGAAAGCATTCTCCATAAATTTTCGCGTTTCCGGTTCACACAGGTTCTCATCCTGGATAATCTGCTTAAGTTCACGTTCTCTTTCTTCGGCGACATACTGGTTCCACTCGCCAGTTACATCGTCAATGGTGTTAATCCCGGAAATAAAATTCTCTATCAATGCTTTTTTGCTTCTCAGTTCCGGGCTGGCATCTATGGCCTTGCGGATGGTGACGAGGACTTCCTTGTCCTTACAATGTGCATCATGGTACTTTTTCACCAGCATCAGTATGTAGTCGATATTGATCTCCACCTGCTTGAGCAGTTCGATCTCAAAGACTATATCGTCGATGATATCCGTGCTTTCTCCCCGCTTTCTTTTCTCGCTCCACTCGTCGCGCAGATCCTGATACCGTCCGAGATAATCCTGCATATCCCGCTCGGAGATTATTTCTTTCCCTTTGAAGTCATCAAAGGAAACAAGGAGATTCCTCATTCGCAGCAATGCGCCAAACAGGGAGATGAAATCCTTCTGGTTCTGATCGCCGACGATCATTGGCTCAGAGAGAGGAAATTTCTCAGTGAGTTTTTTCACCATGTCCACATAGCCGATGTGTGATTTGTTATCCCGTCCAGTGTACCCGTAATAATAGTCCTCAAAACTCTGAAGCAGGACGATTCCTCCCGCATCTTTGTCGCCAAATAGGGAAATGGCGGCGTCAACCCGTTTTTGCAGGTTTCGGAAGCAGACGATATTGCCAAACGTCTTGATGGAGTTCAGTATCCGGTTTGTCCGAGAAAATGCCTGAATCAACCCATGCATCTTCAGGTTCTTATCCACCCACAGAGTGTTCAGCGTCGTGGCGTCGAAGCCGGTCAGGAACATATTCACCACGATGAGCAGATCAAGATCCTTGTTTTTCATGCGCAGGGATACGTCCTTGTAGTAATTCTGAAACTTATCCGAGGATGTGTCATAATTGGTATGGAACATCCCGTTATAATCACGGATGGCTGCATCGAGAAAATCCCGTGCCGTCACGTCCAGAGCGCTGGTGTCTTCCGGATTTTCCTCATCCAGAATACCGTCCGCCTCGGTTTCATTCGCTCCGTAGCTGTAAATGACGGCAATGCGCAGCCGTTTCGTCGGATCGATTTTCATCTGACGCATAAATTCCTGATAGTAGAGCTTTGCCATCGGTACGGAGGCCACTGCAAAAATGGAGTTGAAACCGCTGATCCGTTGTTTGCGCTTGATCTCCTCCACGGCATCCTGTTTTCCGGAAGCCACATCGGAGATGTTTGTCAGTGCATTGAAAACGTAGGTTTTGTCACCCCTGTAGGTTTTCTGGTCAAAATGCTCGAGGATATATTTCGTCACAAGGGAGATACGTTGCGGCGCCTCCAGCGCTTTTCTCCGGTCAATGTCCCAGACTTTCTCGTCGTCGATGTCCGCGTCAACCTCCATCGTCTTGATGTAATCCACCCGGAAGGGCAGCACATTTCTGTCATTAATTGCGTCCACGATGGTGTAGCTGTGAAGCTGGTCGCCGAACGCCTGTTCCGTGGTGAAGAAACGCGGATTTGATCCTGTGCCGGTGTTCGTGGAGAAGATCGGGGTTCCGGTGAATCCGAAAAGGTGATATTTTTTAAAGTTCTTGATGATCGCCGCATGCATATCTCCAAACTGACTGCGATGGCACTCATCGAAGATGATCACCACATGTTTGTTGAAAACTTCATGACACCTGTTGCGGGATATGAAGTTGGAGAGTTTCTGGATCGTCGTGATGATGATCCTGTACTCGTGGGGATTGCCTTTTTCATCACGGTCGTCAAGCTGCCGCGTCAACACCTTGGTGGATATGTTGCTGTTGGCCGCTCCCTTTTCAAAGCGGTCGTATTCCTTCATAGTCTGATAGTCCAGATCTTTCCGGTCAACGACAAACAGCACCTTGTCGATATAGGGCAGGCGGGATGCAAGCCGCGCCGTCTTGAATGAAGTCAGAGTCTTGCCGGAGCCGGTGGTATGCCAGATATAGCCGCCGCCCGCGATGGATCCGTATTTTTTATAATTATTGGCAATCTCTATGCGGTTTAAGATGCGTTCGGTCGCGGAGATCTGATAGGGGCGCATTACCATCAGCGACTTCTCGGAAGTGAAAATACAATATTTCGAGAGGATGTTTAAAAGCGTGTGTCGTGCAAAGAATGTCTTTGTAAAGTCGATCAGATCAGGGATGATGCGGTTATTGGAGTCCGCCCAGAAAGATGTGAACTCAAAGCTGTTACTGGTCTTTGATTTCTTCGTCCTTCCTGATGCCGCATCCTTAATGGCGTTGAAGCGGGTGTTGTTGGAGTAGTATTTCGTGTTCGTGCCGTTGGAAATGACAAAAATCTGCACATACTCATAAAGACCGCAGCCTGCCCAGAAAGAATCCCTTTGATAGCGGTCAATCTGATTGAAAGCCTCGCGGATGGCAACACCGCGGCGCTTTAACTCGATATGCACCATCGGCAGACCGTTCACGAGGACGGTCACGTCATAACGGTTATCATGCCTTGCGCCAGCATCGGTGCCGATCGCGTACTGGTTGATCACCTGAAGAAAATTACCGTGGATGTTCTTCTTGTCAATCAAGGTGATGTTCTTTGTGCTGCCGTCGTCCCGCGTCAGATTCTGGACAAAATCCTCCTGAATTCTGCGGGTTTTCTCCACAATATGATCATTGGGATTCGCCAGTTTTTCCGCAAAGAACCGATTCCATTCGCCGTCGGTGAACCGGATGCTATTGAGAACCTCCAGTCTGTTCCTCAGATTGGCAATTAAATCTTTCTCATTGCGGATGGGCAGATACTCGTAACCTTGTTCCGCCAGGAGACGGATAAATTCACGTTCCAGCTCGGCCTCGCTCTGATAGTTCTCCGAACGGGTTTTCACCGGCTTGTATTCCGTAACGACAGTATTCTCATTCGTTGCGGCGACGATATTGAAATACGGCAATTTTTTGCACCTTCTGCATGGTTTTATGTGAATTTAGCTTTCTTCCGCCCGAAAAGCCAGCAGTTTGTCTCTATAGTATTCGTACTGCTTTTCACGCGCCTCGATTTCTGCAGGGATACCTTTCGATATATCGTTGCAGAGCGTATCGAAACGATCGAGGATTTCAACAATTCGGTTCTGCTCCTCAATGGGTGGCAGAGGAATCACTATATCATGTAATCTGTCCGGTGTAACCTCAATGACCTTCGTGCCATGAGCACGCCGTACTTTTTGCTCAAAAAACATCTGTGTATGGAAATAGTAGGACAGATATTTTGCATTTTGCTCGTGATGGATGATTGCGGTGTGTCCACTTACAGCAATGTTATCCTTACCCAGCCATGCCACGCATTTGCAAACGTCCTCGACGTTTTCGCTGGTCACGGCCATTATAATATCTCCATGAACTGCTTTTCTTGCTTTTCTTGCGGTATTTTCACTGACATGCTGGATTGTCTCGATTGCACTGATCCCATAACGAGTATAAATCTGCCCGTAATGGATGCAGGGAACCCCTGATGTGGTAAAATCTTTTTTCTGGAAATTGCCGCCGCGAGTGACGGTAGCAATATTTTGAAGTTCCACATAAACGACACCGAAAACATATTGGCACAGGCGAATCAGGCCGTTATACTCCGCATGCTTGCTTGCTTGCTTGCTTGCTTGCTTGCTTGCTTGCTTGCT
>CAYODJ010000018.1:0-42793 GCA_964402715.1 uncultured Victivallaceae bacterium
GCAAAAAAAAATCCCCGCGCTCCGGTCTGCGCCGAACCCCCCAGCCGACGGCACGCCATTCATGAGACGGGCCTCCCCCCGCACCTCCGCAATCTTGGAAGCCGAACCACGTCGCAAGACGGCAAAAAGCGGACATGGGCGGACACATGAATTTTGCACGCCCGTCATCGTTCTGACGGGGATGAAGAATGTTGCGGACAGCAACGAAACATGCGAAACAAGACCGCATGAGTTCACACCTAATAAAGACTCAGAACCTTTTCCAATGCATTCCGCAGCGTGACGGCGTCATCGGGCGTGTTTTCTGCGGAAAAGCTCAGACGAACCCCTGAATATGCATCCTCTCTGGAAAGACCAGCCGCCAGCAGAACCGGACTCGGATTCCTGCTCTCCGCCTGACATGCGCTTCCGCTGGAGACATATATGCCGTGCTCCGAGAGCATCCGCACCAGCACGCCCCCCTGATAACCGGGAAAACGCAAATGCAGGATATACGGCGAACTGAACTCCTCAGGAACCGTGAAGACCACCCTCTTCCGATTCGGCAGAACAAGATCGGCCAATGCCGAACGCATGGCGCTGTGCACCCGGCGTACATGCGCCTGTTCACGATCCCGCAGCCTCGCCCGCAATTCAGCGGCGAAAGCCAAAGTCAGCAGCAGCGACGGCTCAGGTCTTCCGACCAGGTATTCGTCCGAACGCATCTTCTGCAGAGCGCGCTGCATCAGCGGCAGACACTTCCATTCCGAGTTGATTAAAAGCGCCGCACCACCCGGCGCACCCAGTTTATGTCCGGAAATCGTCAGCAAATCCGCGCTTTCGGGCAACGGAAGCTTGCCTGCCGATTGAATCGTATCGGCCAGCAGCAGCGCGTCAGGCGATCTCTCCCGCAGCCGGGAGGCGAGATCATCCACGTCGATGATTCTGCCGGTTTCGCTTTGCACATGATGAACGGCCAGCAGTCGCGTCTTGTCATTGACGCACCCGGCATCGAAAGTGTTTCTTTCGACGTCCCAGTTCAGAAAATTAACCTCTTTGGCGACTCGATGCAGAGACGCGGTCAGAGCGGGGTGCTCGAATCTGCTGGTTACTACATTGCCGCTGGAATTAAGAGGAAATGCGGCCAGAAAACCGAAGAGCTCCGTGCCCGACATCGCCCAGTGCACCGACATCAGCCGCCCGGCGACGCTCCACGAGAGACGCTCCCCAGCCTCCGTCAATTCCATGCGCAGCCGGCGCGCGGCGCCGTGAGCCGCCTCCTGATTGACATAATGACGAGACGCGCACTCCCGGAAATAATCCAGCACTTCAGCGTCTGGTCTTGCCGCTGCGGCGTTATCCAAGTAAAGCATTGCGTCTTCCGACCGGACATTGACTTCTCCGCGACAGGCGCGGAAAACCTTATTCCCGTTTCAATCTGCTCTGCAATTCCGAATCGGAGCGCCTAACCTGTTCACTTTGTGCCCGTCTGAATTCCTTCAGTTTTCCGGCCAATTCAACGGAATTGAGCGCCAGAATCGACACGGCATACAAAGCGGCGTTCTTGCCGCCAGCCTTTCCAGCTGTCACCGTCGCCACCGGAATGCCCGGCGGCATCTGCACCATCGACAACAGCGCGTCGAGACCGTTGAACGGTTCCGACGGCACTGGCACGCCGATCACCGGCAGCGTCGTATGCGCCGCGACTATTCCGCCAAGATGAGCCGCCATCCCCGCGGCGCAAATTATTACCTGAATCCCGGCCTCACGCGCCGCCGCCGCGTAGACGGCGACATCCTCGGGCGTGCGATGCGCCGAAAGCACCCGAGCCTCATAGCTGACGCCGAATTCATCAAAAACGCGGAATGCCTCCTGCGCCACCGGAAAATCACTCTGACTTCCCATCAGCACCGCAACCTGCGCACGCCCCGACATCGTCCAGCTCCGTCCTTACCCCGTTCAGATCCCTAATCCGCACCGCCTTCGTCAACATTGCCCTGCTCTTCCGAGTTCTCCCGGGAGCCGAACTGATAGCTGAGCAGTCCCTCGGCAATCTCCAGCAAAGCGACATCCAGATGGTTTTCCGAATCGCATTTGACCATCGGCCGTGCACCAAGCGCAAGCTGCCGCGCTCTCCGCGAGGCCACCACCGATAAGATCTGCGGATCCGGAATGACTTTTCTAGCCCGAACCAAATAGTCGTTATTCATGTTTCACCTCCCAAAATAAACCATCGCCTTTTCACACGTCTGAAATCTGAATGTCTCCACGGAACGGGCGGGGCGCGGCGCCATGCCCGTACTTCCCGTATCCGATCAATGTCCGCTGACCACCACGAGACCGTCCGCCGCCGGAGATCGCGGCAACGGCCGATTCGAATGACCGAGCCTCAGTTTTACAGCCGGCCGCGAACGGCTGCTCCCAACTTTTGTTCGGCGGACACCCACATTCCATCGGACCGCCCGCGTCACTCACAACAACGCCGTCCGCATGAGACCGAACCGTACGGAGCTCAATGCTCCCCGGTCTGATGTTCCGCGCAGCGTCCGCAGAACGGCGACGATCCGACGCCTCGTCGGCCGGAATCCGTCCGCCGCCAGCCGGCTTCATGACGTCACGACCCCGACCGTCGCCTCCGAACCGTATTCCGCCACCGTTTCAGTAGTCGATGACGTCGCGGTGACTGTCAATCAGCGTGGTGTCGTCGGACATCACGCGCATGTAACGTTTCTGAAATTCAGGCACGGAATCCAGCACGTAGCGTTCGGCCAGAGGGAAACGTCTCCCGCTCTTCAACACGTCCCGCAGCAACAGCATGCCGACGAACACGTAAATCTCCATCTCGACCAGGGCACGCGCCATCAGATCATGATATTCCGGACTCTTCTTTTCGGACACGAACCTGACCGCCTCAAGCAACTTGACGTAGTGCCCGGCCACGATTTCCTTGAGCTCAAGCGTCTTACCCTCATAGGGCAGGGACATCAGTTCGTTCAAGCGCTTGTCGTTGTCTCTCTGAAGCACCCCGCCGACAGCCGCCACGACCTGCAGCTGGGAGGTTCCCTCGTAGATATTGGTGATGCGCGCATCCCTGTAATACCGCTCCGCGTTGAAATCGCGCATGAAACCGGCGCCGCCATGAATCTGAATCGCGTCGTAGGCGACCTGATTGGCGGTCTCGGTTGCGAGCAACTTGCACATCGGAGTCAGAACGGACGCGACCTTGCTGTAATATTTCTGCGCGACGCGGGCGTCCGGAGCAACGTCCTTTCCGTTCTCCACCAGACGGGTGTACCCGTTCCGCAAATCGACCGCGCGGGTGGTTTCGTACAGCAGAGCGCGGGCCGCCGTGATTTTCGCCTTCATGGAGCTCAGCATGTCGTATATCGCCGGAAAACAGTCGATCGTCTTTTTGAACTGCTCCCGCTCGGAGGCGTATTTGCGGGCCTCCCTGTAGGATGCCTCGGCTATGCCGAGCGCCTGGGCGCTGATGGCCACTCTGGCTCCGTTCATCAGACTCATGACGTACTTGATCAGCCCGAACCGCCGCTTTCCGCAAAGCTGAGCGGGAACGTCGTTGTACTGCAATTCGCAGGTGGCGACGCCGTGAATGCCGAGTTTGTCCTCGATCCTGCGGACGACCAGTTTCGGTCCGGCTTCGCAGATGAACATGGACAGGCCGCGTCCGTCGCTGGTTCCCGCTTCGGAACGCGCCAGCACAAGATGAACTTTTGCGCACCCGTTGGTTATGAATCGCTTCATCCCGTTGAGATACCACTGTCCGGTCTTCTCGTCCTGCCATGCGCGGAGCCTCACCGACTGAAGGTCGGATCCGAAGTCAGGTTCCGTCAAATCCATCGAACCGTCGAATTCACCGGTGGCGAATCCGGGCAGAAACTTCTGCCGCTGCTCTTCGTCTCCGAACTCGCATATGGTTTCGGCGATGTCCTGAAGCCCGAAAAGATTCTGAAGCGACGCATCGGCGCGAGAAACCATTTCAGTCAGCATGGTGTAGATCGAGACCGGAAAATTCAGACCTCCGTAACGGTGCGGCAGCATGACCCCCATGACGTCCGCCCTTCGGAGATCTTCCAGGTTCTTCTGCGTCAGCTCGTGGTAGGTGACTTTGTTGTCTTCGAATCTCGGTCCCTCGCGATCGACGGTCCTGGAACGCGGATCTATCCGATCCCCGCATATTTCACCTATGACGTCCAGTATCCTCCGATAATTGTCCAGCGCGTCCGCATAGTCGGTCGGAGCACCGTCGTACTGCGCGGCATCCCGATAACCGTTCTCTTTCAAAGCAACCGCTTCGGCCAGATCGAGGTGCTCAAGCGAAAACTGGAGATCCTGATTGTCCTTGAAAAAATTTGCCATAGTTGAAAACTCCACTATGCTTTGGCCTTGAATGCCTTGATCATTTTGGGAATAACCTCGTTCAAATCTCCGACAATCGCATAATGCGCCACGGAGAAAATCGGTGCGCCCGGGTCGCTGTTGATTGCGATGATCTTTTTCGAGTCGCTCATTCCCGCGCGGTGCTGGATTGCTCCGGAAATGCCACACGCGATATACAGACGCGGACGCACTGTGACGCCGGTCTGCCCCACTTGATGATCATGATCAATCCAGCCCGCGTCCACCGCGGCGCGGGACGCGCCGACCTCCCCGCCCAGTACGTCGGCCAGCTCGCGAATCAGCGAGAAGTTCTCCTTGGAACCGACGCCGTAGCCGCCGGAGACGATTATCTGCGCGCCTTTCAAATCCACGTCCCTGTCGGTTCTGACACGCTTGAGCACCCTGACCGCAGTGTCGACGTCCGACAATTCCACGGGAACACGCACCAGATCCCCGCCGCGGGAGAAATCGGGCGCGTCGATTTTCATGACCCCCTCGCGCACGGTCACCATCTGCGGATCGTCCCAGGTGTTGACGATGGTCGCGATGATGTTGCCGCCGAAGGCGGGACGGATTTGCATGAGTTTGTCGGCATAAAATTTTTTATTGACCGCATCGTTGAAATCATCGATCCTGAGATCGGTGCAGTCGGCGGTCAGTCCGGCCAACTTTTCCGAGGCGATGCGTGGAGCGAGCTCGCGTCCTTTCATCGTCGCCCCGAACAGCAGAATGTTCGGCTTGTACCTGCGGATCAGACCCATGATGACCTTTGCGTAGGGCATGACGGTGAACGGCTCCAGCCGTTTATCCTCCGCCAGATACACCGTCTCGCAACCGTACGCGTACAGCAGAGGAGGACATTCATGAAGCCGGTCGCCGAGCAGCACCGCCTCGTTTTTCACGCCGAGCCTGTCGGCAAGCTCGCGACCCTTGCAGATGAGCTCAAGACTGACATCCGCAACCTTCCCGCCTTCCTGTTCGACAAAAACCCAGACGTTTCCAACTTTTTCAGCCATGATGTTCCTCATCCCAAGGTATGGTCGTTGATTAACTCGTGAATAAGTTCGGAAATGCCGGCATCGGTCGGTTCCACCGCCTTGGCCTCGTTTGCGGTAAGCACGACGTTGGCAATATTCTTAACCTTGGTCGGCGATCCGGCCAGTCCGATCCTGCCCCTGTCGGCGGCCACATCCTCGGCGGACCACTCCTCTATGAGCAGACCGCGGTCGCGCAGTCTTTCGACGGCGGACGCGGACGCGTCGGCGCCGCCGGAACCTTCCAGAGCCCTCCTCACCTCCGAAGGAGTCTGCGCCCGCTTGAATTTCATGATGCGCCGTCCCGCCATCGGGCGCGGTTCGTTCGCCCCTATCACGGTCAGCAAAGCGGGCAGCGGAGATTCAAGCACCTCATAACCCCCTTCGATCATGCGCCGCACGACAACTTTCTGCTCCGTGAGCTCCAGCACCTCCTCGACGTAGCACAGCTGCGGTATGCGCAGCTTCTCCGCCAGCTGCGGTCCCACCTGAGCCGTGTCACCGTCTATGGCCTGACGTCCGCAGAGAACCAAATCCACCTTACCGACTTTCTTGGCGCAGCAGCACAACGCGTAACTGGTCGCCAAAGTGTCGGCTCCGGCGAAAGCCCGATCCGTCAGCAGGATGCATTCGTCCGCGCCGCGGAACAGCGAACTGCGCAGAACCTCGGCCGCGGAGGGAGGACCCATGGTTCCGACCACGACATGAACGCCGTGGCGATCTTTCAGCTGAAGCGCGAGCTCGAGGGCGTTGAGATCCTCCGGGTTGAAGATCGCCGGCAGAGCCGCCCTGTTCACGGTCCCCTCCGGCGTCATGGCGTCGCCGCTGATGTTCTGGGTGTCCGGAACCTGCTTGACGAAAACAAGGACAGTGTGACTCACAGTTTCGCCCCCTTAGTTATTGATTTCTAACGCCTGTCGAAACCCGCAAAAACAGCCGAATACTATAACAACGACTTGACAATTTTTCCAGTCCGCCTCTTCATTGTCCCGTGCGGATCCCGACGGCTGCAGTCTCGCTTTCAATGCGCCCGTCCCCCCCCGGCCGGCCGGCGCGCCCCGCCCTCCAGCGGACCGGATCAGCAGTCAGCTCCGTGTCCGCGCTCCGACGACGCAGCCGATCGACGCTTTTGCACATGCCTATTCACGGCCGGCTCTGTCCACATTGCGCGCGTTGCGTGACAACGCGTCCCAGACAAAAGGCGGAGCCGCGTTCTCATCCCTCAGACGGGAGACCACCTCCTCGCAGCCGGAAAATTCCCCTTCAAGCGACGCCACATGCCCGTCCAGGAAAAGGACACCTATCCGCCCGTCCGTCTTCAGCCAAGGCTTTTCAATCGCCGCGGGAATTCTGTGATCCTGCCTTATTGCATCCCCCGCCCCGAACCGGTCGCCTCCGGCGATGAACGCGTAGGACGTGTTCCTCTCCGACAAAGGCGGGACGGACGGCACCGAATCATGATCGAAAGGAGCGACAAAGGTCTTGGCCTGATATATGTCCCTGCCGATCGCCGACAGGCCTGCGGCTCCGGATTCGCAAGGAAGCCGTCCTCCGGCGGAATCACGGTAAACCAACATGGCCAATCCAATCATCTTCAAGTTGGTCAAGCTGACCTCCCGCTCCAATTGCGAGGGCCGAGACAGACAGTCGCGCAAAATGTCGCAGCCTCCCACGACCGGCAGCATGCACGCCAGGAAAACCGCAAACAGATATTGTCTCACCTGTTCTCCTTCGAAGCAATTGTCAGGGCGGCCGCGTAAAACTCCTCGAAAGCCTTGGACGAAGCCGCGCGGTGAGGCGCGAATTTTTCCAGCAGCACGGTGCATTTCCGCTGGCGGTCCAAGGCCAGATCGAGACGGCCCGTCCTGGCGGCGAAAAGCGCCGAGAAATTCCAGCCGTCGGCATCGGCCAGCCCCTCCGTGCCGTCCCGCCGCGCACCCGCTACGCGCTCGGCCAGCATGCCGGCATTCCTCAGCGCCTCCGAGTCAAAAGGATAGCGGGTCAGCAGCAGCCACCCGACGGCGCTGTCACCCGTGACGTCGGGGGGCAGGTTCTTCACGTATTCGGCGACCGTCTCCGCGATTTTACTCCCGTAGACTGGATGCCGTGACGCAAAATCCAGCCGCATCAGATACAGTCTCCGGGCCTGAGGCTTGCTTCTGATCTGCCGCGAGAGCAGCTGCCAGGCCTCGTCGTCCCTGCCCGTGTTCTCAAGCATGAAAATACGGAGCCGCAGCGCGGCCGCGTTCGCGGGATCCTGCTCCAACACGCGCTGCATGGCATACTCGGCCATGCGATCCTCCCCGCTCCGCATTCTGGACTGAAGCTCCTCCAGGGCGGGTGAAATCTTTCGCTGCCGCGACTCGTCATACGTGCCGCCCGCGAATGATTCCAGCATCTCTTCAAGATCGACGACCTCTCCGTCCCAGATAATCCGCCCGCGGTGGTCGATCACAAACGCTTTCGGGAAAACGATGCTTTTCCCCATATATTGCGCGGTGGTCCGCCTGGAGCGATCCACCGCCGTGGCGAAATTCGGGTTCGGCAGCAGGGAAAAGAGAGCCTTTGCGGATTCCTCCGCGTCAGGGCACAGGGCCACAATCTTTATGTCCGGGAAGCGCACCTGCAAATCATAGAGGGACGGCAGCAGATTCGCACCCACCCCCGCGTCCGCGCGGAGGATCACCAGAACCTTGAGCTGTCCGGCCTGACGGCCTTCAGTTCCTCCGCTCAGCAGTGACAACGGACCGTTGCTCAGAAAAGCGACGTCCAGCTCGACTGCCTCGTCTCCCGTGCGCAGAGCTCTCGCCGGCAGGATCGCCGCCGCGAACAGCACCGCGACGGCCGCGAGACGCGGCAACCTCGTCATCTGGCACACCCTGCGCCGTTCCGCCGGCTCCGTTCGAAGGTTCTGGCGACGCTCAGCATGCGCGCCTCCTCCAGCGCCGGCGCGATGAACTGAACTCCGATCGGCATGCCGGTGTCCGGATCATTTCCGCACGGAACACTGATTCCGCAGTTTCCGGAGAGGTTCAGCGCAATCGTGAACACGTCCGAGAGATACATCTGCAGCGGATCCTTCTTCTCCTGGAATCTGAAAGCAACGGTGGGGGTCACCGGCGTCAACATCACGTCGCACAAAGCTGAAGCCTCCTCAAAATCCCGCCGGATCAACGTGCGCACTTTCTGCGCCCGGAGGTAGTAGGCGTCGTAATATCCGCTGGAAAGCACATAGGTCCCCAGCAGAATCCGGCGTTTCACCTCGTCCCCAAATCCGGCGCCGCGGGATTTGAAGTACGTCTCCACCAGATTCGCCGTCTCCGCCCTCGCGCCGTAGCGGATGCCGTCGAAGCGCGCGAGATTCGCGCTGGCCTCCGCAGTGGCAATGATGTAGTAGACCGCCACGGCGTAGCGGGTGTGCGGCAGGGATATCTCCACCGTTTCCGCTCCGAGCGACCGTATCCGTTCGACCGCCCCTTTCACGGCTTCCGCCACCGCGCCGCTTAATCCGTCCGCGTCGAAATATTCTTTCGGCAATCCGACCCGGATCCCGTTCAGGCTTTCCCCCGCGTTCGACGCCGCATCGGCAAAGCCTCCGGACTGAACCGGCAGCGACGTGGAGTCCAACGGATCCTTTCCGCACAGCGCGTCCAGCAGAATGGCCGCGTCCAGCGTGTCCCGGGTCATCGGACCGATCTGATCCAGCGACGAGGCGAAAGCCACCAGTCCGAACCGTGAGACACGTCCGTAGGTCGGCTTGACTCCGACGATTCCGCAGAAAGCCGCAGGCTGCCGGATCGATCCGCCCGTGTCCGATCCCAGCGCCGCCGGAACCATCCCGGCCGCGACGGCGGCCGCCGATCCTCCTGACGAACCCCCGGGCACGCGGGTCAGGTCGCTGGGGTTGGCGGTCTTCTGGAACGCGCTGTTCTCGCAGCTGGAGCCCATGGCGAACTCATCCATGTTCAGCCGTCCGAATGGGATGAAACCGGCCGATTTCAGCCTTGCGACCGCAGTGCTGTCGTACGGGGAGATCACCGACTCCAGCAGGCGCGAACCGCAGGAGCAACGTTCGCCGGCCGCGGCTATGCAGTCCTTGACGCCGACGGGAATTCCGTCGTACGGACTCAGCGCCTTTCCCGCGCGTCGGCGGGCATCCGACTCCGAGGCCGCCGCCCTTATGCGTTCGGCGTCCACGGCGAGGAACGCCCTGACTTCCCGATCTCCAGCGGCGACGCGCCGGAGGCACTCCTCCGCGAGCTCCGAGGAAGACAGCTCGCCGCGATCCAGCCTTTCCGCCAGGCCGTGAATGGTGAAGTCATCCGCGGCCATGATCAGTTCATCCCCTCGCCCGGAAGCACCTGCGGCACCTTTATCAGATTCCCATGCAGAAGCGCCGGAGCGTTGGCCAGCATCCCGTCGCGCGGCGGCGGCGTTTCGGCGACGTCCTCGCGCCAGACGTTGGTCAGAGGAACCGCGTGCACGGTCGGTTCCACGCCGGAGACGTCCACCTCGTTCAGCTCACGGATATAGGCTACGATCGACTCCATGTCGCGCTGCAGCCGAGCCAGCGAACCCGGATCAACATCCAGACGCGCCAGCTCGGCGATATGCCGGATGTCAAACGATTTTGTCCCGTCCGTCGCCACGGTCACGCCTTCTCCAGCGCCAGGGTCCGGGTGATCTGGTCGCACACCTCGGAAGGCCCGAAGTATTGAATCGGACCGGGATACACATAGTCCGTCTCCACCGCCCACCGGTCCCGCTGCGCCGCGAAAGTGCGGAACGGCGCGCCGTCCAGATCCACCAGCGCCTTCCGAATCACGGGCTTGTCATGACCGTTCCTGTGTTCGACGTTCATGAGCATGGTGATCGGGATTCCTCCGGCGATCCACTCCCCCGCCGCCCGCGCCGTGTTGCGCACGTTGGCCATGTAACCCGTTCTGCCGGCGCCGATCAGAGCCGCCGCCGCATATCCGAGACTGTAGCAGTAATCGGCGTCGTAATTTGAAGGAGCGGCGCAGCGGCCCTCGTAACCGAAGAAATGGGTCTGCGGTCTGAATTTGCCGCTGTATTTTCCGTCACCCGCCATCTCGGCCAGACGGGCTTTCACCATTCCGGCCAGCATCTTCTCGGTTTCAATGAGCGACACCTGCACGTTTCCGTGAGGATCACGGTCGTTGCACAGCTGCGTCCGTATTCCCGCTGGCAGCGTTCCGAAGAAAGCGGCGCGCTCGCCGGACAGGTTCGACGAGACGAACTCGAGCCTGGCTTCGTCGCCGTTCAGACGGGAGAACGCATCCGCGCGCCGGGCCAGAAGATCGTTGAGCTCGGCTATCAGCGCCCTGACCTCCGGCACAAACTCAATCAGTCCCTCCGGAATCAGGGCGACTCCGAAATCGCATTTCCGGGCGGAACGCTCCGCCACGACGCCGGCGATGTTGTCGACAATCTGCCTCAGCGTCATGCCCCTGGCCGCGACCTCCTCGGAAATCACGGCCACATTGGGATGCGTCTGCAGCGCACATTCCAACGCGATGTGCGACGCTGACCGCCCCATCAGCTTGATGAAGTGCCAGTATTTCTTCGCGGAATTGGCGTCTCTGCAGATGTTGCCGATCAGCTCGCTGTAAACGCGGCAGGCGGTGTCGAATCCGAAAGACACCTCCACCCATTCGTTTTTCAGGTCGCCGTCGATGGTCTTCGGACATCCGATCACCTGTATGCCGGCATTGTTCCGCCGGTAATACTCGGCCAGCAGGCAGGCGTTGGTGTTCGAATCGTCACCCCCGACGATCACCAGCGCGGTGATTCCCAGTGCGCGGCAGTGCTCCACCCCCTTGCGGAACTGCTCCTCAGTCTCCAGCTTGGTCCGCCCCGAGCCGATCATGTCAAATCCGCCGGTGTTGCGGTAGCCGTCGACAAAATCGGCGGTCAGTTCAGTCGCATCGTTCCTGATCAAACCGTCGGGACCGTTGAGAAACCCGTACAGACGGCTGTCCTTGTTGAGGGACTTTATTCCGTCGAAAAGCCCGGCGATCACGTTGTGCCCTCCGGGCGCCTGGCCGCCGGAGAGAATCACACCCACGTTCACCGCCGCGTGTCGCGGGGGACGCGCGGCCGCCTCGAACGTCAGGACCGGACCTCCGAAAGTCGCGGGGAAAAGATCCCTGATCTTCTCGACGTCGGCCGCCGCCGTGGTCGGCTCCCCCTGTTGAACCGTGACAGCCGCGCCGCGGCGCAGAGCCTCCGGCAGATTGGGTCGATAAGCCGCACGAGCCTTTTGCAACTGTGAAATCATGATGTCTCCTGTCAATAGCAACTCCGTCCCGACTCCGATCAAAACACGCGCTAAGTATACCACGCGCGGAGCAGTTTATCAACTTTCCGCCCACACAAATACGGGATTTTCACGCCCCTCGCCGCCTCAAAAACCGAATTCCGGCTGAACAATGCCGAGATCCTCCGGATCCGAATCGTCAGCGCCCCGCTCCGCATCGGGCGCGGCAACGGCGCCGTCCTGTCCCGCAGCGGCCGCCCCCGCGCTTTCCCCGGAGGATCCTCCGTCGTCCCGCCGTGCGGATTCCGCGCCCCCGTCCCGTGCGGCCGGAGTCTTCTCGTTCACGGGTTGTCCGTCCGAGTCGGAGGGCGAGCCGACGTCAGCTATCCCGCCTCCTGTGTTTTCAGCGCCGTCGCCGCCGGATGAAACGGCGGCCGGCTCCCCGGTCTGATCGTTCTCCACGCCCGGCGACGCCGTCTCCTGCTCCGAAACGGACGGAGACGTCGCCCGAGGATCCGCGGCCTCGACGTCCTCCGCGAGGGCGCCTTGTTCCGACGCCGAATCCGGCCCGGCAGACGACTCCGTCTCCCCGTACGGATCGGCCGGGATCTTCCCGTCCCCACGCCGTCCGTCATCGCCGGCGGCCGGCCCGGCGTCGGCTCTCTCCTCGTCCATATTTTCATCGCCGTCGCCGCCGCCGGTCGGAACGGCGGCCGTCCCCCCGCTCCGATCGGCATCATCAACCGGCGCCGCCTGCGGATCCGCAGCCGGTGACGACGGTTCCTTGGCGGTCACTGCGCCGTCCGCAGAGCCGCCGCGTTCCGGCTCCGGACTCGACTTCGCTTCCGACTCAGCCCCGCCGGACGGAGCCGGCCGCGCCTCATCGCCCGCCGAGTCATCGACACCCCGGGCGTTCCGCCGCGCCTCCTCCACCTCCTCGGGCGACAGATAACGTTCATAGGTGATTTTGTTCAAGACTTTTCCGCATACAAGAACCCCGCGGGCCCGCGGCGACCGCATCGGCAATTCCAGCAGATTCAAATCCATGCTTTTCTCACCGTTCCCCGAAAGGCTCAACCTGTAGACGGCGTCGACCCGCGGCGTGAGCAGCTCCAGCCGGCAGCCGGCGGGGCAGATCCGATATTCCCGCTCCTTCACGAATGACTCTATCGCACAGCGTTTGCCGTAGCATTTCCCCGACTTCGCATCGCGGTAGATTACGCCGAACTCCACCGCCGGATCGTGTCTCCGGCAGTCGTAGAGACGGCCAACGAACAGCTTGTCCGGCGGCAGCTCCGTGATCTTGTACCTGCCGTCCCGCGACATCTGCAGCAGATGGTCGAATTCATTGCAGAGGATCACGTCGTCGCTCTTGATGCCGGTGCCGATGTACCCGTTCTTGCGATCCCAGCCGATCCTGATGTTGTTCAGAGCGGTGGACTGGCGGTCGATTTTTTCGAAGTGTCCGCAGATTTCCGTGCGGCGCGGATACAGCGGCTCATATTTCTTGAGCAGACCCTCCAGATACGAGACGGCGTACTCCCGCAGATGCCGCAGATGCCGCTTCGCCAGGTCGATCCGCTCCAGAATCCCCCGGAGCTCCGTCTGGTTCTTTTCGATGCTGAACCGGGAAATGCGCCCGATCTGGATGGTCAGCAGCCGCGCTATGTCGTCGTCAGTGATCTCCCTCCGCACCAGATGCGCGAACGGCGCCAGCCCCGCGCGGACTTCGTCGCGAACGGCTGTCTCGCTGTCGCACTCCTCGATCCGCTTGTAGATGCGGTTCTCTATGAATATCTGGGTCAGTGTCTTGGCGTGGAACTGATCCTCCAGCTTGCCGAGCTCTATCTCCAGCTCCTTTCGCAGATATTCAAGCAGCTTCTCGGTATTGCGCTTCAGCACGCCGTGAACGCTCATCTCCCTCGGAAATCCGTCGCAGATGACCATCATGTTCACGGAGACCGACACCGCGCAGTCCGTGTACATGTAGAGCGCGCGCAGAGCTTTCTTCGGCTCGTACCCGCGGGTAGGAACCACCTCTATCTCCACCTTCTCGGCGGTGAAATCGTTGATCGAGGCGATCTTGATCTTGCCTTTCTCGGCGGCGCGCTCGATGGAGGCGATCAACGCCTCGGTGGTGGTCGTCGCCGGAATTTCGCGGATGACGAGCTTGCGCCCGTCGATTTCAATCCGGGCGCGCAGGTTGATTCTGCCGTTTCCGTCGTTGTAGTCGCCGATCTCCATGAGTCCGCCCTGCAGGAAGTCCGGATAAAGCACGTACTCCTCTCCGTGGAGTTCCGCGATCTGAGCGTGAAGCAGTTCGCCGAAGTTGTGCGGCAGTATCTGAGTGCGCATTCCCACCGCGATGCCGTACGATCCCAGCATCAGCAGCGCCGGAACTTTCACCGGAAGGACGACAGGCTCCTTGTTGCGGCCGTCGTACGAATCGACCAGCCTGGTGATGTCGTCGTTGAAAAGCACCTCGCGGCCCAGATCGGACAGGGAGCACTCGATGTAACGCGGCGCCGCCGCCGGATGGCCGGTGAAGATGTTGCCGTAGTTGCCCTGCTTGCGGATGAAATATTCCTTGTTCGCCAGCACCACCAGCGCGTCGCCGATCGAGGCGTCTCCGTGCGGGTGGAACTTCATGGTGTCCCCGATGACGTTGGCGACCTTATGCGTCTTGCCGTCGTCGATCCGGTGCAGCGACCAGAGGATGCGCCGCTGAACCGGCTTCAGTCCGTCGTCGACGTCCGGGATGGCCCGGTCCTTGATGACGTAGCTGGCATATTCCAGGAAATTGTCGTCCAGCATCGCCCGGAGATAGGCGTTGGCGCCGAGATCGGCCGACCGGGCGGCGACGGCGGCTTCCTCCTCCACGCCGTCGTCGTGACGCACGGAATCCGCCGGATTGTTCGCTTCCGGGCCGTCTCCGCTCATGTCACTGCGTCTCCCGGAGATTGCTCATGATGTAGTCCCTTCGGTCGGCATCGTTCTTGCCCATGTAAAAACTCAGCATCTGCGTCACGTTGCGCATGTTGTCAAGCGTCACCGGCAGCAGGCGGATGCCCTGCCCGATGAACGCGGAAAACTCGGCCGGCGAGATCTCCCCCAGTCCCTTGAACCTGGTGATCTCGCAGTTCGCCGCGCCGATCTTCTTCAGGGCGTCGTCTCTCTCCCTCGCGGAATAGCAGTAGACGGTGTTCTTGCTGTTCCGCACTCTGAACAGGGGCGTCTCCAGCACGTACAGATGCCCGGAAAGCACCAGCTGCTCGAAGAAGGACAGGAAGAAAGTGATCAGCAGGTTGCGTATGTGCATGCCGTCCACATCCGCGTCGGTGGCAATCACCACCTGATCAAACCGGAGATTCTCCACGTCGTCGTCCACGTCCAGGGACTGCACTATGTAGAACAGTTCGTCGTTTTCGTACACCCTGTCCCGCTTTTCGCCGAAGCAGTTGTACGGTTTCCCTTTCAGCGAGAAGACCGCCTGCGTGTACGGATCACGGCAGCTGATCATGCTCCCCGCCGCGGAATCTCCCTCGGTGAGGAATATCATCGTGGGCTTGTCCTTGGCCCCTCTGTCGCCGCGGTGAAACTTGCAGTCGTTGAGCTTTGGAATGCGCAGTGTCATCCTGCGAGCCTTCTCCCTGACCTGCTTCTTCTCCTGCGCCATTCTGCGCCGCAGCTGCTCGTTGCGGCTGATCTTGTCCAGCAGGATCTCGGCGACGTCACGGTTCTTGTGAAGAAAATCGACCAGTTCGCTGCGCACCGTGTTGACGATGGGGACGCGGACGTCGGTGTTGCCCAGCTTGTTCTTCGTCTGGGACTCGAAGATGGGCGACTTGATTTTTATCGCGATCACCCCGAAAATGCCGTCCCGCACATCGGAGGCCTGGTAATTACGTCCGGAAAACTCGTTGACGGCCTTGAGCACACCCTCCCGGAACGCGGACAGATGAGTCCCGCCGTCGTTGGTGTACTGGCCGTTCACGAACGAATAGTACGTCTCGTTGAAGTCGCTGTGGGTCAGCGCGAACTCGATCGTCTTGCTGCGGTAGGAAATCACGTCGTACAGCCGGTTGTCCGGCGCGAGCTCCGCCTCCAGCAGATCCTTGAGTCCGTTCCTGGAGCAGTACCGCTCGCCGTTGTAGTAGATGGACAGGCCGCTGTTGAGATAGGCGTACATCCACATGCGCTTCTCTATGTACTCGCCACGATACGCGTAGCCGGGGAAGATCGTCTCGTCGGGGACAAACGAGACCGTGGTTCCGTTCTTCTCGTCGGTGTCGCCCTCCCGTTCCGACGACAGCGATCCCCGCGAGAACGACGCCTCGCGGAACCTGCCGTCCCGCACGCTGCGCACGACGAATTCGGAGGACAGGGCGTTCACCGCCTTGGTTCCGACGCCGTTGAGTCCGATGGAAAACTGGAACACGTCGTCGTTGTATTTGCCTCCGGTGTTGATCACCGAGACGCATTCGACCAGCTTCCCGAGAGGAATCCCGCGGCCGTAGTCGCGGACCTTCACGCGGGTGCCGTCCAGCGTCACCTCGATGCGGCGCCCCATCCCCATGATGAACTCGTCGATGCTGTTGTCGACGATCTCCTTGAGCATCACGTAGATGCCGTCGTCGGGGTGGGAACCGTCCCCCATGCGGCCTATGTACATGCCGGGACGGAGACGGATGTGATCCAGCGAGCTGAGCGTCCGGATGGCGTCTTCCGTGTACAGCGCCGTCCCGCCGGCGGGGTTCTGCTTGTCCGTCATCTTGTCCATAACCGCGGTAAGTTAGTGCGTCTTCGCTGAAAATGCAAGAGGAAACGCCCCCGCGCACCGTCCGCCGGCCGTGCGCCGTCCGCATCATGCCGGCGACGGATCCGCCCACGTTTGTTTTCATGAAAAAAACGGGGCATATGCGTTTTTTGCATTTGCCTCCCGCGCGATCCGGCACTACTGTAAAGCGTCGCGGCGCGTCCCGTGCGCCGCAGTCTGCGGCATTCGGCCGCAGGATCGGGAGAAAAACAGAAATTGTGCCGGAGGTGATATAAATGCGTAATCGGTCTGTCACGGTCATGTTGACGCTGCTGAGTCTTCTCTGCTTTGCGACGAGCTTCGCGGCCAGCTGGCCGTCGGTCGGATCGACCCGCGACGTGGTGACGCTCGTGGTGTGCTCCAACAACCAGTCGCCGCGGCTGCTGGCGGAACTGATTCAGGCGGAGAGCAAGCAGCCTTATCTCATCTTCCCCGCCCCGCAGGCGGACGACAAGCGGATCTTTTTCGTCCTGTCGCGCGGCCCGGCGCTCGAGATTCCGGAGTCGAAACTGACGGCTTTCGTCCGCTTTCTCTCCCCGCGGCGGATCGTCGTGCTCGGCAACGAGTCCTACGTGCCGCGCAAATACGTCAACAGGCTGGACCGGAGCATACCGCGCTTTGTCGCCGACTGCGAAGACTGGGAGAGAGTCGCCGAGGAGCTGGCCTACATGCTGAACATCTCCAGCCTCCGCTCCGACTACAAGAAACTGCGCGACAAGATGCTATCCGACTCCCGTCTGTACCGCCCGATCAGCAGACCCGCCCCCAAGGCGGCTCCGGCTCAGGCCGAGCCGGTGATCGATGACGCCGTCGCGGCGGAACCCGAGTCGGGCGGGATTGTCGAGGAGCCGGTTCCGGCGGCGGAGCCGGCGCCGTCCGGCGACGCGGCGAAAGACGCCGCTGAACCGCAGCCGGCGCAGTGAACCGCGCCGACCGCGGCTGACACGACGGGGAATCGCGCATGTTCGAGTTCCTCAAAATCACCGACAACACTTTCAAGGAGTCCCTGCGGGAGCCGGTCTATTTCCTGATGCTGCTGTGCGCCGTGATCCTGATCGGCCATTTCCCGTCCATGTCCCTGTTCGTGTTCTCGGAACAGCTGAAGCTGGTCGTGGACAGTTCCATGGCGACGTCGCTGCTCTTCAGCCTCCTCTGCGCCGTTCTGTGCGCCAGTCACACGATATCGCTTGAGATGCGCAACGGAACGGTGCTGCTGCTTCTCTCCAAACCGATATCGCGCCGGTCTTTCGTGCTGGCGAAGATCTGCGGCATCGTGCTCGCCTCGTCCCTGTTCGCGCTGATCTGCAATCTGTCCGCCCTCGTGTCCGTGTACATCGCGGTCGATCAGTTCCGCCTGGACATGACCGCGTATCTGTCGTTTCTCGGAGTTGTCGCTCTCGCTTGCGCCGCCGGCATGCTGGCCAATTTCCTGCGGGGAAGCTCGTTCTCAGCGACATCCACGGCGGCGCTGGCCGTTCTCGTCGCGTTTTTCGCGGTTTACTGCGCGATTTCGCGCGAGAAGCCGTCTCTGTCCATGCGCGATCTGTGCTTCGCCCTGATTCTGATCAACTTCTCCGTCGTCTCCATGTCCACGCTGGCTGCGGTCTTCGCAGTGCACCTGGACACGGTGGCGAACCTCGTGTTCTGCTCGGTCTTCTTCTTCCTGGGTCTCGTCTCCGGTCACCTCTTCGGCGGGGACACGGGATCGGACGTCGTGAACTTCATCTTCGGCGTCCTATACGCCGTGCTGCCCAACTGGCAGTACATGTGGATGGCGGACGCCATCGCCACCAACCGATCGATCCCCGCGTCGTACCTGGCGTGCGCCGCATGCTACGTGGTGTCATATGCCGCCATCTGCGCAATCTGGGCCGTCACCCTTCTCCAGAACAAGGAAATAGCCGGCGGGTTCCGCCAGTAGGGCGCGGGCGCCGGCGGAACTCTCCGCCGCGCACGGGGCGCGTCGTCTCTGCATGCCGACGGATCCGTGCGGCAGATCTGAACCGGACGCGACAAGGCGGCGCGGTAGGCTCCCTCGGGGCTTCGACGACGTCATGCCGCCGCCGTCACCGCGCGCATTGCCTGACGAACCTGTCGATCCGTTCCAATGCGGTGGCGATGTCCGCGACGGAAGCGGCGTAGCTGCATCGGACGAATCCCTCGCCGCAGGCGCCGAACGCCGTCCCCGGAACCACGGCCACTTTCTCCGACTCCAGCAGTCTCCTCGCGAACGAGGCGGAGGTGAGACCGGAGGGACGGATATCCGGGAAGGCGTAGAACGCGCCTTTCGGCATCAGACAGGGAAGACCGATGCGGTTGAGACCGCCGACAATCAGATTACGCCGTTCCCGGTAGGAATCACGCATCCTGACGACTTCCTTCCTGCCGTTCCGCAGCGCGTCCACCGCAGCCTCCTGCGCCGTGACCGAGGCGCACATGATCGCGTACTGGTGAATCTTCATCATGGCATCGATGATCTCGCGCGGCCCGCAGGCATACCCTATGCGCCATCCGGTCATCGCGAACGCCTTGGAGAAACCGTGCAGAAAGACGGTGCGGTCCCTCATGCCGGGCAGCGACGCTATCGAAGTGTGCGCCTCCTCGTATGACAGCTCGGAATAAATCTCGTCGGCGATCACTATCAGATCATGCTCCGCCGCCAGCTCCGCGATCCTCAGCATGGATTCATGCGGCAGCGTCGCGCCGGTCGGATTGCAGGGGAAGTTCAGCAGCAGAACCTTGGTTTTCGGGGTGATCTTCCGGCGCAGCGTCTCCACTCTGACCGCGAATCCGTCGTCTACCGACGTCTCGAGCACCACGGGAATTCCGTGCGCCATGCGAATCTCGGCCGGATATGAGACGAAACACGGTTCCGTGTAGACCACCTCGTCCCCGGGGTTGAGCAACGCACGGAGCGCCACGTCAAGCGCCTCGCTGACTCCGATGGTGACCAGACACTCGTCCTCCGGTCTGTATTCCAGCCGATAGTTCTGACGCAGGTACCTGCAGATCTCCCTGCGCAGAGTCAGTGTGCCGAGATTCGAAGTATACGCCGTGTGCCCTTTCTCCAGGGAGAAGATCGCGCTCTCCCTGATGCTCCAGGGAGTCACAAAGTCCGGCTCCCCCACCCCGAGCGAGACGACGTCCTTCGTCGTCTTCACCAGATCGAAAAACTCACGGATGCCGCTTTTCGGAAGATCCGCAATATGTTTCGCGACATATTGCCTACGGACAGATTTGAAGTCGTCCATAATCCTCCTCCACTCCCATGATCCTGCCGGACTCCTTGTATTTCTTCAGCTGGAAGGAAGTCGTCGTCGACAGAACGCCGTCGATGGTCGCCAGCTTCGCCGAGACGAACGAGGCGACCTCCTGAAGAGAATCGCCCTCCACCTCGAGCAGCAGATCGCAGCTCCCGGAGACAAGATAAAGCCAGATCACCTCCGAAAAACGGGCGATCCGGCGGGCGACCTCGTCAAACCCGCCCGTCCGCGTGGGTGTGACGCGCACCTCTATCAGGGCGCGGACCCTCCCGTCCGACAGCGCGTCTTCGTTGATGACGGCCGTGTACCCTTGAATGATCTGCGCTTTCTCCAACGCCTCGATGCGCACGGCGACATCCTCCTCACTCCGGTTCAGACGGGCCGCGATGTCCGCCGGCGACAGTCTGGCGTCCTCCTTGAGAATATTCAGAATTTCCTCGTCCGACATGCTTTGTCTCCTGGGTTGAACACTCCTGCTCGCCGCGTTCCCCGCGCCGGATTCATTTTCAACGCCGCGGCGCTCCCGCCGCCGAGGCGGAATCCTGACAGCCGGGGCGGCGGCGCGATCCGAATGGAATCCGGCCGGACGCCCGCGCCGCCCCTCCGTCCCGGAAATCCGCACAGTCTCGGACACACGACACCTCCCTGACAGTAGCATTACTTCAACGCTTTGTCAATCACGACCGCCCATTGGTCAGATACGGCATGGGGCTGCGCCGTCGCCGGCATAACGCGTCACGAAGTCGGAGGGTGATTCCGCGTACGGGCGACGACTGCGGTGAAGCCGGCGCCGGTCGACGCGGAAAGCACGGCCGCGTTCCGCCGCCGAATCCGCAGTCCCGGCGTACCGGACTCGACAGGCCTCGGTTCCGCGGGGGCGGCCGGGCCGGCTCCGCAGGCAGAAAGCGTCGAGCCGTCAACAGGGCGAGTCCAGGAAAGACGCTTCGATCCTCAATGCGCCGGCGCACCTTGAAATGAGGAAAGCCCCGCAAAGCGCGGAGGTCAGGCATTTCGGAGAGAACAGGAAACACTACGACCGCGGACTTTCAGAATTCGAGGCATTGAAGGACTTAGAGTTACGTTCCGGGGAACTGGGCCCCCTCAGCAATGCCTCTGTCTCAGAGCCGGATTCACGCATAAGCCCCCCGGAGCTGGGCGGAATCAGCCCTGACACTGGGAACGACGTTACGCCCTCCGCTGAAAAAAAATCAAGCGCGGAACAGAAGAAAACGCAGAAAAATTTCCACCCCCCCGCCAGCCGCGCGGCGGAGGAGAAGCCGACCGCACGGACAACCGGAAGCGTCGCCCCCCGTCGTCGGCGCACTGAAGCCCGGCCGCAGTGACTTCTTCTTACGGATGGAGCCTCTTCGGTGTCCGGCTCCCGCGCCGGACCCGCCCGAGCGCCCTCCTCCCGCCGGCGGCCGCCCCCCGTTCCCGCGTCCAAGCCGCTTCAAAGACCTGCCGACGGCGATGTTCGCCCTGATTCCGCTTACGTCCCCGCCGGGAACAAGGGAGTCCCCCGTGACTGATGCGGTGGACTTCAGGTTTTAATCCAGATCATTCTGCAGGTACGTGTAGTCGTACAGATCCGTCCCCGGAAAGTTCTCCTCCCACAGCTTCTTCAGAAGAGCCGTCTCCTCCACGCTGTACTCCTCGTCGTCCTCGTCGGTCACCGGCGACACCACCGTTTCGAACGCCACCTCGCTCGCTCCGCCCGGCGGCAGATCCCGATACTGCATCTCCACCTCCAGAGCTTTCCTTTCGATCTGCTTGAGGTGTTCCAGCAGCTTGTGCGTCTTCAGCAGGCGGAACAGATATTTCTTGTGAAACTGCTCCAGATACGCTATCCTGCCCTTTCCGTACGGACTCAGATCCAGTTCCATTCCCGGCCTCCTCTTGTCTCGGTCTTTCCTTTACTTTGGCGCCGGCATCCCGGTTTTCAAGCTTCGGAGGCGAGGATTCCTGTTCAGTTCCGGATTCCGAGGACTGAAATGCGGGACAGCTCTTTTTTCTCTCCGTCCACCCATACCCCTCTTCCCGGCCTCTCTCCGCATATCCTCGGCGGAAAGATTCACAGAACGGGAAACCTGAGCGGAGAAGCATCGCCGAATCTGCCGACGCGCCTGAAAGCCGCAGGTATCTGCGGAGTTCCACGCGCCGGGACTCGCGGTGGCGGAGGAGCCATCGAAGACGCCGCAGGGGGGAAGACGTTCGTCATCGGCGCGGCGCAGACGAGGCCGACGCCCGAAGGTACCGGCAAGCGGCCAAGCCGAGGCGGGAAAACAAGTCGAGCTCCGACGGCTAAGGACTCTTCCTGAAACTTCTCAGAAAATTCCCGCCTCCGTCGTGCGGGAACGGTTCGACAATCTGTTCGTTCACACGTTTCAGACGAAGACCGAGGACGGCGATGTCGGGCTCTATCCGCCCGGCGGAAACGAAGCTCAAAACGCTCAACAAACCGTTCGACGCACACGGGGCGGGAACACCTCGGCGGGACGATCACGGCTCTTTCAGCGGACATCTCGCGTCCAAGCCCGGTCCGCCTCCCCGGCCCGGCGGCGGGCGCTCCCGGAGACTGAAGCGGAAAGAATTTCATCGCCAAGGCATGCGACGCGGTCGAAGCGGTCCGATTTTCGGGGCGGGCTGGAGTCGCACCAGGCGACACTGCAGGTCGTCAATCCTCCGGCGCTGAAAGGCACGCCTCCCGCATTTTCCCGGACGCCGTCACGGCGTTCCGGATTACGATCACGCGGAAAAACCACGAACCCAGGGAAAGAGGGTCTGGCGGCACAATGTTCCACAAGTGCCATCCGGCAAGCAACTAGCCGAACCCCTTGAGCCGCCCAGTGCCGGTAATGTTGCAGGCACCGCTAGAGAGTCTAGGGCCAGACCTGACAGTACTGTACCCCCTGACGGCAAGAAGTCAAACGCATCCGCCGAAAAAGTGACGAAAAAACAAAGAAACAAGGTTACGCGAAGCGCACCGCGACACGCAAAGACATGCTCAGCATCACGGAAGCCTGACGACTATGTCGTCGTCAGCGGCTACGGTATGCTCAAAAAGGGCGACAGGGTGATTTCGTCCGCACAGACTCTCCGAGGCAGATCCGGATCCACACGGTAAGACGCATGGACGGAGACGGTGCGCCCTGCAACATCCGGCAAGCGGAAATGTTTGACAGCAACGAATACGTCGGACACGCACCGGCGCGTTTTCAAGGACGGGGGTTCTGCTCGGCTGTCGCGACCTATCAGACGAACCGGCAGGGCAGTGAAATTCACGAAAAAGGAATCCGGCGGCGATCCGTGCCCAATCGCCATCCGACAAGCGGCGAGCCGAACCCCTTGAGCCGCTCAGCACAGGATATGCCTCATGTGCCGCTAGAACGTCTGGAGCCAGATTCTGACGGTACTGTAACACCCTCCTGCGAAAAATCAAGCGTCTCCGACGAAAAATCACCGGAAAACACGAAAAAAAGCACCGCGAAGCGGACGGAGGAGAAGAAGCAGTCCGCGCAGACGGGCGAAACCGGAGCTGGGGAGCGGTCCGAAACAGGGGAAACCGACGTGCCCGCCGACGATCCCGGAGGCGGCGGGATGTCCGCGAAGCGGCATGCGACGACTCCCGCGGAGGCGGAGGCGCGCCTGAAGACAGTGCTGGAGGAGTTCAACGACGGCCCGGCTGGGGCGAAACTGTCGTCAAACAGCATCGGCTGCTTTCAAACAAGGCTAAGGAATAAATCCGACGCCAGCGGTTTCAGCAATCAGGAGCATTCCGAGGCGTCCGCCGACATAGTTCTGTTTGAAAACGCTGTTCCGGCGGAGAACCGGGAGGACAGGGAGGGGGATCCGAACGTGCGCTCCATCAAGCGGCACGTCGCTCCGTTCTATACGGCAGACGGGTTCGCCGAGACGTACATCACACTGAAAGAATCGCCGCAGGCGGGACACCGGATCCATTCGCCGGAGCCGGACGAGCTGAAAAAACCGACGTCAGTCTTCAGGGAGTGGAGCTTGGTCAATCCACACGCCCTGACGCCGGAACCCTCCCCGGTTCTGTCGCGGATACGGCCAAGCAGTACCCGGAACCGGGAAGCTGCATATAGACTACTTGCGAAAACGGAAAAAGCAAGGGCTCTCTTTGAAAAATGTCCCGGAAAACCCCGACGCCGCGGCGCGGGAGATTCTCGGCGGCAGGACGGACGGCGACGCGGAGCACTCCAAGAACAGGACGGACGACGTCCGCGCCCCGAACGACAGGCTCAACGACGGGCTGGAACGGCACCGGCGGGGCAAGACTCTGCATCTGAACAAAGAAAAAATCCAAATCTCGACGACCCAACAGCGGACCAATCCCGCTGACGTGGACTATCTTGACCTGGATCTTGTCAGGAATATAGTGCGGAATTTTCAAAATCCAATCCCTGCTTCCCAAAAAAATCAGGGAAATCCCGCATGTTCCCTCGGCAGCCGCAGTCAGGTGAACCCGGCGGAGACCGATGCCCGGATCCGCGCCGAATACGCTCCCGAACCGGGACAGAGACTACACGCCGGAATCGGCAGCGGAGCGAGACCGGATCCGCGCCGAATACGCTCCCGAACCGGGACAGAGACTACACGCCGGAATCGGCAGCGGAGCGAGACAGGAAATCCTCGGAGCGGATCGAACGTCATATACAACGTCATATACCTTGATGACGCCACCGGCATGCGCGTCGAATCGATGATAAGAAAATCAAAATCGGACGGCCAGCGTGAATTCCGAGACCGAAAACCGCGCCATGCCTCGCAGAAACGATTTCCGCGCGCGGCGAATCGGCAAGATCATCGGCCACGGCCGCAGCAGCCAATTGAAAAAAAGGCGATCCATGCTAGCTTTATCCCAACACGCAGACATGAAAAAACTGCTGAGGCGCCGGGCGGATCCGGAGGGGGCGCTCTCTCCCGGACCCGGCGCGGGCGGACGCTCATGACGAACATGAGCGCGCCGACATGCCTCAGCGACGGGAACTCTTCCGAGGCGAAAAATGCTGAAAAAACTTGCCGTATCCGCCCTGGCGCTCGTCGCCGCCGCATCGTTAGCGCTGATTGGTTCCGGCTGCAGCAGCGCCGACGCTGTTCGGGAACCGCCGTCTTCGCCCCTCGACCCGCTGAACGTCAGCGTCAGCAGACTCTCCAACGGCATCACCGTCTATCTGTCTCCCAACGACGAACTGCCGCAGGTGGTCACCAGAATCGGATTCCGCACCGGCTCAATCGACGATCCGGACGACAAGACCGGACTGGCTCACTACCTTGAGCACCTGCTCTTCAAGGGGACGTCCCGCCTGGGAACCGTCGATTACGCCGCGGAAAAGCCGCTGCTCGACAGAATCGAGGAGCTGTACGAGAAGCACGCCGCGACGTCCGACGACGCGGAACGGGAAAGACTGTACCGGGAAATCGACCGTCTCTCCCACGAAAGCGCACGGTACAGCGCGCCCAACGAATTCGCGCGCGTAATCCGCGGCATGGGCGGCAGCGGAACCAACGCCTACACCTCGCTCGACAGAACGGTGTACGTCAACACCGTGCCGTCCAATCAGCTCCGGAAATGGATGAAACTCGAGGCGGAGCGTTTCCGCGATCCGGTGTTCCGCGGGTTTCACACCGAGCTGGAGACTGTCTTCGAGGAATACAACATGCGTCAGGATCGCCCGTCCGCCAGTTTCTGGCAGATGGTCTTCAGCGTCGTCTTCTCGGGTCATCCCGCGTCGAGACCGATAGTCGGACTGCCGGAGCACCTGAAGAATCCCTCCCCGCGGCGGGTGCTGGAACATTACCGCAAGTACTACGTGCCGGACAACATGTACATAGTCATGTCCGGCGATTTCCAGGCGGAGCAGACGCTGCGGGAGCTGGAGGATTCATTCGGCCGGCTTCCGCGCACCGGTATTCCGGACCGTGCGCCCCGCGGCGCCGATCCGGTGAAAGGCGAAAGCGTGCATGCCATGTCCGCGCCGGACTATGAACTCGCCATGCTGGTCTGGCGCTTCGATCATCCCAGCCGTCGGGAACTGGACATGCTGACCATGATCGCCAAGGTGCTGAACAACGACGCCGCGGGTCTTCTGGATCAGGATTTGAAAATTCCGCAGAAAACCACGGACGCCTACTGTTCGCTGCTGGAACTTCCCGGCACGGGCGCGATGCTCTGCGTCGGAGCCGTGCCGGCCTCCGGCATGAAGCCGGAAACGGCGAAACAGCTGCTCGACGCGGAAATGGAGAAACTCAAAGCGGCCGATTTTCCGGAATGGCTCCCAGCGGCGGTCGCCGATCACATGCGTCTGGACTGCATGAGACGCCTTCCCGACAACACTTTCCGCGCGGACCTGATGCTGGACGCGGCCATGTCAGGCCGCGACTGGCAGGAGGTCCGGTCGGAAATCGACAGAATGAGCCGCATCACACCCCGGCAGATCGCCGACTTCGCCAGAACCCGGCTCAACGGCGACCGCTTCGTCTTCTACCGCCGTTCGGGCCGGGCGGAACCTTCGAAAAAACTGACGAAACCGCCGATCACGCCGCTGCCGCTCAACCGCAACGCCGAATCGGAGTTCGCGAGAGAGCTGGAGGCGCTGCCTGCGGCGGATCTCCGTCCGGAATTTCCGGATCTCGCGCGGAGTCTGAGCCGTCACGAGCTCAGGTGCGGACGGCGGACCGTGCCGGTCGCATCCGTCGCGAACCGCCGCGACGATCTGTTCAGTCTCACCATGCGTTTCGCCACCGGAACGGACCGCGACCGGCTGCTCGGCCTGGCCGGAGAATATGCCGTCATCGCGGGCGCGGGGCCGTATTCGGCGGCGCAGTTCCACGTTGAATGCTACCGGCTGTCGGGCGGCATCTCCATCCACGCGGGCCGCGATCAGACGACGGTGTCCGTCTCCGGACTGGACAAGAACATGACTCCTCTGCTGAAATTGGCCGGAGATCTCCTCACCAGGACTCATGAAAACCCGGAAGCGCTGAAAAAGCTGGCCGCGTCGGTCGCGCTTTCCCGGAAAGTGGCGCGGGAGCATCCGGAGCAGGTGCTGTTTTCCGGTCTGGTTCCGTACGCCCGCTACGGGGCGCATTCGCCGCCCATGGACGCGCCGTCGGACGCGGAACTGCGGCGGCTCGCCCCGGGGAAGCTGCTGGCGTCGCTCGGCGGCGTCGCCGGATTCCCGTGCCGCGTCGACTATTACGGCCCCAGAACCGGCGAGGCTCTCGACGACGCGCTGAAGGCGCACCTGCCGACGTCGGACGGGGAAACTCAGCCGCCGCCCCCGCGCCGGTACGCGGAGCTGGAACATGACAGGAGGCAGGTGTTCCTCGTCAGCATTCCGAATCTCCGTCAGGCCCACCTGCTGTTCATCGAACGCAAGAATCCGTACGAGCCGGCCGGAACGGCGCGGATCCTGCTGTTCAACGAGTACTACGGAAACGGCATGTCCTCCGTAGTCTTTCAGCAGCTCCGCGAGACGAAGTCGCTAGCCTACAGCTGCGGCGGATCCTTCAACACGCCGAACAGCCCCGACGTCCACAATTTCTTCTTCATCTACCTGAGCACCCAGGCGGACAAGCTCCCCGAGGCGATTCAGTCCGTGGAGAATCTGGGGTTCCCGGTCTCTCCGGAAGTGTTCGCCGACGCCAAGGAATCGCTGCTGAAACGCCGCGCGGCCCTGCGCTGGCACGATCAGAGCCTGCTGTCGCTGGCCGAGGAGCTGCGGCGCAAGAAACTGCCGGAGGACGCTCCGGAAAGGATTTTTTCCGACATCGCCGCCGGAACGGTGGAACAGCTGAAGGAATTCTATGATCAGAGAGTCGGCGGCGTCCCCGACGTGCTGCTGGTGGTCGGGGACGAATCGCAACTTGACACCAAGGCGCTGGAGAAATTCGGCGCGGTCACCAGGCTGACCATGGATCAGGTCATGCGCTGACGGCAAGCCGCACAAACCAAACAAGGAAAGGCGCGATCGTTCGTCATGAAAATCGTATCCGTCGCCGTCATGAGGAAACTGGAATCCCGCGCCGCGGCTTCAGGAGTCTCCGGCTTCGCGATGATGCGTTCCGCCGGCGAGGCGGCGGCGGAGGCGATCGCGGATCTGTTCCGGAAGCATCCGGGAGTGAACCGCGTGGCGGTGGTGACCGGCAAGGGCAACAACGCCGGAGACGGGTTCGCGGCGGCGGCGGCGATGCCGCCGGACATACCGGTCGAGATCCACGCGTCGGTTCCGCTAGCCTCCCTGCGCGGCGACGCCGCCGCCCATGCCGGGCGCCTGCCCGGCCGCATCCCCGTGAGGGAATCAGCGGCGCCGCCGGAGTTCAAACCGGACACGCTGATCGTCGACGCGCTGCTGGGCATCGGTTTCAGAGGGGAACCCAGGGAGCCGCTGGACGGGTTCATCCGCGCCGTCAACGCCTCCGGCTGTCCGGTGGCGGCGCTGGATCTCCCGTCGGGACTTGACGGCGACAGCGGACGCGCCGGACGGGACGCGGTCGCCGCCGACCTCACCGTCACCTTCGGTCTGCCCAAGACCGGGCTGTTCACCGGGGACGGGCCGCGGCTGTGCGGATCGCTGCGTCTGGGCGGAATCGGAATTCCCCGGAGCATGCTTGACGACGTTCAGGGAAGCGGCGAAGCCTTCTTCGCGCAGGACGCCAGGGGCATGCTGCCGCGCCTCCCCCACGATTCGCACAAGAACACCCGCGGGAGAACCCTCGTCGTCGCCGGATCCGCGACCTATCCCGGAGCCGCGGTTCTGTCGGCTCTGGGAGCCCTGCGCGGGGGATCCGGCATGGTGCGCCTGGCGTCTCCGGTCATGCCGGAGCATCAGCTTCCGGCGGCGGTGATCAGACGGCGTCTGAGCATGGCGGACGACGGCGGTTTCGGAGCGTCCGCCGCCGCAGAGCTGGACGATCTTCTGACCGTGTCCGACGCCGTCGTGGCCGGACCGGGGTGGACCGTCGGGGAGCAGAGGAGACGGATGCTCCGGCGGCTTCTGCTGACGCCGCTGCCGACGGTGCTGGACGCGGACGCGCTCAACCTGCTGGCGGAACGGCCCCTCGGATGCCGGGGCAACGTCGTCCTGACGCCGCATCCGGGAGAGGCGGGACGGCTGTTCGCGGCCTACGGAGTCGCCGCGCCGGAGGATCGCCGCTCGGCGGCGCTGAAGCTGGCGGAAGCCACCGGCGCGGTGGTCGTCCTGAAAGGGCCGCAGTCGGTCGTCGCCGCCCCGGACGGACGCAGCTCATACAACACCGCCGGCTCCGCGGCGCTGGCGACCGCCGGATCCGGGGACGTGCTGGCCGGACTGACCGGCGCGCTGCTGGCGGGCGGAATGGACGCCTACGACGCGGCGCGGCTGGCCGCGCTGCTGCACGCGCTGGCGGGAGAGGCGTGGCCGCGGCGCGGTCTCTGCGCCGACGATCTGCCCGGGCGTCTGCCGGGGGCGTTCGCCGCAGTGTCGCCGCTGGCCTGACCCCCCGGCGGAAAACGGAGCGGCCGGTTCTTGCATAATGCCGTTTTCCGCAGTAAATTTCCGGAACGACATCCGTACAGAACTCCGCGGCGGACGCGCCGTCCGCCGCGGACATTCAAGGAGAAAGCCTTCATATGTCTGCCACCGTATTGCACGATCTTTTGGAACTGGCGGTCAAATCGGACGCCTCGGACATCCACGTCAAGACTGGATCCCCGTCCGTCTTCCGCGTGGGCAACGACATAATCGACACGAGCTTCGTGCCGGACGCGGAGCTGATTTCGCGCTTCTGCCGCCAGGTGGCTCCAGAGGAGCAGCTGGAGAAACTCATGCAGATCGGAGACATCGACCTGTCGCTGCTCGAGGACGGCATCGGCCGCTTCCGCGTCAACATCCACCGTCAGCGCAACAGCACCAGCGTCAACCTGCGCTGGGTGAAGAACACGGTGCGCTCCTTCGAGGAGCTGGGTCTGCCGAACACGCTCGGCAAGATTTCCGAATATCCCCGCGGAATCATCTTTCTCACCGGCACGACCGGCTCCGGAAAATCCACCACCATGGCGGCGATGCTCGAATACATCAATCAGCGCTACCGCCGCCACATCATCACCATCGAGGATCCGATCGAGTACGAGTTCACGGACAATCTGTCCGTCTTCGAGCAGCGCGAGGTGGGCATCGACACCGTGTCGTTCCAGTCGGCGCTGTCGCACGCGCTCCGCCAGGATCCGGACGTCATCATGGTGGGCGAGATGCGCGACAGGGTCAGCTTCGAGGCGGCGCTCCAGGCGTCCGACACCGGACACCTCGTCATCACCACTCTCCACTCCACCAACTCCTACCAGTCGATCGACCGCATCGTCAACCTCTACAACAAGGAGGAGCAGGATCAGATCCGCGAATCGCTGTCCAACAACCTGGTCGCGATCATCTCCCAGCGGCTGGTGACCAAGGCGTTCGGAGGGGGGCGCGTGCCGGCGTGGGAGATCATGATCAACAACGCGGTCATCTCCAAGCTGATTCTCGAGGACAAGCTGGAAAAACTGCCCGGCGTCATAGCCGGATCCACCAACGAGGGGATGTCGACCTTCAACCAGTGTCTGCTGCAGCTGGTCAACGACGGACAGGTGTCGGAGGAGGACGCCCTGGCGGCCTCCGACAATCCCGACGCGCTGAAGATGAACTTCGAAGGCATCTTCCTGACCGCCTCCGGAGCCGGCACCATCTCCGGCTAGCCCCCCGGCAGTCCGGCCCGTCCCCGCGACGGGCGCGGGGCCGGCGCGGGACGGTTTGACTTTCGTCAGAATCCACGTTATATTCACCTGCGGGACGGTGTCCGGCGGGGACGGAAAGATTCCCGTCCCGTCCGGAGAACAGCCCGCCGGCGGTTCACCCGTGCTTCAGCGGCGGAGCGCCTGACGCGGCTCCGATCCCGTTCCGCCGGATCGGCGCGGCCGCGAAGAACAGACAACAACAGGATGAATCATGCGTTTTCTATGCCCGCATTGCCAGACGGTTCTCTCCGGATCGATCGGAGCGGAAATCGAGTGCTCACAATGCCACGCGAAGGTCGAGCCGCCGCCGGATCGGTTCGCACCCGGCTCCGTGATCGGAGACTTCGCCATAGTCAGGGAAATAGCGCAGGGCGGCGTCGGCGTCGTCTATCTCGCCAGGCAGATTTCGCTTGACCGTCCGGCGGCTCTGAAATGCCTCAAGGACCGCTTCGCCGGAGACAAGGAGTTCGTCGACAATTTCGTGAGGGAGGCCCGCGTCGCCGCGCGCATCAGCCATCCGAACGTCGTCCAGGCCTACGCGGTGGGCGAGGAGGACGGCATCTACTATTTCGCCATGGAATATCTCGACGGAGAGACCATGAAGCAGGTGCTGAAGCGCGAAAAGGTCATAGAGCCCAGGCGGGCCGCAGAGATCGTCTCCGAGATAGCGCTGGCACTCGACTGCGCGTGGAACGAACAGAAACTGGTTCACCACGACATCAAACCCGACAACATCATGCTGACCACCCGCGGACAGGCCAAACTGGCGGATCTCGGTCTGGCCCAGGTCGCCTCCGAGCCGTCGGGCGACGACGGCGACGAGGTGATGGGCACGCCGCAGTACATCAGTCCGGAGCAGCTGACCGGAGCGCCGACCGACGTCCGCAGCGACATCTACAGCCTGGGAGCCACGTTCTATCATCTGGTTACCGGGCGGTTCCCGTATCTGGGGAAAGACGGCAACGAAATCGCACGGCAGCATGTGGAGGGGACCCTGACCGAGCCGCGGTCGCTGGTCAAGGATCTTCCGCCGGAAGTGAACCGCATCATACTGAAGATGATGGAGAAGGACATCTCCCGGCGGTATCAGTCCGCCGCCGAGGTCGCGGACGATCTGAAGGCGTTCCTCGACGGCGGCGCCGGGGAGAGCAAGCCGAAAATCGTGCTGATGTCCGGCGGCGGCGCGAACGGGACGAAACCGGTTCTGTCCGGCGGTTCCGGAGCGAGGCTCGGACAGCGCTCCGAGGAGGCTCCCCGTCTCGGCGGATCCGCGGAGAAGACCCCGCGCCTGAACCAGTCCGAGCCGACCGTCGTCGCGGCTCCGGCCGCGGCTTCCGGCGCCAAGCCGACGATAGTGCCTCCCGCCGTCAAGGGCGGGGGAAAGCCGGCTTTCGGCGTCAAGGCGTCCGCTCCGCCGCAGCCCGGGCCGCCTGCGGCCGCAGAACAGCCCGCGGCGCCCGGCGCGCGCCAGCCCGGAGCGCCGGCACCGAGAAAGCGCGGCGCTCTCTCCACCAAGTCCGCGGACTCCATGCCGCCTCCCGCCCCGCTTCCCGCCGAGGAGAAGCTGGCGCAGGAGCTGGCGCAGAAGCCGGAGCACGACTGGACTCCCGTAAAGAAAGCCCTCAGGGCGTCCGCGGCGACCGCGGCCGCCGTGATCGCGCTCGTCGCCGGAATCTACGTTCTGCTCCGTTCCGGCAAGACGCCGGAAAGCTGCCTGCCGGCAGTCAACAAGGTTCTGGCCGCGTTCAATTACCAGGCCGGCAAGGACGGCCTCACCCCGCTCGCGGGCGGATCCGGCGCACCCGCCGGCGGCGCGCGGACTCCGACGCCCGCGCGGAGGAAGCCCGCTGAGGTTCCGAAACCGGTCACCCGGCCGGCGTTCATGTCCGGAATCGACGAGATTCTCGCCATGCGCCGGGCGACGTCCGGCGAGGCCGCCGCATTCCTGAGGGCGGCCGACGGCTTCTTCGCGTCCTACACGGACGGCGCGAAGACCGCCGAGGAGCGCGCCGCGTGGCTGCGGCTGGTGAACGCCTACGGAGGAGTCGACGAACGGCACCGCATGGAGCCAATGCGCAGGACGGCGCACAAGGAGCAGGAGGCGGCGGTCGCCAGACGGCGGCGCGAAGCCGAGCGCCGGAAGGAACAGCAGGCGGCGCGGCTCGAGGCACAGCGGAAGGCCGTCGACGACGCCAGCTCCGCCATGCAGAAAATCGAGGACGAGACGAACGAGGACGCGATGGCGCTCCGCGCCAAGCTGATGGTGCGGGCCCGGGCCTATTTCGGGCAGCTCGACGCGAAGAGGCGGACGCTGCTCGCCGGATTCCGCGACGCCGCCGGTTCCGCAGATCCATCGTCATGGCTGAATCTGCGGAAGGAGCTCGCCTCCGAGAACCAGAGACTTCCGGTCAACGCGCTGCCTGAGGAACGGACGGCGGCGGATGAAATCAGCAGACTGGCTCAGGCGCTGGAGGAGGATTTTCAGCAGACACGCGCGGCGCTCGGGATCCTGAACGACCCGAAGAAGCTCTCGCAGGTGTCGCTTGAAATATCGCGGCGCAGGCTGGTGCTGGCCACGAGACTCGACGGACCGTTCCTGGTCACGCGCACGTCCTCGGGTCAGGAGATCAGGCTAAATCTGAACAACGCGGCGGTGTTCGCGAATTTTTCGGCCAGGTTCGGCCGCAAGTTCAAAATCAAGAACGCCGCCTTCTACGTGGCCATGGCGTCCGAACAGTACCAGTTCTGCGGCGACGCTCCCGACGCCGCGGTGACCAAGGCCCTGCCGGAAATGTTCACCGCCGTCTTCGCGGAGCGATGGAAACACGCCGGCGACCGGGAGAAGGCGGCCATGCGCGACCGCTACGGCAAGATGCCAGAGTTCCGGCAGGCAGTCGGGGAATGACGCCGGGGCGCGCGCAGTTCCGCCCCTGCATCGATCTGCATGCCGGCGCGGTGAAGCAGATCGTCGGCGGAAGTCTCTCAGGGAGCGGCGGAGAGCCGCTCACGAATTTCATCTCGACGCGGACTCCGGACTACTACGCGCGCATGTACAGGGACGACGGTCTGGCCGGGGGGCATGTCATCCAGCTCGGAGCCGGCAACGAACAGGCGGCCAGGGCGGCTCTGGCGGCATGGCCGGGCGGCATGCAGCTGGGAGGCGGCGTCAATCCCGGCAACGCCGAGGCGTGGCTGGCCGCCGGCGCCGGACGCGTCATCGTCACCAGCTACGTCTTCGTCGACGGCGAGCTGTGCCGCGGCAGACTGGAGGAGATGGTGCGCCTGGTGGGGCGCGAGCGTCTGGTGCTGGATTTGAGCTGCCGCTTCCGCGACGGGCGGTACTGGGTCGTCACCGACCGCTGGCAGAAATTCAGCCGCCGGGTTCTGCGGGGGGATCTGCTGAGGGATCTGGCCGGAAGCGCCTCCGAATTTCTGATTCACGCCGTCGATTCAGAGGGCAGACTGGCCGGAATCGACAGGCGGCTGCTGGAGCTGCTGGCTTCCGAATCGCCGATTGACTGCGTGTACGCCGGCGGAATCACCTCCTTCGCCGACATCGACGCCATTGAAAGAATCGGTCAGGGCAGGATCCATTTCACCGTCGGATCCGCTCTGGACATTTTCGGCGGAAAGCTCCCGTACAGGGAAGTCGCGGCCCGCGCCGCGCACCGTCGTTAAAGAGGCCGCCGGGCTTCGGAAAAGCCGGCTCGCCGTCTCGCGCCGTTTCCGTGCGACGAACTTGACACGCGGCTTCCCGCCGTGCATAGTAACCGGCGATTCCCGGCGTCAATGCGCCGACCGCGGAAATCCGGACCGTGAGGATCATCGGATTCCGGAAGGGTCTCCGGATCCGCGGACCGTCTCCTCATGCCGCCGATCCGCGCCGGAACTTTCCGCGCCGACGGCCCGGCGGGAGTTTTTTTTTCGGAGTGAATCTGACATTGAGACTACGCCTGAGAACGACACGGTTTCTCCTGCACGTCCACCGCAGGATCATCCTGCGGACGGCGCGGTTCTGGCAGACCCGGTGGGGGGAGAGAAGCTTCCTTGTGGCCATCTCGGTCCTCATCGGCGTCGCGGCGGCCCTCGCCGCGGCGGGACTGCATACGCTCGTGACCAGATTCGAACAGTTCGGCATCTGGCTCGCCGAACCGCACGAGCTGCACGAGTGCGCGTGGCTGGGCCTGCTGCTCTGTCTGCCGATGGCCGGCCTTGTCGCCAGTTTTCTCGTGCAGCGGCTGATCGGCGGGCCGCGGTACGCCAAAAGCCTCAGCCCGCTGATTCTTAACCTGTCGCGCAAGCGCACCGCCATCCCGGCGATCGAAATGATCAGCCATATGCTGTCGAGCGCTTTCGCCGTCGGCTTCGGCGGTTCGGCCGGTCTGGAGGCGCCCTGCGTGCTCACCGGAGCAGCGATCGGGGCGAACAGCGCGAGTTTCCTCAACGTGAACCGTTCCCGCCGCAGTCTGCTGCTCGGATGCGGAGCGGCGGCGGCGATCTCCGCCATCTTCGACAGCCCCATAGCGGGGGTTCTCTTCGCGACCGAGGTGCTGCTCCCTGAATTCAGCGTCTCGACCCTGATACCGATGATGATGTCGAGCGCCGTGGCGGCGGTGATCTCGCGGATGATCGCGCGGGAGAACCGTTTCTCGTTCCCCACGGAGCCGTGGAGAACCGACGCCGTCCCGTGCTATTTCCTCCTCGGCGTGATCTGCGCGCTGGTCGGAGTCTACGTCATCAAGTGCGCCTATTTCTCCGCGGCGAAACTGAAGACGCGGTTCCGTTCGCCGTGGCAGAGACTGTTCGTCGCCGGCGCGCTGCTGTGCGTGCTGCTCTTCCTCTTCCCGACTCTGCGCGGACAGGGATATCTCCACATCGAAAAGCTGTTCAAGGGCGAACTCTCGGACATCGCCCACAACTCCCCTCTTCTGTCGAATCTCCGGTCGGAGACGCTGATTCTGATCATCGTCTTCGCCGCAGTTCTGCTGCTCAAGGTGGTCGTGTCCGTCCTGACGGTCGATTCCGGCGGGGACGGCGGCATCTTCGCCCCGTCGATGTTCATCGGCGCCTTCACCGGCTTCGGATTCGCGCGCCTCGTCAACCTGACCGGCCTCCTTCCGCTCCAGGAGTGCAATTTCACGGCGGTCGGCATGTGCGGCGTGTTCACCGCAGTCATGCGCGCTCCGCTGACGGGGATTTTCCTCATCGCGGAGGTGACCGGGGGCTATATTCTGCTTGTTCCTCTCATGATCGTGTCGGCCGTGTCGTTCCTGCTGGCCCGCATGTTCGAACCGAATTCCATCTACCGCAAGGCCCTGGCCGAAAGCAACCTGCTCGACGACGACCGCGACCGCACCATGCTCCGTTCGCTGCCGGTGCGGCTGTGCCTGAACCGGAAATACCACGCCCTCGCCGTCGACCAGCCGCTCGAGGAGCTCGTCCACATCGTGGAGGAGGAGACGCCCGAGGAGATTTTTCCGGTGCTGGACGGCGGCGGCAGACTGCTCGGCGTGGTCAATCTCGAAAAGGTGCTCAGCGTCATGCTGAATCCGAAGGTTCGCGGACTCCTGCTGGTGGTGGATCTGCTGGAGTCGCCGGCCGGCGCCGTGTCGCCGGACGACGACCTGTCCAAGGCCATGTCGAATTTCGAGAAATACAATCTGGAATACCTGCCGGTCTGCGACGTCGACGGAACATTCCACGGCTTCATCGCCAAGGCGCCGATATTCGCCAGGTACCGCAGGATGGTGCGCGAGGCGAACTCCTTCTGAACGATCGCGAGACGGCGCGGCCGTCGCGGCGGCCGCAGGGAATCCGGATTCGCGGACGCGCCGCCCGGAGGATTTCCGGAAACGGAACGGTGCGCGGCAAGTCCCGGACAAGAAAGAAGAGGAGCGAGACGTCGTCATACTGAATGTCTACACATGGAGCCGGTGTCCGCACTGCCGCAGGACGATCGAATGGCTCAGGAAGCATCGGATCGAGTTCAGATGCCTGGAGGTGGAGGGACAGCCGGAGGACGTGATACGGAAAGTGGTCGAAGCGAACGGAGGAGACGACTGGGTGGTTCCGACCATGGAGTACAGCGGACAGTGGCGCCCCGGACAGGCGTACGATCCGGCGAAGCTGGAGGAGGACATGCGCGGATGGGGGCTTGTCGGGACGGCGGAACGCGATCTCCCGCGCCGCCCCGGGCGCCGCGGCGGCGGACGGATCACCGCTTCAGGCAGGCGATCAGAAGACGGAAAAGATTCTTGAACGAAAAACGCAGCCGCAGAGCCGTCCGCAGGTGGCCGCGTGCGACGTCCGCTGGAAGCGACTCCCTGACCGCCTCCGACGCCAGCCTGCCGTGGAGAACGGCGAGACGCCTCCTGACGGCGGCTCCGTACTTGGGGGGGGGGGGGGGGGGGGGGGCGCCGGGGGGGGGGGGGGGGGGGGGGGGGTCGTCCGGGGGTAGGGACTCCCCGCCCCCCTCCGCCCCCCGCCTGCCGTGGTTAACGGCGAGCCGCCTCCTGACGGGGGCTCCGTACTTCCCCCCCCCCCCCCCCCCGCACAGCTGCGGATGACGCGCCGCGAAATCGTTCATGACACGCAGAAGCACGTCCGTCTTCTCGTAACTGGCCGCCGAAAGATTCGAGGAGTGACGCCTCCGCAGATACACGGGCGGAGCGACCGCATGGAAGTTGACTCTGGCCGCCATCTCCAGAGCCAGCTCCCAGTCGTGACCGCACTTCCTCGAAACGTCATGACCGCCGATCCGCCGGAACAGCTCCAGCGGCATCATCGTGGCGCAGCTGAGCACGATGATGTGCTCAATCAGATCCCCGAGAATCATGCCGCTCGGGAACACCTTCATCTTGGATCTCGTGGGGAGCATGCCTCCGTCCGAATCGATCCGGATGTACTGGGAATAGCTGCATCCGCCGGGATCGTCCGCAAGCGGCGCACGGAGACGCTCCAGGGCGTCGGGCAGAAAAAGATCATCGGAGTCGAGGAAGACCAGATATCTTCCAGAGGCGCGCCGGGCGATCTCGTTCTTCGCCGCCGCGTCCCCCTGATTTTCCTGAAAGAAATAGCGGACCTCGGGAAACTCGTCACGGATCATCTCGCCGCTGCCGTCCGAGGAGCCGTCGTCGACCACGACGACCTCGAAATCACGGAACGTCTGAGCCCTGAGCGAGTCGAGCGCCTTCCTCAGATAGTCCCTGCGGTTGTACGTGGAAATCCCGACCGTGATTTCCGGCGATCCGTCAGTCATGGTGCAATCGGCTCTCTCTTTCCTCTAATCGTCAATACGCCGGGCGATGAGACCGGCGCGGGCGTCGGCCAGGTTCATACATCACGCACCGGATTCCCGACGCCGCCGCTTCCATAATGTGGACGGCGAAAATGAAAAAGCAAGGCGGCCTCGGTAAATTCACATCCGCAATGACCGTCCCCCTCATCGAGGCGATGAGAACAGAGGCGGACGCGCAGATTTCCGGAAGAGATTCAGCGCGGCATCCGCCGCAACCGTCACGGAATGACGCGTCGCACGGCTGCACGGAACGCCGGAGATCCCCGACGGCGGCTGAACCATGGCCTCCCCCCTGCCGATCGGCCCGACCTTTTTTTGAGATTTTTCTGAAGTGTACTTGAAATCCCGACTTTCCGCAGTGTAACTTATAGCGGAATCCGAGGACGGCTCCCCTAATCAACGGAATCAGATGAGCACGATGACGATATCGCCGACCACTTCATTTCCGGAAATCTCCGGGGGATATGTCCTGCCGCCGTCCCGCATGAGAAGCGCCCCGGCAAGCAAGCAAGCAAGCAAGCAAGCAAGCAAGCAAGCCGTTATTATTTTAGAATAATAAAGGCTTGCTTCTCCACCCGAAGAGATTCGTTCCACCGCCGCTGTTTCGTCTTCCATGAACTTTCCTCCGGTGCGCCGCGCCTCGGCCGCCTGAGGAGTCGTCCTTATCCCGCATCGGCGAGCGGGCACACGCTCTGTGCGCCCGCTCGCCATTTGTCTTTCCCGGCGGCCGGGAAACTCCCGACGGAAGTCCGCGGCCGTTCCTTTTTCACAGGAGGGATCCAGAAGACCCGCGCTCCGTGATTTTCAGAGGATCGTCCGGCGGAAAGAAACTCAAGATGAAGACGGAATGTCCGGATATCTCCGCCTTGCCGGACGGATCGGGTTCGCCGGCGTTCGAACCGCATGGATCGGAAGAACGATGACGGAAGACACCATGGAAAGGAGGAGCCGCAGAACTGCAAAATCATATCGGAACGCGGATGGCATAAAGACAGTTACGCAAAGAAATGACAAGGACAATGAAAAAAATGAAAAAATCGCTTGCTGCACCAGGAACTTTTGCCGTGATCGCCATGCTTGCCGCAGGATGCGTATCCAGCGACAAGCGCAGCGAATGGGACGCCCAGTATGAACGGTTCCGCACCCAGCGTCCCGCGGCGGTCGCGGTGGAATCAGGGGACGCGAATCTCGACGCCGTCGCCGCCGTCACCGCCAAAGTCTACGGCGCGACGGTCAAATACCTGGACGAGTACGTGACGGCCAACAATGACAACCGTCCGTACATCGCCTATACGTACGAAGTGGAGGAACTGCTTCGGAACAATAAGGACATGACCAAGGAACAGGCCTCCGAAGCCGTTCTTGCCGAGGCGAAGAAACGGGACGAAGGCAAACCGGAAAGCGAGCGGGAGTATCCGAGGATTATCGCCGGACACAAGGCCGTGATGGCGCTGAAGCCGGAAAACAAGCTGGCTGAACTCGCGCCGATCCTCGTCGAAGCCGCCTCCAACGTCGACAAGGCGATCGCTCTGAAGGATTCGTTCAGCGGATTCGACGCGAACACCATCATGAAAGCGAAAACCGTGGCGAACGTGGTCGATCAGGCGCAGTTCACCCTTGACGCGCTGAGATTCCTGCAGTACCTACGCCCAGGCGCAGAGCCTTGAAAACCAGATGAAATGATCCCCCGCCGCTCCGGGGATGACGGACTCGATGCCGCGTCCCCGGAGGTGGTCTCTCCACCGACCGAAACACGAAGGAACAATCAACCAATGAGACTGACGCATCACGATTCGCACGGGAGGCCGGGGTTGTTACTATGCGGGGGGCTGCTGGCGGTTCTGGCCGCCGGCTGCTCCTCCGACATAGCTCTGGAACCGACGCACGCCACTTATTCCTATGAACAGGTCAAGGATCAGAAGATAACCCTCCCCGCCAACTACAACAAGAACAACTACCGGAAGCTGCTGCTCGGAGTCGCGGTCAACGACATCGGAGTGAAAGCCGGCGAGATCTCGCCGAACATCGTGCAGACCCTCAGCACCAGACTTCAAACGGAGATGGCGAAACTGAAACGCTTCTCGGTCTTTTCGGCGCACAACCGCGGCGGCACACTGCTGTTCCAGTCCCTGTCGGACGTCGGCGAGGCGAAAGTTCCCGACAAGAACCCCAGGGAGATGGATCTGATTCTCAGCGCCGCAATCACCGTCAGCAAGGAGAAGACGGAACGCAAATACGACGACCTGCTGATCTACGAGGTGGAGTGCGATTTCAACTGCGAGGACATCCGCACGGGAGAAGTGAAATTCGCGGAGAAGGCCACCGGACGCACCGCCCGCGCGGTCAAGTTCGGTCTCGGCGGCCGCCGCGTCGGCGGTTACAGCGAAGAGGATGAGAAGCAGGCGATCTACAACGCCGCGATGAAGGCGATCGCGGTGGCCGCGAACAAACTCGGCAACTACTATCCGGTCGGCGGACAGATCACCGGCATGCTCAGCACGCGCATGACCCTGGACAAGGGCTTCGAGCACGGGGTCGGCAAGGACATGGTGATGACGGTCTACGCATCGGTGTCCGGCGTCGACGTTCCGGTGGCGCGCGCGGTCGCGTCGCCATCCGACCTGACCAGCAGTCTGAAGATCATGCAGTGGAACGACGACGACGAGGACGCCGAAGCCATTGTCGAAGAGATCCGCAGAGATCGGAACTATCTGAAAAACAACAAGCTGTACGCGGTCGGGATCGGAATGGCCACTCCGCCGGAGTGGGAAAACCAGTACAAGGACAGCTTCGACGAAAGCATGAGAGCGCGCTGATGAACCGACTGGCAGCATGCATGGCGGTATTTCTGGCGGTGACGACGGCGCTCCGCACGGCGGAGGCTCCGTTCGACGTCCGCGCAAAGGCGGCGCGGATGCGGGAAAGCGGGCAGACCTGCGCGGGCGGCACGTCGGAAAAATTCGGCGTATACGTCATTTCGCTGGTCGAGCTGGAGCTGGACGGCAAGGTGCCGATGGCGGAGGCCTCCGAACTCGCGCTGGCGGCCGGGAAGAAGGAGATCGCCGCCTTCATCGGTCAGGAGGTGTCCGCGCGAGATCGGCTCGAGACCGCGGAGACCGCGACCGACGACCGGACGACGGGAAAGGAGTTCTACAAGTCGATGATTTCGGTCGACGTGAACCAGTTCCTGCGGGGCGTCGTGCTGTACGACATCCGGAGAACGGAGAAGGGCGTCAGCGCGGTCTGCTTCGTGACCGGCCGCACGATGGACATGTCCCGCGAACTCCAGGAGCAGATGGCGAAGCTGCCGCCGGACACGGTCTCCGCCGTCGGGGTCGCCTACGTCTCCGGGGGAAGGCTCGATCTGGCGAAGCAGCAGTCCCTGCAGACGGCCTTGCGCTCGGCGGTGGAGCAGGTGCTCGGAACCGCGCTCGCGGCGAACACCCATGTTCAGAATCAGGAGAAGGTGCGTTCGAGAATCTTCGCCCACGCATCCGGCTTTGTGGATGAATACCGGATCATCGAGGAGGGAGCCAGAGACGACAGCTACCGCACGGTGCTTTACGCCAAAGTGGCGAAAGACAAGCTGCTGGAGTCGTACAGTTCCTACCTGAAATCCTTCGGTGATCCGCTGTTCTGCATAAAGAGCGGCAATCAGGAGCTCCGCAGGACGTTCGTGAAATTCTTCTCCGACCTGGGGCTGAGAATTTCCGACGACGAAAAGCAGGCGGACTACCTGATCGACGCGCAGGGGGATTACCGGCAGCTCAGGCATCCGGCCAGCGGAGCCGACGGAGTGCAGCTGAGTCTGTGGATCCGGATCCGCGACGCGAACACCGGACGGGAACTGCTGTCCCAGAGGAATGATCCGCGCCGTTCGGCGGTCTTCCACGCCTCCGGAGAGCGGCAGAAGGAGATCGCGACGGAGAAGGCGTTCGCGCAGATCAGGGAGCCGCTCCATAAGGAGCTGAACCGGATGATCGGAGAGATGGCGGCCTCGGGCCGCGAAATCACGGTGGTGATCGACAACTGTTCGGCCGCGTATGCCGAAGCTCTGGAACTGTTCTGCAAGGCGCTGGAGCAGGTGCCCGGCTGCGGAAACGTGAACCGGAAGCTCGACGCGATCTCGCAGACCGCCACCGTCACGGCGAACTACCAGGGCAAGACGGATGATCTCGCGGATTTCCTGAAAGCACGGCTGCAGAAGGATATGCCGCAGAAGAGCTGGATTCCGACCGTCACCGCAGTCGAAACCAATCGTCTGAAACTAACCTATTAACCTTTCAAAAACAAGGAGTTATCAAATGTTCACCAAGAAGATGGCAGGAGCGGCGCTTTGGATCGGAATCTCTCTCGTGGTCATGGCTCAGCAGGAGCCGGGCATCGCGGAGGCTCCGGAAGCGACCGTGGCAACCGCAAAAGCGGTCTCCGAGGAGAAAGATGTTAAGACGATGATCTATGAATATCTGGACTCCAAGGGGTGGAAAGAAAAGGAAAACACCAAAAAGAACGGCGAGACGTTTTACATCTCGGTCGGCACCGCTGTAGTCCTTGCCCCCCGCACCCACCGGAACTTTGCAGCTTCCCGGGTTGACGCTTTCAACAGGGCGATGCTTGCCGCTAAGAAGAGTATGGCTGGATATCTGGAAACCAGCATCAAGTCGAATACGCTCTATGACTATTCGGAAGGAAAACCTGCGGATCAGGATCAGTCCATGCTGGAGGAAAAGACTCAAACGCTGCTCCGGGAGAAACTGGACGAGGATCTGAAGAAGGAGGGAATCGACCCCAAAACGGCACAAAAGGAAGTTCGGGCAGAGGCTGCCAAAAACCTGCTCAATTCCACAAAGTATTCGAAAACCATTGCTGCTGCGGCTCAAGGCCTCATCACCGGGTGTCAGGTTTGCGCCTCTTTCGAATACACTCCGGCCAACGGCAAGGGGAAAATCGGC
>CAYODJ010000019.1:0-42683 GCA_964402715.1 uncultured Victivallaceae bacterium
TTCATCTCGCCGCCATGACCGAAGATGCTCTCGCCTTCGCCGATCGTTACGCCGATGCCGCTTTGCAGGCGGGAGAGACGGAGCTGTCCGCACTGCTGCGGAAAGTGCCGCGCCATCCGGCGGAGACTCTGCAGGAAGCGTTGCAAAGCATCTATTTTTACAATGCGCTCATGCGTCTTGCCCCCCATGGCCATCTCGGATTCGGCCGTTTCGACCAGTACATGCTGAGATATTACCGCCGGGACATTGCGGAGGGGATGGAAACCAGGGAGTCCGCCAGAGAGCTGATCGCGGAATTCTTCCTCGCACTCAGCCGTGATTCCGATCTTTACCACGGCATCCAGAAGGGCGACAACGGCCAGTCCATGGTGCTTGGCGGATGCAATCGGGACGGTTCTCCGGCGGAGAATGAATTGACCACTCTGGTCATGGATATTTCCGCCGATTTGAAAATGATCGAGCCGAAAATCAATTTGCGGGTCAGTTCCGGTATCAGCAAGAAATGTCTTGCGTCAGCGCTCAATCTTTCCGGATGCGGTTTGGGCTTTCCCCAGTACAACAACGACGAGGTGATCATTCCGGCGCTGGTCAAATTCGGTTATCCGCTGGAGGACGCCAGGGACTACATTGTGGCCGCCTGCTGGGAGTTCGTGGTTCCCAACGGGCGGGATGTTCCCAATGTGAATGCGGTCAATATCGCCTATGCCGCGGACAACGCCATCCGTTATGTGCTGAAAAATCGTCTGCCGTTCGAAGAGATTTTTCATCGCGTCCGGCTGGAATTCAGAGAGATCATTCAGAGAATTCAATCCGGCTGGAAAAACTTCAAGCACCTCCCCGGTCCGCTGTTCTCTCTGCTCAACGACCGATGCATCACCAATCATGCCGACCTGAACGTCTCGGGGCAGGATCATTACCACTACGGTCTGCACGGCTGCGGTTCTTCGACGGGGGCGGACTCCATCGCGGCGGTGAAGCACTTCGTCTACGACAGCGGAAAGTACAGCTGCGATGAGTTCCTCAAGGCGCTGGAACATAACTTCGAGGGATACGATTCCCTGCGGCAGGAGCTGAAAAACTGTCCGTACAAGGTCGGCTGCAACAACGGGGACGCCGATTTCGCGCTGAAAACCCTTTTCGACATCTTTGCCGACGCCTGCGCCGAGGTCAAGGACAACGGGCGGGGTGGAAAAGTCCGCCCCGGAAGCGGTTCGGCCCAGTTCTACGTCGTGATGACTCAAAATCCGGATCAGTTCCAATATCTCCATGCCACTGCGGACGGCAGACGGGAGGGGGAGTTCATCAGCTCAAGTCTGGCTCCGGCTCCCGGAGTCCGCGCAAACGGCATGCTGAGCGTATTGGCAAGCTACCGCCAGATTGACTATTCCCGCATCTGCAACGGCGGGCCGCTGACGATGGAATTTGATCCGGTCTGCTTCTCGAGCGATTCGGCCAGAGAACGGATGAGCGAGCTGATTGCCGCCTTTATCCGCTCCGGCTGTCAGCAGCTTCAATGGAACGTGCTCAACCGGGAGGTGTTGCTCCACGCCCAGAAACATCCGGAGCAGCACAAAGATCTGGTCGTGCGGGTATGGGGGTGGAGCGGCTACTTTGTCGAGCTGGAAAAACATTATCAGGATCAGATCATCGGCCGGGCGAGCTACCGGGGATGACGGCGGTGGACGGCGTCGTTTTTGACATCTCCGAATGTTCTCTCCATGACGGTCCCGGCGTGCGGGTGACGCTTTTTTTCAAAGGTTGCCCGCTGCGCTGCCGTTGGTGCCACTCCCCGGAAGGGCAGCGCCGGGAGCCGGAAATCCTGCGTTTCCCCGGTCTGCCGGAAAGAGAGTGCGGCAAAATCTGGAGCTCCGCGGCTCTTGCCGGGTACATCAACCGGGTGTCGGCATTGCTGGTGCGTCGCCGGGTCACGTTCACCGGCGGAGATCCGCTGAATCAGAGCGGATTTCTGCTCGAGGTGCTGGAGCGTCTCTCCCCCGGAACCGAGACGCTGGTTGAAACATGCGGCTATTGCGAACCGGAAGTCCTGCTTGCCGTGGCGGAAAAGGTTTCCAGTCTCTATTACGGCGTGAAGCTGCTGGATGAGGAGGAATCGCTTTTCTGGACCGGCAAACCGTGCCGCCGGACACTCGACAATCTGCTGCTTCTGGATGAAAGCTCAGCCGTTCAGTACGCATTGCGGATTCCGCTCCTTCACGGCATCACCGACCGGGAGACGTATCTGAAAAAGCTCTCGCTTTTCTGCAAAAAACTCAAACGGCTGGAGGAGATCATATTTCTGCCGTCCAATCCGGAGGCGGGAGCAAAATACGCCGCCTGCGCCAGAACATTCACCGACGCCTACAATCCGGAATACCTTTGCAGACTGCCGGAGAACATCTCGTTCCCGGTTCCGGTAAAAGTTCTGCGCCGCGGCGAGGTTTGAAGTCAAACTTTTTCAAAGCATGAGCATGGGGGAATCCCCCGGGACGGCGCGGCAGGGACACATTTGTCCGACCGGTCCGTCTTATCTCGAGTGAGTTCCCCGGCGATTGCTCCGGGAGGGAGGCGATATGGATAGCGAAGCACTGAGGCAACTGCGCGAAAAAATTCTGAATGCGGAATTTGCGCCGAAGGGCACATCCCGCTGCCGACGCCGGAAATTTTGGCAAAAGACCTCAACGGCATCGCCTCCGAGGTTTCCGCAAATGCCGCCCGGATCGGCACTGCGGAAGCGCACTGTTTTGAACGGAACACGCTCGGCTGCGTCGCCGCAATCCGCAGCCTCTTCCGCCGCCGCGCTGCGGCGGATTCCGTGCGAGCCGGCATACTATCTCTTTTCGGCGCTGCAATCCATCCGGATCAGCGGTTCATCGCCGGCACGGTCTGCGGCGAGGAGAACCGTCCGGGATTCCGGCGGAAAATTCTCCGTCTCCGAAGCGCCGCGCCGACGGAAACCGGGGAGAGCCTGAATGCCGCACTCTTTCAATCCTCTCGGCGATCGGACTCCGCGCCGTCTTTCGCCCGCCACCCGTGAACTGGCCGCTCGCTATCTGGATGGCGAGGTCGGAGGAACGCTCCGTCCCGCGCCGCCGGCCCGGGAGAGCGATCCGTACACGGTTCATCTGTGCCGTCTGGCGGAGGAGGCGGATCTGGCTCTCTCTCCGGAGGAACGGCTGGCCGGGGCGGCGCGGTGGCTTGAGGCCACCCTGCACCGTTTCCCGGGCACCGACCGGTATTCGGTCAGCCACGTGACGGTGGATTTCCGGCGCGCGGTGACACGCGGCCTCGCCGGACTCGAGGCCGACGTCGCCGCCGGAAGGCGCTCCAATCCGGAGGGGGCGGGTTTCTACGACGAACTCGAGGAATGCATCGAGGCGATGCGTCTCTGGGTGGAGCGTTACCGCACGGAGCTGGCGGAGCGCCTCGGGGAGTCCCCGTTTTTCCCGCGGATCGCCGCCGCGCTTGAACAGGTGCCTGAACATTCTCCCCGCGATTTCTTCGAAGCCACGCAGTCGCTATGGCTGTTCTGGAGCTTCCAGCGCCTCGCCGGAAACTGGTCCGGACTCGGACGGGTGGACGAACTGCTCGGTCCTTTCCTCGACACCGACATCGGGTCGGGGCGGCTCGACATCGACGAGGCGCGTGAAATCCTGGCCTGCTTCTGGATCAAGGGCACCGAATGGATCACCGGCCGCAAGAACTACGGCGGCGACGCTCAGTTCTACCAGAACGTGGTCCTGGCCGGCGTCGACCGCAGAGGACACGAGGTCTGCAACAGGGTCACCATGCTCATCCTGGATGTCGTCGAGGAGCTTCACATCAGCGACTTCCCGCTCGGCGTCCGGCTGTCGCGGAAGAGCCCGCCGCAGCTGCTGCGCCGCGTCGCCGAGCTTCAGAGCCGCGGCGGAGGGATCGTCTCGATCTACAACGAGGACGTCGTCATCTCCGGTCTCGTGAAGTTCGGCTATCCCGAGGAGGAGGCGCGCGGCTTCACGAACGACGGCTGCTGGGAGACGCTGATTCCCGGCGAAACCGCCTTCGGCTACCATCCGTTCGACGCGCTCCGCGTCTGGCAGAACGTGTTTTTCGCCGACCGCGACTATCCGGATTTCGAATCGCTTTTCTCGGCGTACTCCGCCGCGCTCCGGCGGCAGCTCGAACAGATCTGCGCGGACGGCCGCGGCCGTTTCGACGAACCGGACGACGCCTGCCCGACGCCGCTGCTGTCGCTGCTGATGCCGTCCTGCATACGTTCCGGCCGGCCGTACAACCGGCGCGGAGCGAAGTACAATGTCCTGGCGCTGCATGCCGGCGGTCTGCCGGACGTGGCCAACTCGTTCACCGCCGTCCGCAAACTGGTCTACGAGGACAGACTCCATTCCCTGGACGAACTGCGCGGCATACTGCTGAGGGATTTCGACGGAGATGAGCGTCTGAGACGGACGTTCGAACGCGGCGCCGTCTGGTACGGGAACGACGACGAGGCCGCCGACGCGATGCTCGTGCGGGTGGTCTCCGACTTCGCGGACGCGGCGGCGGAATTCCGTGAGCGGGACGGGCTGCTGCATCCGGCCGGAATCAGCACTTTCGGACGCGAAGTGGAGTTCGCTCCAGACCGGCTGGCCACGCCGTTCGGCAGACATGCGCACGATTATCTGTCCAGCAACCTCGCTCCGTCCCCCGGCACCGACCGCAGCGGAGCCGGTGCCGTCGTCAAGTCCTGCTGCAAGAACGATTTCACACGGATTCCGAACGGATGCCCGCTGGATCTGAGGTTCGACGCCGACACGCTGTCGTCCCCGTCCGGAATCGCGATGCTCGAGGGAGTCCTGAAGAGCTTCATCGAATTCGGAGGATATTATCTTCAGGTCGATTCGGTCAGCCGCAGGATGCTGATCGACGCGAAAGCGCATCCGGAGCGGTACCCGAATCTGGCCGTACGCATCTCCGGATGGTCGGCGCGCTTCGCCACGCTCGACGCCTCGTGGCAGGACATGATCATCGCCCGATCGATTCAGGGCGAGCCGGAATGACGTCCGTTTCCGGGAACGTCCGCGGCCGGATCGGACACGTCCCGCCGCGCATGAAGGCAGGCGCTCGGAGAAAACGCCGGCGCACGGCACCGGCGCCGATCGGCATGCGGAATGCCCGGGAGACACGCCCGGAAGAACATACGTCGCCTCCGAAAAGATTTGAAAGGTGAAGCCGGATCATGAACACGTTCGTCAATTTCGTCCCGACCAAACTCTATTTCGGCGCCGGACAGCTCGACCGGCTGGGAACAATCCCTCTGCCGGGGAAAAAGGCGCTGATCGTCATCACCTCGGGCAAGTCGATGCGCAGCTCCGGAACGCTCGACCGCGTCGTGAAACTCCTCGCCGGCAACCACGCCGACTGCGCCGTCTACGACAGGGTGCAGGCCAATCCGACCAAGAAGCAGGTCATGGACGGAGCCGCGTTCGCCAGGCGGGAGGCGTGCGACTTCGTGATCGGTCTCGGCGGCGGCAGTCCGATCGACGCGTCGAAGGCGATCGCGGTCATGGCCGCCAATCCGGGCGATTACTGGGATTACGTTTCCGGCGGAACCGGAAAGGCCCGCCCGATGCCGAATCCGCCGCTGCCGATTGTCGCGGTGACGACGACCGCCGGAACGGGAACCGAGGTCGACCCGTGGAGCGTCATCACCAACGGAACGGAGAAGATCGGTCTCGGCAGCGAATTCACGTTTCCGAAAATCGCGATCGTCGATCCGGAGCTGACGCTGAGCGTTCCGCCGCGCCTGACCGCGTTTCAAGGCTTCGACGCGCTCTTCCATGCCGCAGAGTGCTATCTCGCCAACTGCGCGACACCGATCAGCGAACTTTACTGTCTCAGGAGCGTCGAGCTGCTCTTCAAGTCGCTGCCGGCCGCAGTGCGCGACGGCGGCGACCTCGCCGCCCGCACCGACGTCGCGCTGGCCAACACTCTCTCCGGCATGGCGGAGTCGACCTCGTGCTGCACATCGGAGCACTCGCTCGCGCACGCCATCGGCGGCGTCCACCCGAACGTGCCGCACGGGGCGGCGCTGATCATGATTTCGAAAGCATGGTACGGCTTCTTCTCGCTGCGGGTTCCGGAGCGGTTCGCCGCGCTCGCGGACGCCGCAGGGCGGCGTGATTTCACCGTCGCGCTCGATCAGCTGCGGCGCGACTGCGGAGTGGATCAGCTCAGGATGTCCGATTACGGCATCCGGCGCGAAGATCTCAGCGACATAAACCGGAACGCATGGGAGACGATGGGTGCTCTCTTCGACCTTGACCGCGTCAAGCTGTGCGAAGCGGAGTCTCTCGGCATTCTCGAAGACTCCTACCGATGACCGGCGTCGTTTTCGACATCAAGCGATTCGCGATCAACGACGGTCCCGGCATCCGGACGGCGGTATTCCTGAAAGGCTGTCCGCTCCGGTGCATCTGGTGTCACAACCCGGAGTCTCAGCGGATTGAACCGGAGCTCTCCTTTCTCCCCGACAAGTGCATCGGATGCGGCGTGTGCGCTTCGGTCTGTCCGAACGGCTGTTTCGCGGGCGGCGCATTCGACCGGTCGGAGTGCCGCTCCTGCGGCCGGTGCGCGGAGAAGTGCTGCACCGGGGCGCGCGAACTTGTCGGCCGCGCGGCGGATGTCGGGGAAATCATCGACGAAGTCGTGAAGGACCGGGTTTTCTACCGGAACTCCGGCGGCGGCATGACCGTCACCGGCGGCGAGCCGCTTTTTCAGCCGGAGTTCACTGCGGCCCTGCTGGCCGCAGCAAAGCGCGAGGATCTTCACACCTGTCTCGACACCTGCGGCTACGCCGCATGGGACAAGATCGCCGCAGTCCTCCCCGTGACGGATATCTTTCTCTACGACCTCAAGGAGACCGATCCCGCCAGACACGCGGAGCACACAAAGTCCCGGCTCCAGCCGATCATCGAAAATCTGCTCCGGATCGACGCCGGCGGCGGCAGGATCATTCTGCGCTGCCCGATCATTCCCGGGCTGAACGACCGGCACGACCACGCGGACGGCATCGCCGGACTTGCGAACCGGCTTTCACATCTGCTCGAAATCGACATCCTCCCGTACCACCCGCTCGGGGAATCGAAACGCATGCGGATCGGACGGAAGCCGGGGCTCGGAGGGAAATTCGCGTCGAAAGAGGAACTTGAGCCGTTCCGGCGGAGGGTCGCGCAAGCATGCCGGATTCCGGTCGTTTTCCCGTGACGGGCGTCGGGCGGAACATCGGAAAGGGGAACTCTCGTCCGCCGTACGGTCGAGCGGAAGCGGCATCGCCAATCCGCCGACGGCATGGAACGGACGCGCGTCAGCCCGTCAGTTCCCGCAATGTCCGGGACAAGGCCTGCTCCAGAGGAATTCTGGATATGAGCCCCAGGCACGCCGCGCGCCGCAAATCCGGCAGGTAGGAATCCACGCCGGCGCCGCGTTCATGCCCGTGCAGGATGCGCACGGGACATCTCGCTCCGGCGGCTGCGCGCACCAACCCGGCCAGACCGACGAGATTCACGGCCCGATCGCCGCCGACGTTGCAGACAGTGCCGTCCGGAGCGGTCAGCAGCAGACGCCACAGCCATTCGGCCAGTTCTCCCGCATACAGATAGCTCCGCCACGGTCTCCCGTCGCCCTTGATGGTTATCGGCCGTCCCGCCAGACAGTCGGCGATGAAATTTCCGACGGCGAAATGAGCATCCAGCGGCAGCCCCGCGCCCACAAAGGCGAAGCAGCGGGCTATCACCGCCGGAATCGCGGATTTCAGCGCCAGCAGTTCCGCCTGCAATTTCCCCTTTCCGTACGCCGTGATCGGACTGCAGGGGCGATCCTCCCTGAATCTTTCCATCTCCGCGTGCGCTTCTCCGTATACCGCGCCGGAGCTGACGAAAAGCAGCCGCGCGACACCTTTCCTCTCCGCGAATTCCAGCACTCTGCGCGTTCCGTCGACGATGACCGAATACATCTCGTCCGGATTTTCACGCTCCAGACGGACGCTGACCGGAGACGCGGCATGAATGACGGCGTCGAACTCTCCTCCCGGAAAATCAAAGGAGCGGACGTCTCCCTCCAGCAGAGATATCCGCGGATCGCGGACGAAGCGCGGACAGCGCGAGGCGAACGCGGACGCGGATCTGGTCAGCATCAGAATCTCCAGATCGTCCGGGGCGGACACCAGAAAACATTCCAGAAGCCACTTCCCGAAAAAGCCGGTGCCCCCCGTGAGAAAGAGCCGTCTCCAGCGGCGTCGCTTCATGACGGCGGCCAGATTCGCCCGCCATTCGATGTAATCCTCACCGGTCATCGGCCCCGCCGCTTTCCGCAATGAACAAAACCGGCACACAAAAAGAACGGGTCATTTTTCGGCCTTTCACCCGACGCGATTCGAATGCGCTCCCCGTCACGCCGCCATGTCTCCGTCCGCAGGCGCACGGCGCCGTGCACGCCGGCGGACATCGCCGGAGCACATGCGGCCGACCGGAACCGGATTCCTCGGCCGCCGGGTTCTTCTTTCCTTTCCGATCAGCCTCCGTACACCAGGCGTCCGTCGACCCAGACGCCGAGAACCCCGTCGGCGGCTTTATGCGGAGTCGCGAAGTCCGCGCCGCCGCGGAATTTCTCCGGATCAATCCACGCCAAGTCGGCCGCCAGTCCCCGACGGAGAAAACCGCGATCTTTCAAACCGAATATCTCCGCCGGCAGTCCGGTCAACCGGCGAATCGCCCCGCCGACCGTCAACCCCCGCGCCGTCAGTCTCCTGAAAAACTCCGGCGCGGATCCGAATCCCCTGGGATGGCTGACGCCGAGAGAGTAATCGGCGGGACGCGCGCTCTCGTCGCTGCCGCAGCAGCATTCGGGCAGGGACAGGATACGTTCCAGATTGTCCTCGCTCATGCCGCAGAACGATGCGGCGGAACCCGCCGCGTCGTCCCGCAGAAGTTCAAGCACGACGCGCTCCGGCTCCTTCCGCAGACGCGCGGCGATTTCGGCGACCGGCGCTCCGGCGAATCTCCTGTAGGACGCGGCGCTGGTGCTCACCAGCCGCACCCGCGCCCAGCCTCTGCCCTGCCCGCGCAGCGCGGCGATGAATTCCTCGCCGTTCCGGCGATCGGCCAGCCACAGCGACAGGGAGGAATCGTCCCATGTGTCCCACGGATGCGGCGCGACGACGCTCAGCTGAGTCATGGATTCCACGTACGGATACCGATCGCAGCACACCTGTATGCCTTCGCCGCGGGCGCACTCCATCAGAGCCAGAGCCTCGTCCAGTTTCGCCCAGTTCGGCTGCCCGGCTGTCTTGAAATGACTGATCTGCACCCGCCGCACCCCGCTCGCCCTGACCGCGTCGAGAGTCTCCCGCAGCGCCTCGATCAACTGCGCACCTTCGCTGCGCAGATGCACTGCGTACATGCCGCCGTGACGCGACACGACACGCAGAAGCTCCGTCAGCTCCTCCTGATCGGAGTAACAGCCCGGGGTGTAAAGCAGACCGCTCGACAAACCGAGCGCCCCCTGTTCCAGCGTCTCCTCCAGCAGGCGGACCATGAGCGCCAGCTGTTCCGGCGAAAGACGGACCTGCCTGTATCCGGCCGCCGCGGCGCGCAGCGTGTTGTGCCCGCACAGCGGCTCAAGCTTCATGGTCACCCGCCTGCGGCGCAGCTCTTCCCTGTATCCGGCCAGATCCGTCCAGTTCAACGCGACCGCGTACCGCCGGTACAGATCGCTCAGATGGGTGCGGTTGAACTCCGTCAGCGGAAACGGCGACAATCCGCAGTTCCCCGAAATCTCCGTCGTGAAGCACTGCGAAATCTTGCCGAAACACGCCGGCGAAGCCGCCGCAGAAAGATCCGAATGACCGTGCGCGTCGATAAATCCGGGAGCCAGAATCCCCCGCCATCCGCAGTCGACGGTCTCGCAATCCGCATCCGGCGCCACGTTCCCGACGTCCGCAATTCTGCCGTCCTCCACCAGGACTCCGCCGGGAAACGGATCGCCGCCGGCGCCGTCCGCGAGCATCACATTGCAAATCAGGGTACGCAAACCGTCGCTCCGTCCCGCATGTCCGCGCGGCTTCAGCACCGCTCCGCGGAAGGCGGTCAAACTTCACAATCAGGCCTGATTCCGGCCTCCGCCAGACGCGACAGCAGAGCGTCGCAGGGGAGACCCATCACGTTGTCCACCGCGCCATCCACTTTCGCGACGAGCATGTCTCCGTGCTCCTGAATGGCGTACGCGCCCGCCTTGTCCAGCACCGGAACCAGCTTCAGATAAAGATCCGCGATGTCGGCGCCGAAAGCCTTGAAGTACACCCGTGTCTCCGCTTCGAAATCACTCGACCAGCGATCCGAGGCGCGGCGCAGCGACACGGCCGTGACGACCTCGTGCTTCCGCCCCGACAGCCGCATCAGCATCCGCCGCGCGTCCGGAAGACTCGACGGCTTCCCCAGCGCGACGCCGTCGATCAGCACGGCGGTGTCGGCGCCGATGACCATCGCCTCGGGACAGAGCGCGGACACGGCGTCCGCCTTCAGCGCCGCATTGAACGCGGGCAGCCGCCGGACATCCGCCGCCGACGCGCTCTCTCGCACCTGCGGACAACGGACTTCGAACCGCAGACCCCGGGCCGCCAGAAGCTCCCTGCGGCGCGGCGACGACGAGGCGAGAATCAACCGCGCCATCCGCATCCCCTCGCGCTAGACGCTGCCGCCGGACGACTCCGCGGAAGACTCTTTCTCCCCGGAATCGTTCCTCGAAGCCGCCTGTCCCGTGACGTGCTCCAGACGTATCCGGACGGCGCACACGCTGACGATGCCGAAATGTTCACGCAGCGCGTCGAAAATCCTCGCCTTGATCAGCCTGGCCTCCTCGGGGAAGCGTCCGTCGTCGGACACGTCGTAGGTGCAGAAGATATCCAGAAAGTAACGGCCGCGGACGCGGGACAGCCTGATGTCGCGCACCTTCAGAGCCTCGAACGACTCCAGTTCGGAGAACAGCGCGTCGTTCAGGGCGCCGTAGGTCACGAAGATATCGCCGTCGGCCGATCGCACCACGATCTCGCGGCAGCGCCGGGAGCGGAACACCAGCCGGAAAACAATCTTCAGCGCCAGCACGAACACGAGCACCAGCAGAGCCAGAGCCACGCCGATCACGTAGCCGCGATCAAAATCGTTTCCGGCAACCGTACGCCACCATTCCAGCATACCGCCATCCAATATTCTCATACTCGCATCCATACCCTTCAGGCCGACGACGACACCGCGATCACGCCGCCTCCGGCAGGGGAGGCGGCTCCCGGCCGTCCGGCCGGTCCGCCGCTACTCGGCGGACTCGTCTTCCTCCCCCTGCTCGGATTCCAGCTCCTGCACGATGACGTTGACGCCGGTGACGCTCATTCCGGTGGTGTGCTCGATTTCCTCGATGACCGCCTTCTGAATCGCCGTGGCGACGGCGGGAACGTTGTACCCGAACTTCAGATTCACCTTCAGATCGACGGACACCCTGTTCTCGGACGCCAGATTGACCGTGATCGCGCGATCCTGCAGACGGCGGTTCCCGACTATTTCCGCGATGTTGTCCACCAGAGAGCTTCCGGCGAGGCGGGAAACCCCGTCGATGTTCAGCAGAACCTTGCGCACCAGGGCGGAAATGACATTTTCATGGATCTTCACCTCGCCCATGCCGTTGACCTCGACCGCGGCGTCGGCGACTGCGGGAACATCGCCTTCCGGCGACTTCTTCTTTGCAACCTTAGCTGAAGCCTTCATTTCGTGTCCTCCTTTTTCTGCGCCCGCGTAGCCGCGGAGCGATCCTGGATGAAACGTTCAATAAAGCCGGTGTCGTATTTCCCAGCCACGAAATCCTTGTTCGTCAAAATCCGCTTCTGAAACGGAATCGTCGTCTTGATCCCCTCCACCACGAACTCGTCCAGGGCGCGGCGGCAGACGGCCAGCGCCTCCTCGCGCGTGTCGCCGCGGACAATCAGCTTGGCGATCATGCTGTCATAGTACGGCGAGATCCGATAGCCGCTGTACACGTGCGAATCCACCCGGACATTCATCCCGCCCGGCGCGATGAACAGCCTGACGGTGCCCGGCGAAGGGGTGAAGTTGCTGAGCGGATCCTCCGCATTGATGCGGCACTCGATGGCGTGACCGGAGAGACGCACGTCCTTCTGGCGGAACGGCAGCCGTTCGCCGGACGCGATCCGTATCTGCATCTTGATGAGGTCGATTCCCGTCACGGTCTCCGTCACCGGATGTTCGACCTGAATCCGGGTGTTCATCTCCATGAAGTAGAAGTTGCCGTCCTCCGTGTAGAGGAATTCAATCGTCCCGGCATTGGTGTACCCCGCCGCCTTGGCCGCCTTGACCGCGGCTGCGCCGATCTTGTCGCGCAGCTTCGAGGTCAGCACCGGCGAAGGGGACTCCTCGATCAGCTTCTGATTGCGGCGCTGCACGCTGCAGTCGCGCTCTCCCAGATGAACGACGTTGCCGAATTTGTCGCCCAGAATCTGAAACTCTATATGGCGCGGGTTCACCAGGTACTTCTCCATGTAGAGCGAACCGTTGGCGAAGACGTTCTCCGCCTCGGTGCGCGCCGCGTGGTATCCCTGAATGAGACTGGCGTCGTTGTGCGCTATCCGCATGCCCCGCCCGCCGCCGCCGGCCACCGCCTTGACGATGACGGGATATTTCAGCTGGTGGGCGGTCTTGAGCGCGTCCGCCTCGCTGTTTATCAGACCGAAACTTCCGGGCGTGGTCGGCACGCCGGCCCTTCTCATGGTCTCCCTGGCCACCGCCTTGTCGCCCAGCGCGCGTATCGCCTCCGGAGTGGGGCCGATGAACGTGATGCCGTGTTTGCGGCAGGCCTCGGCGAAGTAGGCGTTCTCCGACAGAAACCCGTATCCTGGGTGCACCGCGTCGGCATCGCAGATTGCGGCGACCGACAGGATCCGATCGATCAGAAGGTAGCTGGAGGTGGCCTGCGCGGAGCCGATGCACACCGCCTCGTCGGCGGCATGGACCGCCAGACTGTCGGCGTCGGCCTGGGAGTACACCGCCACGGTGCGGATGCCCATCTCACGGCATGCGCGGATGATCCGCAGGGCGATCTCCCCCCGGTTGGCAATCAGTATCTTGTTGAACATGAAACGGGACCTTCCGCGTTGCTCCGGCTCACTCGATGACGATCAGCGGCTGTCCGTACTCCACCGGCTGGCCGTTCTCCACCAGAATATCCTTGATCACGCCGCACTTCTCGGCCTTGATCTCGTTCATCACCTTCATCGCCTCGATGATGCCGACCACGGTGTCCGCGCTGACGCGGTCCCCCACCTTGACGAAAGCGGCGGCGTCCGGAGAGGACGCGCGGTAGAACGTGCCGACCAGCGGCGAATCTATCGTCTCCGTCGGGGCCTCGGACGGTGCGGCGGAGGCCGGCTCCGCCGCTGCGGCCGGTTTCTGTTCCGCCGACGGCACGGCCGGATGCGCCGGCAGGGTCACCACCGACGGCGCGGCGGCGACCACCGGCGCCGGCTCCCGCTTGATGCACAGATTGAACGACTCGGTCTCAATCTTGAACTCGGTCAGTTCATTGTCCGTCATCAGCTTGACAATAGTCTTGATTTCTTCAATTTTCATCTTTCAACCGCCATTTCCTGTTTCATTGCTTTCTCATCGGGAGCGGAACGTCCGCCCTCATCACGAAGCGCCGCGCAGAGCCGGCCCGGCGGAAGACGTCCGGCGTCGGCGGTCGGCGGAGACCTGCGGAAAAAGAGACCGCGCGGAGGAACTCATTTCGTCCCGCGCAGTTTCCCGGCCAGAGCCAGCAGCGCCAGACGGTAACTGTCCGCCCCGAAACCGGCGATCACCCCGCAGCACACCGGCGCGGTGAGCGAACGGTGACGGAACTCCTCCCTGCTTTCGATGTTGCTAAGATGAATCTCCACCGCCGGAAGCCGCACCGCCGCCAGGGCGTCCCTGATCGCCACGCTGGTGTGGGTGTAGGCGGCGGGATTGATCAGAATCCCGGCCGTGCCGTCGCTCATGGCCTCCCCGATACGGCTTACAATCTCGCCCTCGCTGTTCGACTGGAACGCGACCAGCTCCAGTCCCAGTTCGGCCGCCAGATCATGCTGTTCGGCCACGATGGCGTCCAACGTGACGGAACCGTAGATTTCCGGCTCACGGCTCCCCAGCAGCTGCAGATTCGGCCCGTTGATCAGAAGTACTTTCTTCATGGCTCCTTACTATAGCACCGGTTCCCCCCGTTTGCCAGCACGCCCCGTTTCACCGTCCGGCCCCGTCCGGCCGAAGCGGCACGACGTCCAGCGCCGGCTCGGGCTGCATTCCCAGCAGGGTCTTCTCGTCCACCACGATCGGAGCGGCGGCGGGCTTGCTGCCGGCGGGCGGCGTCTTCGAGGAGTCCGACGCGATGGCGAGCACGAGCAGAGTCAGCAGGCCCGCAATCACGAACAATCCGGCTCCGACCGCCAGCAAGATTCTTTTCAGCAGAATCGGATTCTCCTCGGACAGTTCCATGTCCACCACCGATTTCGACGGATCCCCCGGCGCCTTGCACTCCAGCTCGAGCCGGCGCCGGATGTCGACGGTCATCGATTCTGTCTCGTCCGGGCCGACGCCGTAGAAACCGCACAAAGTCTTGACATAGGCCAGCACGTAGACCACCGGCGGCAGCGACGAATAATCCTCCTTTTCAATGGCTTCGATGTAGATGCTACGGATTTTCGTGGACTCCCCCACCTCCGAGACGCTCATGCCCAGCCGGGAGCGGATGTCGTGCAGCCGCCGTCCGAATCCCGACTGATCCCCCCCGTCCGCTCCGATCCGGCGCCCGCGGATGTCCTCCGCGACCGGCGCGGCGGCTTCGTCCCGACCGGGAAAAGAAACCGGCTCAGCGGCGGCGTCACGCGCCCCGCCGGGCGGCGCCGGACGCGGCTCCGCTGCATCCACCGGCGGTTCATGCGCGGTCTCCGGAGCGTGCGCCGCGCCGACGTCCGGAGCCGTCGCGCCGCTTTCGTCCGACGTCGTCTCCCGGTTCACCGCCGCATCGTCGAACAACGGCAGCGAATCCCTCTGCGTACGGTTCTGGATATCGTCTTCCATGAAACATCATTCCTTTGTGTCGCCGCCATCCTGCGGATCGTCAATGATATCGTCGAAAATGAGGATCTCCCTCTTGTTCCCTCCGGCGGACGACGGTCCAATGATTCCTCTCTTCTCGAACAGGTCCGTCAGCTCCGCCGCGCTGTTGTAGCCGATCCCCAGCCTCCTCTGAAAATAACTGGTGCTGGCCTTCCTCTCGCCGACGATGATCTCCAGGGCCCTGCGCACGTTCTCGCTGTCGCCCGGCCTGAGATATTTGCGCACTATCGCCGCGACGGAAGGATCCTCCCCGCCGACGTCGCCGCCGGCGTCAGAACCGCCGCCCTCCGCGGCGGCTTCGGCGTCCTTCGCGCCGTCGCCCTCGGCCACGACCTGCTCGTTGAACTTCTGCGGTGCCTGAGCCGAGACGAATTCGACCACCTTCTTGATGTCGTTGTCGTCGACCATCGCGCCCTGAATGCGCTCGAGTCCGGCGCTGCCGGGAGGCAGATACAGCATGTCTCCCTTCCCGAGCAGAGTCTCCGCCCCGTTCTGATCGAGAATCACCTGACTGTCCACGCGCTTGCCGACCATGAACGCAATCTTCGTCGGCAGGTTCGCGCGGATGACCCCCGTCACGATCTCCCTGCTCGGACGCTGCGTGGCTATCACGATGTGAATTCCGGCGGCCCTCCCTTTCTGGGCGATTCTGGCGATGGAGGTCTCCACGTCCTTCCTCGCGTCGGTCATCATTATGTCGGCGAGTTCGTCCACAATCGCCACCAGCACCGGCAGCTTGTCCGGAATCGGCAGTCCGTCGTCGTCCAGAACCGGCTCCGGCGGAAGAACCCGCGCGTTGTACCCGCGCAGATTCTTCACCCCCGCCCGCGCGAGAATCTTGTAGCGCTTCTCCATTTCCGACACCGCCCAGCGCAGGGCGATCGGCACCTTCGTCGCGTCATTGACAACCGGGGTTATGAGATGCGGGAGAGTGCGGTACGCCTCGTGTTCGACCACTTTCGGATCCACCAGAATCAGCCTCAGTTCGTCCGGACGGAAGCGGAACAGCAGACTCATGATCAGCGTGTTCATGCAGACGCTCTTTCCGCTGCCCGTGGCTCCGGCTATCAGCAGATGGGGAGCCTTGGCCAGATCGAGAATGATCGGCTTTCCGGAGACATCCCGCCCCAGCACGATCGGAATCTCGGCGGTCGTCTCCTTCCACTGCTTCGACTCCATGATCGAACGCATGAAGACGGCCTCCGCGCGGCTGTTCGGAGCCTCGACTCCGACCACGTTCCGCCCGGGAATCGGCGCCAGGATGCGGACGCTCTGCGCCTCCAGCTCCATGGCGATGTTGGATTCGAGATTGACCACTTTGTCCACCTTGACTCCGGGAGCCAGCTGAATCTCGTACCGGGTGACTCTCGGGCCGCTGATGTGGTTCACGACCTTGCCGTCCACCTTGAAGTTCTCCAGCGTGCGCTGGAGAGTCTCCCTGCAGCGGACTATCGCCTCGATGTTCTCCCCGGTGGCCTCCGCGCCCTTGCTCAGCATGGTGATCGGCGGCAGCGTGTAGGTGTCCGGGACGCCGTCCTCGTGCTTCGCCGCATCTGGCTTCGCGGCGGAGATCCTGGCGGGAACGGTCCGCGCCGGCTCCGCGATCTCCGGCTCCGGACGTTCCGGATCATCCGCCGGCGCGGCGTCCGGAACCGGACGGACGGCGGGCGGCTGGACAGACTGCCGGACGGGATCTTCCTCGGCGCCGTCCCCCGCGTCCGCCCCCGCGTCCGCCTCCCGGCCGATCACGGCGGCGCGTCCCGGCGCAATGCGGCTGACCGCCTGCTTCGCCAGCGCCAGCAGACCGTCACGGTGCGCGTCGGCCGGCGGCTCCGGCGGCGCGCCGGAGCCAGCCGACGCCGCTTCCGGCGCTCCCGCGTCCTGCGGCTCGGACGGCTCCCCGCGGAGGATCCGCGCCATCAGCAGACGGTGGAAATCCGCGAAATATATGACGGCGGCGCCGCCGAGAAGCAGGACCGAGCCCAGAAGCATCGTCCCGACAGGTCCGATGTACCTACGCAGCAGACCCTCCGGAAGCTGCAGGTCGTCCACCTGCGGCGCCGCGAGGAACTGGCCTATCACGCCGCCGGGCATGGCCTGACGGGCGGCGCCGGCATGACCGAGGCCGAGACGATCGGTCAGATCGACGAACGTCTCCGGAGCGAAGGCGAACAGAAGCATAGCTCCCAGCATCATCAGGAATGTGCTGCAGAAGAAGCGGATCCAGTGACCCCTGACCGGAAGGAGCATCCTGAAGACGGCCACCAGCAGCATGCCGAGAAACAGGTACGCGGACGCGCCGCAGCAGATGAACAGCGCGCACGACAGGCGGGCGCCGAGATCGCCCATCCAGTTTCTCAGCGCGGAGTCGACGCCGCCGTCGAGCACGTCCGCGTCCACGGGGGTGTATGACGCGACGGCCAGAGCCGCCGCGAGCACCGCCACGCAGAAAACCGCCTGCACAACCCCGAACCGCCGCCGCGCACCGCCGTCGCCGGAGCGTCCGGCCGCGCTGTCGATCACTTCCGTCACCGCCACAGATCCCGCTTCCCGTTTGCAATCCCACCGATCGGCGGTTACAATATTCCGGTTAAAGGTGCTTTGCAAGCAGACATCGACAATTCACCGGGGAATAACATCAACATGCGATACGTCACCGAAGAGCTCATGGACGGACTGCTGGCGCAGGCCGCCGCCGCCGACCGCCGCCGCTGCCACTACAACCTCCATCCGACGCTGGACGATCCCGTGCAGCGGCTGCTGATCGCCGCCGTGCCGGAGACCGTTTTCCCGACCCACCGTCACCGCGCGAAATGGGAGCTCGCCGTGCTGCTGCGCGGGAGAATCGACGCCGTTTTCTTCGACGACGACGGCAGGGTGACCGATCGGTGCGTTCTCGCGGCGGACGGGGACTGTTCCGTCCTGGAGATTCCCGCCGGTCAATGGCATCTCTACCGCGTGCGCGTCCCCTCCGTCGTCCTGGAGGTCAAGCCCGGTCCCTATGAACCGATTGCGCCGGAGGACACGGCGGAGTTCTCCTGACCGCGCGCCGCGTTCTACGCGGTTTCGGCGGCCGGAGTCCTGGAGCGGCGCCAGCCGCCGCGCGCCCGCCCGGCTTCGCAGGGCTTGCCTTTCACCCGGCATCTCCGCGCCCCCAGCAGCGTCTCGATCCCCTTCAGCAGATCCGTCGTGACGCGGACTCCGCGGTCCGCGCCGGGTTCGATGAAGAAGACGGAGCCGTCGTCGCCCTCCACGCACATCACCAGGGGGGTGTCGCCGGCGTTGGCCTTGCACAGCCTCGCGAGATCCTCCAGCCTCCTACGATCCATGTCGCTCTCGCGGATGTACAGATGCAGCGCCGCGGCATAGCACGAGGCGCCCTCGTCCAGCGACATGATCCGATCCGCCGCCAGCCTGGGTCTCTCGGAATCGTCGCGGTAGTTCACCCGCGCCTCCACCAGGATCGGCAGCCCCGGCGTCAGCACCAGCCCCGCCTTGCCGATTTCGCCCAGTATCCGTTCATACAGCATGCATTCGATCGCGCTGTCCATGTCCTCCAGCACGAGGATGCCCATGGGTTTGCCGCTGCTCTTGCTGAATTTTGTGCTGAAGGAGCCCACCATGCCCGCCAGACGGACGGAGGCGTTGTCGCGGACCTGTCCGACGTCGCGTATCGGCATCGAGGACAGGCCCCGGACGATCTCGACGTAGGGTTCGAGGGGATGCCCGGTCACGTAAAACCCCAGCAGCTCCTTCTCGCTTTTCAGAATCTCCTCCCGGGAGAACTCCGGAATGTCGGGAATCGGAACGGAGCAGCTGTCTCTGGTGTCCTCTCCGTCGAGCAGATCGAACAGGGATCCCTGTCCGCTGGCCAGATCGGCCGTGCGCGACGCCGCGAACTTCAGCATCGGCTCCGCGATCGCCAGCAGCTGACTCCGCCGCAGACCCAGCTGATCGAACGCCCCCGCGCGGGTGAGATGCTCCATCATCCGTGAATTCATCGCGCCGCCGCAGCGCTCGCAGAAATCCTGGAAGCTCTTGTACTTTCCGTCGGCCTGTCTGGATTCGATGATCTTGCGCGCGGCTATCTCCCCCACGCCCTTGATCGCGCCGAGACCGAAACGGATCGCGCCGTCGTCCACGCCGAAAGTGATCTGACTGCTGTTGACGTTCGGCGGCAGGACCTTGATCCCCATGTCCCTGCAGGCGTTGATGAGGAACGCGATCTCGTCGGCGTTCGCCAGTTCGCTCGTCAGCACGGCCGCCATGAACTCCACCGGATAATTCGCCTTCAGGTAGGCCGTCTGATAGGCGACCATGGCGTAGGCGGCGCTGTGCGACTTGTTGAATCCGTATCCGGCGAACATCTCGATTTTTTCCCAGATCTGCTTGGCGAGGGATTCGGAAATCCCGCTCGTCTTCGCGCACCCCTCCAGGAATTTCGCTTTCTGCCGCTCCATCTCGTCCGCCTTCTTCTTGCCGATGGCGCGGCGCAGAATGTCCGCACCCCCCAGAGAGAATCCGGCCAGCTCCTGCACCACCTGCATGATCTGCTCCTGATAGAGCATGATTCCGTAGGTCTCCTTCAGAATGCGCTCCATCTTCGGATGATCATAGACTATCTCCTCCTCGCCCTTCTTGCGGCGGACGAACTGGGGGATGAACTGCATGGGACCGGGACGGTAGATGGCCAGCAGGGCGATGATGTGTTCGATGCTCTCCACTCCGAACTGGCGGCAGAGATTCTGCATGCCGCCGGACTCCAGCTGAAACACCGCCACGGTGTCCCCTCTGCGGAGCAGATCGTACGTCTTGGGATCATCCAGCGGCAGCTCGTCCATGTTGAGAGCCACCCCGTGATGCTCCTCTATCATGTCCAGGGCGTTGCGGATGATGGTCAGGGTCCGCAGCCCCAGAAAATCCATCTTCAGCAGCCCGAGCTCCTCGCACGGCCCGGCGGTGAACTGGGTGACCGTCTCGCCGCCCGCGCCGGAGGCCAGCGGCACGAGATTGTCCAGGCGCTGATCGCCGATGATGACCCCCGCGGCATGAATGCCGAGCTGCCGGTTCAGCCCTTCAAGCACCTCGGCGAAGCTGAACACCTCCGCGACCTCGGGGTCGCTCTTGACCAGCGCCGCCAGCTCCCCGGACTTTTCGACGGCCTTGGCCAGAGTCATCTTCACCTCGTCCGGCACCAGCTTGCTGATGCGGTTGCCGAATTCGAAGTCGTGTCCGAGCACCCGGGCGACATCCTTGAGCACGGCCTTGGCCTTGAGCGCACCGTAGGTGCAGATCTGCGCCACGCTGTCCTGCCCGTATTTCTGCCGGACGTACTCGATGACCTCTCCCCGCCGTTTTTCGCAGAAGTCTATGTCGAAGTCGGGAGGATTGACGCGTTCCGGGTTCAGAAAGCGTTCGAAAAGAAGGTTGTAGCGGAGCGGATCGATGTTGGTGATCTGCGTCAGATACGCCACCAGGCTCCCCGCCCCACTGCCGCGGCCGGGGCCGACCGGAACCCCCTGTTCCTTGGCGTGCCTGATGAAGTCGCTGACCACCAGGAAATAGGAGCAGTATTGGGTCCGGTCGATGACATCGAGTTCGTAATCCATACGGTCTATGACCGCGCGCTGCTCCGGCGTCAGCTCCGGCGATTCCGGATCGAAATGGTAGCGCACGGGGATGTTCTTCAGACAGATCTCCCTCAGAAACTCCTTGCCGGGCACCGTGCCGTCGGGCAGGGTGTAGACCGGGTAGTGGTTGACATCGGGGGCGTATCGGAAAGTGACCTCGCACCGCTCCGCGATGGCGCGGGTGTTGGCGATCGCCCCGGGCAGCTCACGGAAGAGAGCCGCCATCTCGTCCGCGCTCTTGAAGTAGTACTCCGGACCGGAAAAACGGAAATGCCGCGGATCGGACAGCAGCGCCCCCGTCTGGATGCAGAGCATGATCTCGTGCGCCTTGGCATGCTCCTTCTTCAGATAGTGCGCGTCGTTGGTGGCCACCAGGCCGAGATTGAATTTCCCGGCCAGATCCGCCAGCGCACGGGCGACCTTGCGCTCCTCCTCGATTCCGTGATCCATGACCTCCAGGAAGAAGTGATCGGCGCCGAAAATGTCCAGATACTCCCGCAGCGACTTCTCCGCCGCCGGCATGTCGCCTTCCAGGATCCGCTGGGGAATCTCCCCAGCGATGCAGGCGGACATGGCGATGAGGCCGTCGTGATGCTCGGCCAGCAGTTCCTTGTCGATGCGCGGTTTGCCGTAGTATGCCCCGGTGCGGAACCCCTCGGAAATGAGCTTGCACAGGCTGTGATACCCCGCGTTGTTCTCGGCCAGCAGCAGCAGATGAAATCCGCGCACGTGCGGAGTCGCCTGACTCTTGTCGAACCGTGACCCCGGGGCCACGTAGGCCTCGCAGCCGATGATGGACTTGACCCCGCTGCCCATGAACGTCTTGTAGAACTCCTGCGCCGCTCCGAGAAACCCGTGATCGGTGATGGCCACGGCAGGCATGTCGAACTCCCTGGCCATATCCAGCAGTCCGCGGGTGGTGCAGGCCCCGTCGAGCAGACTGTAGTGGCTGTGAACGTGTAGATGAACGAAATCTGACGGCATGTTGCTTCTCCGAATGCTTCTGGACGACAATTCCAAAACGGCAAGAAGATTATAACGGATCATTGAACAAAATCAAATCCGCGCGCGCCGTTTCGGACAGACGCGGCACCGCGCGGCGCCGCGCTCCCGGGAGCGGCCTGGACGGCGGACTGAGGGGAAACATCCGCGGCGGCGCGGGGGCGGGCACGGACCGGTCCGGCCGCCGGGGAACCGCGCCTCCGTCGTCCGAAACCGGCATTCAGAGCCGCAGCAGCTTTGGGGCGACGGTTATGCCGAACGGCCGCACGCGGTATTCGTAACTGAACATGTCGCCCTCGGTGCGCCATGCCTGCGGTCCCATCCACTCGACGCGGAACGTCAGATGCAGCGCTCCGGCGCTGTTCACCCTGCTTCCGTACAGAGTGAGATCGACTCCGTGTTCTCCGGGCGGCACGACTCCGAGATCGCACTGAAACGGCGCGAACGCCAGATCCCCTGCGGGACGGCCGTCCAGCTCCACGCTCACCAGCGTCCCGTGATAGGCGACGCAGGGCGCTTCGCGGGAGGCGTTCGGTCCTCCCATCCCCCCCGGCATGCCGGTCACGCGCGACGGCAGACGAAGAGCTAGCCTCCGCTCCTCCCCGAGGCTGAACCGGCAGTGGTACGTTATGTTGCCGCTGTAGAACGGCAGCCCCTGGCCGGCGACGTCCCCCCAGCAGAGCTCCCGCACCGGGGCGACGATCCGCGCGGAGTCGCCGCGCAGCTCCACGCCGAAATCGCCGAGCAGAAAGATTCTCTCCAGATTTCCGGAATCGGAATATGCCATCCGCACGAGAAGCTCGTGACTGCCGGATTGAATCGCCGGCAGTCTTGCGGTGCGCAGCGATTCATCCGTCCACCAGCCGCAGTCCGCGAACTCGATCCTGCGGCCGTCGAGGAAAAGTTCGGCGTTCTCCGGCTCCTCCATGGCGAGGAGCGGCGCCGCGACGTCGACGAGCGAATCAAACCGGTAGGAAAGCTCCAGCGTCGCGATCCGCCGGCGGTCCCTCGCGCGGCTCCACGGCTGAGCCATCTGACCGTCGCGGGTCTGCAGACCCAGAAGCCTGCGCACGCGATCGTCCAGCCGCAGGATCTCCTCCGCCGGCCGCCATTCCCGATCGCCGCCAAGACGCCATCGCGGCATGTCCAGCACAAGCACGTTCGGCTCGTCCAGGGAAATCCTCGTCACGCCCGACAGCCGGCCGACCGTCGCCGCCTCCACCGCCGAATCCCCGAACGGAGGCTGGGCGATCCTTTCCCCGTCGCTCCCGCCGCCCGCAGTCAGACGCACCAGGAGATGACCGTGAGGATAGAAGCAGAAATCAAAGACCGTCCATCCGTCCTCGTGCGCCGCCTTCACCGGGACGATGGTCCCGCTGCCGGTGTCGAGGTACTCGACCCGATGTTCGCCGCGGACCTTCACCAGCGTCTCGCGCCCTTCCCCCATCCGCTCGGTGTCCGCGAGGAAAAGATACCGCCGTGCGCCGTCGTCCCGCATCTGACCCACCAGAGCCGGCGGCCGGCGGCCGTCGGCTTTCCCGATCACGTCGACCTCCCTGAACCTCTCCAGCGCGCCCAGCAGGGCCGAGCGCGTGAAAGGGATTCTCTCGCATTTCCGCGCGAGACGCGCCGGCCGACCCGACGTCCGGGCGTCGCACAGCGTCGCCACCTCTCCGGCGAACACGATCCGCCCGCCGGCCGCCCGGAAACGCTCCAGAAGGGACAGCGTGGTCGCCCGCAGCGTGACGGTCGGCGGCACCACCACCACGTCATACGCCATCTTCCCGACCGCGAAACGCCCGTCGCGCGGCCCGCCGCCCTGTCCCGGCAGCAGCGACTCCGCGATGAAGTCGAAATCGATCAGCCCGTGCAGAAGCCACTCGGTCATGCGGGTGAAATCCGATTCGGCCTGCCCGCGCCTCTCCGCGGTCGCGTCCTGCGGCCCGTACATCAGCCAGTACGATTCGATCGGATGGATCACGCCGACGCGGACATGCGGCTTCCCGCGCGTGAGCGCGACGTTCATCCGCGCGAAGTGATCCGCGATCAGCCGGTACTTTCCGCTCCACGGCGCCTGATAGCTTATCGACGCCGGATAGTCGCGCTTCGCCTCTCCCGCCATCGACACCCATGACAGATGCGGCACGCGGAGAGTGACGCCCAGAGCCGCCTGCCAGTCGCCGTGCCCCTTGTGCCCCATGAAGGTGAAATCCCATCCGGTGACGCCGTCGAGTTCGGAGATCACTCCGCCGCGTCCGTACTGATGCGACGCGCTGGCGGCCTGCTTCACGGTGTTGAACTCCATCCAGTCGCACAGCATGTCGTTCCCGGGCAGGTGAAACGCGCGGTAGCTGCGCATCGCCTCGCCGAGCGAGCGGGTCTGAGACTCCAGCGTCGGCTCCTCCATCAGATGTCCGGAAAGTCCTATGCCGTGCTTCTCGCACCAGGTCCCGATCGTGTCGGCGTAGGCGGAGCTGAACCGCTCCGCGACGTGGTCGTGATAGCGGTACCGCGCCTGAGAGAACCTTCCGCCGGGCAGCTCCCAGATCAGTTCGGGAAACGTGGCGAAGAAGTCGGCGCGGTAGGCCCTGCGGTAGGTGTCCGGCAGATCGTCGGTGAAAGGCATGCTCACGTCGCGCTTCTCCCGCGCGAACCTCAGCGCCGTCTTGCGGCTGAACTGAGGTTCGTCGGTGAAAATCAGCGGTACGGTCCGGCCGAACTCGCCGCCGACCGCTCTGAAATAGGCCTCATGGGTGATTTCGACGAACTTCCGCACCGCCGCCGGATTGAGGGTGTCCGCGTAGCTCTGCCCGTTGAACCACGGCTGCGGCGATTCGACCATCCGGTAAAGATAGAATTTCTCCGCGCCGGAGTCCGGCGGCTCGTCCGCCTCCAGCCGTCGGTAGGCGGCGAGGGCGCCGTCGGCGTCGAGCATGACCGAGTAGCAGGCCAGCAGCCTGCCGGAGTCGTCGTTGGCGGAGTCCGGCGGTTCCGCGCGCTTCAGCGGGGTCAGCAGCAGATAGCGCGCGCGCAGCTTCGGGTCTTTCGTGACCATGCCCCCCGCCGTTCCCGACGGCCAGCGATCCTCGTCGTACAGGTACGCCAGCATCCCCTCCGCCTTCGCGGTCTCCACGCATTCGCGCACCCGCTCCATGAACTCCGGAGAAAGATAAGGCGTGACGAGGCCGGTGCGGGAATGCATGTGGAAGCCGCCCATTCCCATTCTCTTGAAATTCAGAATCTGCCGCTTCAGCTGATCCGGCCTCAATTCGCAGTTCCACGCCCAGAACGGCGCGTCCCGGTAGATCGCCCCGGGATCGGCGAAAACAGACTCGAACCGTCTGTCCTGTTCGGATTCGTAGATGTCTTTCATTTGCTCGCTTTCCGCCTCCTCTTCCGCGCACCGCCCGGACGGCGCGACGGGCGGCGCGTCCGCGACGTCCGGACGTCATGACGCTATCATACCGCAGCCGTTTTTTCAAGAGACCCCGCCGTCATTTCCGAGGAAATTCCGTTCGCGGATCCGCCGCCCGCGCATTTTCCCGCGACGGACTTGAAAATGACGTGCCGTGCGCTACATTGGACTCGGAAGTATGAAGTCCGCGTGCTTCGGACGGCGCGTTCGGATCGGGTGCGCAGAGCTCCGCGGAGTCGATGAAGAGACGGCAATCTGTCACAGGAGAAATCTATGAGCAACGTCGCTAATTTGCTGCACTCCCTGGAAGAGCATATGAAGAAGACGGTGGAAAGCCTGCAGCAGCAGTTCGCCGCCATCCGCACGGGGAAGGCGTCCCCGGCCCTGGTCGAAAACATTCCGGTCGAATATTACGGCACGCCCATGCGCATCAAGGAACTGGCGGGAATCACCGCGCCGGAACCGCGGCTGCTGGTGATTCAGCCGTGGGACGCCGGCGCCGTCCAGGCGGTGGAGAAGGCTCTCCTGGCGTCGAACATCGGCATCACCCCGATGAGCGACGGCCGCACGATCAAGCTCCCGATCCCCGAACTGAGCACCGAACGCCGCACGGCTCTGAGCAAACAGGCGAAGGCGCTGACCGAGGAGGCCAAGGTCGCACTCCGCAACATCCGGCGCGACGGCAACGACGCGGTGAAGAAGGCGCAGAAGGACGGCGAACTGTCCGAGGACGAACAGAAGAAGATGCTTGAAAGCGTCCAGAAGCTGACCGACGGCTACATAGCGGAACTCGAGAAGAGACTCGCGGCCAAGGAGCAGGAGCTGATGACGGTCTGACCGTGCGGAACCCCCGCGTGAACGCGAAGCCCGGCCGTTCCGCCTCGGCGCGGAGACCGTCCGGATCCCGGCGTTTTCTCCTGCGCCTGTCGATCATATGCCTGGCGGCGCTGGCGCTGCGGCTCGCCGTCTCGTTCGAACTGGCGGCGGACAACGGCGGCGTCAACAGCGTGATGCGCCCCTCGAGGCTGACGGATCTCGCCACCTACCTGCGCCTTTCGGAGGAGATCTCGCGCGGAATCTTTCCGAAGGAGTTCTATTACCAGCCGTTCTACTACGCGGTGTTCCTGCCGCCGGTGCGTCTGTTCTTCGGAGCATGCATGCCGTGGGGCGTGCTGATCTGCCAGTCCCTGCTCGGAACCGCCACGGTGTGGCTGGTCGGACTTTGCGGAGCCCGCCTGCGGAACCGGCGGACGGGACTGCTGGCGTCCTGCGCGACGGCGATCTCCACGCCGCTGCTGCTGTACACTCCGTTCGCGCAGAACGAGACGCTGCACGCGTTTCTGCTGACGCTGCTCTTCTACCTGTGCGTCAGCGCTCTGCGGAAGGGGGGCGCGCCGCGCTGGTGCGCCGCCGGCGCGACCGCCGGAGCCGCCATACTGAACAGGGGCAACGTCGCGCTTCTGCTGCCGATCGTCGCGGCGGCGCTGTTCCGTAACTCCCTCCGCCGCGCCGGAAGTTCCGGCGGGGCGTGGAAGGACGCGGCGGTCCGTCTGGCGGCTCTGCTGCTTCCCTGCGTCGCCGTGCAGCTGCCTTTCGCCGTCCACAACACTCTGTCGCGCGGGACGCCGACGGGACCGTCGACCGCCGCCGGCGCGGTGCTGGCTCTCGGCAACACGCCGGAGGCTCCGCCGGGGGGGCGCAACCCGGGATTGCCGGCGGGCCCCATGGAATATCCGGAGACCTACGCCGATTTCATGACCCGATCCGCAGTGCGCTCCGTGCCGCTGCAGATGTGGGATTTCCTGCTCCGCGAACCCGGAGCGTTCGCGGAACTGCAGTTCCGGAAGCTGCTGCTCTTCTGGGACGGCAGGGAGATTCCCAACAACGTGTCTCTGTACGGCGAGGGGGCCCGCAGCCTCGTCCTGCGGACGCTGCTGCCGGGACGCAGCGCGGCGCTGCTGCCGTTCGTTCTGGGCGGAATGTTCTGGCAGCTGGCGGCCGTCCTGCGCCGGAGGAGGGACTCATGGCTCATGCTTTACGGCTTCGTGCTCGTGTACTGGGGGGCGACGGCGCTGTTCTACATCCTGTCCCGTTTCCGCGCACCGATTCTGCCGCTGGCGTTCATCTTCGCGGGAACCTTTCTGGAACGCGCCCTGCGCCTGCTGCGGGAGGGCCGCAGGGCGGAACTTTACCGCCGCGCGGCGCCGGCGCTGCTGGCCGGCGTCTTCATGGTCGTCCCCGCCTATGACCTGTACAGAAGCCGCGCCGAGAGCCTGATTCAGTCCCTGGTGCGTCCGGACGGCGTGATCTTTCCCCTGTCCTCCGGGAAGATCCTGCGCCTGGACCACGGACCGTTCACCTTCGGCGCGTGGAACGCCCGTGCGCTGTGCTCCGGCGCCTCGGTGCGCAAGACGTTCCCGGCCATGCCGGAGCGGTGCGACGCGGAGCTGGAGATCAGCTTTCTCGTCGTCAGGGCCCCCGCGTCCGTCGCGGGCGACGTCAACGGCGTGCCGCTGCGTCACGTGTTCGGTTCGCCGGGCATGGAGAAGATCCGGCTCAGGCTGCCCGTCTCCGGCGGGGAGATCCGTTTTTCGGTCGCCGAGGTCCGGGGTGAGCTGGCGCTGCTCTGCGACGGACAGCGCCGCTACGGCCGCTCCGGCATGCCCGATCCCATCGACGGCGAATGGATCATGCGGCTGTACACCGAGCGATGAGGCGACGGCGGGGCGGGGTGTCCGTTCCCCCGGAAGGGGGGCGGCGTCCGCGCCGCGTCCCCGGACTCCCTCCGGAAGTCATTCCTCCGCGTCTGCGGGGACGCGTCCCTCGCGCCGGGGGGGATAACTGTCGCGGAGGAGTTCGAAATCCGACGGACGGCTCCGCAGCAGGGCGTCGTCCGCGGCGACGTCGTAGGAGCCGTTGCGCAGAAAAATCTCCCGGAGATCCGGACGCCGCGCGAACGCGTCGCCGCCGCGGCGGACCGCGTCGGGGAGACGCGGCGGGTACCACCGCCGCAGGGCGTCGATCCCGAAGAACTCCGCCACCTTCCGCACGCAGTGCGCCGTCCCGTTCGCCTTTCCGTCCACCGAATACCCGGCGATGTGCGGCGTCCCGATCTCGACGCGCCGCAGCAGCTCAGGATCGATGTCCGGCTCGTGCTCCCACACGTCCAGCACCGCTCCCGCCAGCAGGCCCCGCTCCAGCGCCCGCAGCAGCGCGCCGCCGTCGCACACCTCCCCGCGCGAAGTGTTGATGAGAAACGCGTTCCTTCGCAGTCCGCTCAGCAGAGCCTCGTCCGCCAGACGGCGCGTCCGCCACTCCCCGTCCTCGACAAGCGGCACATGCAGGGACAGAAAGTCCGCGCGGGCGCAGACATGCTCCAGCGTGACGAACCCCGCGCCCCCCTCGTCCCGTTCGCGCGGAGGGTCGTTCAGCAGCACGGTCATGCCCAGAGCCCTGCCCGTCGCGGCGACCAGCGATCCCACATGCCCGACGCCGACGACGCCCAGGACTTTCCCGTCGAGGGAGAAGTCGTGCCGCAGCGCCAGACGCAGCAGGGCGGACGTCACATACTGCCGGACCGAGCCGGCGTTGCATCCCGGGGCGTTGCTCCAGAGAATGCCGCCGCCGTTCAGGAAATCCACATCCAGATGGTCGTAGCCTATGGTCGCGGTCAGGACCAGCCGCACCGGCGTCCCCTCCAGCAGGGCGGCGTCGCAGCGCGTTCTGGTTCTGACGATCAGAACCGCGGCGTCGAGCACGTCGGCTCTGGAGATCCCGCCGCCGGGCAGATAGACCACTTCCCGGAAATAGGGTTCGAGCACGCCCCGCAGGAAGGGGATGCGCTCGTCGGCGACAATCTTGCATGGCAGCGGCGGACGCACAGGATTACCCCCGCGGTTCTAACGGACGAAGTAGCCGTTTGACTGTCCGATCCAATGGCGGATCACCGGATCCAGGATGAAATCCTCCATGCGGCTGTCACGGGACAGCGCCTGATTGCAGAACGGGCAGTACGGGAATATCTCCACGTCCACCGCCTGCAGCTCCTCGCCGCAGGCCGGACAGTACGCCTCCATCCTCCCCGACGGACCGCGTCTGTACATAATCTGAATTTCCGTCGCCATTGTCATCCTCCGTTCAGCGCCTCAGAAACCGGCGAGGCAGAACTCGTCGCACGCCTTGGGTTCGCCGATCAGCATGACCCGATCATCCGGCAGAAGCACGAAGTTCCGATCCGGAAACGGCGTGAACGCCCCGTCGCGCGCCACGCCCAGCACGAGCAGGCCGAACTTCTCGCGGAACCCGCTCTCCGCGAGGGAACACCCGTCCCAGCGGCCGCCTTTCGCCACCGTCAGCTCCGTCGTGCCGAAGAAACGTTCGAGAGACGGGATTCCGTGACGATCCCGGAGACGCGAATCCCGCCCGGTCTTCTCCTCGTTCGCCTTCTGCAGACACCGCAGGATCTCCGGCATGCTCCATCCCAGCGCCAGCAGAGTTCTCCGCATCGTCTCCATGCCGGCGGCGCGGTTCACCTCCACGATCTGCATCTCCGGCGCGTCCTTCCACAGCGGCGCGGAGGCGCCGTTCTCCATCTGCAGAATCACCGGGATGTCCGGCCTCATCCGCCGGGCGCACTGCACGACGCCCCTGATTTCCGGCAGGGACGCCGACGCGACCACCAGCGCGCCGGCGTCCATGATGCCGGCCGCGCCGAGGATCACCTCCTGCGACGGATCTCCGAAGATGGCCGGATATCCCAGCCGCTTGTACTGGGCGAAGTTCTTGTACTGCGGCTCGACCAGCATGAAGGCGCGGCTCAGACGGCGCAGCAGCCCCGCCAGATCCGTCACTCCCGAATCCCCGGTCAGAACGACCTCGCGCGGCGCGTCGCCGTCCTGGAAGTTCACGCGCCGCTGCAGCGGATGCCTGTCCGGATGAAATCTGCGCAGAAGCTTGAAACACGGCGTCGTCAGATAGGACAGCGGCGGCCCGATCAGCATCGACAGGACCGTCACGTTCAGCAGCAGCGAATACATGTAGTGATCGATCGCCTGCAGCCCGATCCCCTGCCGGATCAGCACGAAAGTGATTTCGGACACCGACAGCATGCCGAAGAAAGCCGCGAACGGCACCACCCGCCGGTAGCCGAACAGATACGTGACGCCGCCGAGTATGGCGCCCCGCATGAACACCGCCGCCGTCAGCACCAGCAGGACCGTGAGGAAGTTGTCCCGCAGAAAAACCGGGTCGCACAGCATTCCGACCGAGACGAAGAAAATCAGCACGAACAGATCCCTGAGCGGCCCGAGCTCGCTCTGCGCCTTGAGGCTGTAGTCCGATTCGCTCAGCACCATTCCGGCCACGAATGCTCCGAACGCCAGAGACAGACCGAATCTGCTGGTCAGATAGCCTATTCCGAGCGCCAGCGCGGTCACCACCAGCAGGAAGAGCTCGCGGGAATGCAGCTTGGACACGAACCGCAGCAGCTGCGACATGAGTTTCGAGCCGATCCCGGCCATCAGCAGTATGAACAGCCCCGCGTACGCCAGAGGCAGCAGGAACTCCGCCGCGGAGCCCGACGACCTGCTGTAGTTCGTCAGCAGAATCATCACCGGAACCACCGTCAGATCCTGCACGATCGACATGCCCAGCATGATGCGCCCGGACAGCGCGCCCTCATATCCCTGATTCGCGAGCGTCTTCAGGATCACCGCGGTGCTGCTGCTCAGGAAAGCGGCCGCGAACCACAGCGAGGGCCCCGTCCCGAATCCCAGCTTCCTGCCCAGGAACCAGCACAGCAGAAAAGTCAGCGCGACCTGAATGACGGAACCGAAGAAGGCGACGTTGCGTATCTGTTTCAGACTTTTCAGCGGAAATTCGAGCCCGAGCGAAAACAGCAGCAGAGCCGCGCCTATGTCGGCGAGCTTTCCCACCGCGTCCAGATCCGTCACGTGGGGACCGACCGTGTGGGGGCTCACCAGCAGTCCGGCCAGCAGATACCCGATCAGCAGCGGCATCCTGAGGAAGCTCGCAAGCACGCCGCCCGCCAGACCGGACAGCACGATCAGCAGAATGTCCGTCGATATGTCGCCCATCTTTCCTTTAATCCGACCAGTGACTGAACGCCGCGCCGCCGGAACCGGCGCTCACGGACGCTCCAGATAAATCCGCTCCGCGGGAAACACCGGGCCGTCGGAGCACGCCCGCGCGTACTCCCAGCCCTCCGGCGTGCCGGCCTTGACCTTGACCACGCACGAAAAGCACGCGCCGATGCCGCAGCACATCATGTGATCCAGACTCAGTTCGCCGGGAACTCCGGAATCCTGCAGCATCGCCGCCATCGCCGCCATCATCGGCCTCGGACCGCAGCCGTACACCATGACCCGCCGTCCGCGCAGTTCGCGCAGCAGCGTCTCCAGAAGGCCGGTGACCCGGCCCCTGAGGCCCGCCGAACCGTCCTCGGTGCTGACGCGGACCTCGAATCCGGCGTCCCTGTAGCGGTCGCGCAGCAGCAGATCGGCGACACCGCGGGCGCCGAGCAGGGCGTACCCCGGAGTCTCCGAGCGCAGAGCCAGCATGAACGTCGCGGCCGCGCCGTAGCCCCCGGCGACCACCACCGGCACGGTCCCCTCCCCCGGCGGGGTGAACGGACGTCCCAGCGGCCCGAGCAGATCGCACACCGCCCCCGGTCTCAGTCCGGACAGACGCGCGGTGCCCGCCCCCACCACTTTGTACAGCACCTGAACGACTCCGCCGGCTCCGGCTTCGCAGATGCTGAACGGACGGCGCAGAATCTGCCGCATGTCCTCGCCGATTCTGACGTGCACGAACTGACCCGGACGCGCCGTCCGGCAGATTTCCGGCGCGTGAAACCCGACGACATGATATCCGGGCTGAAGCTCCCGATTGAAAACGATTTCCCCGTTCCTCATTTCCTCAGACCCGCCCCGCCGCCGTGGGCCGCATCCCTCATCTTCTCGCCTCCGCCGCGGACACGGTCTTCCCGGCGTCGATCGCGACTTTCCTCCGCTTGAACGACGGAACATCCAGATCCTCGCCGTCCAGGACGACCGGCGTCGTGTTCTCCATCGTCCCCTTGGAGACGGCGTCCAGCTCCAGTCTCAGCTGCTCCACTTCCTCATGCTTCCTGTCCGGACGGCCGTGCGCGAAGACGCCGCCGTCCCGCTCCTGCATCGAATCGAATTTGACGGCGATCGAACAGATCTGCACGCGGTTCTCGAAACCTTTCGCCACCGACGCCCCGGCGAGCAGCTGCGCATCGGGACGGACGAACGTGCCCGCCTGCTCCAGCACCTGCCGCGTCTCCCCCAGCGCCAGCGAAACATCGCCGATCAGCGAAATGATGACGGCGTCCGCGTCGGCGATCTTGTCCGTGCCTCCGAGCAGCGGGGACTGCAGCATCCTCTCCAGCGCCAGCTGGCAGCGCCCGGTGCCGTCCGCGCCCTCCCCGGTGGACGCGGTTCCCACTCCGACGCTGCAGAGACTCTTCCGCCGCCTCAGAACCGCCACCAGATCGGCGAAATTCACCGCGAGAAGAGTGCCCTGCTTCAGCACCTCCGTCAGCGCGAGCGCGGTCCCCGCGACCTCCCGGTCCGACGCCGCGAAAGCCTCCGTCAGCGGCGCTCCGCCCGGCAGGACGGAGAACAGCAGATCGTTCGGCAGGGTCAGCACCGCGTCCGCCGTTTCCAGAAGTTCGTTGTTCAGCGCTTCCTCGGCAATCCGCCGACGGCTGTGGCCTTCCAGCGAGAACGGGAACGTCAGCAGAAAGAGCGCCGGCACGTTCAGCTTGCGGCAGACGCTCGACAGAATCGCCGCCCCGCCCGAGGCCGTTCCGCCGCCCAGACCGCCCAGAACCAGCAGGAGAGGAGCGCCGGCCAGCAGCGACTCCAGCGCCGGCCTCTCCCTGGACAGAGCCCGCTGCCCGTCCATGACGCTGCCGCCGCATCCGCGGCCCTCTCTCCAGCCGGCAGCGGCCAGCAGCCGGTCGGCCGCCGGAACAGGACATCTCTCCAGTTCCGACCGATCGGTGTCCACCGCCACCAGACGCAGATGTTTCGGGGACATCGCCGCCAGGGCGCGGACGAACCTGCAGCCGGCGCCGCCCAGTCCCAACACCACAATGGGAGCCTGATCCTCGATCATGTCCGTCCTGCCTCCGGCGTCTCCAGTCAAATGCGGAACGCCCCGCGGAAGTCGTCGCAGAACCGGCGAATCCTGCCCATCACGCCGTCCATGCCGCCCGCGACCCGCCGGAGCGGGCTTCCGAACATCTGCCCGGCGCGGCGATAGTACACGTCGGCGATTTCGAGTGCGCCCCACACCGTGCTGTAGCGGGGACTTTCCAGCCCCGGGATGTGCTCCCCCGTGCGCAGAGGCTGACCGACGCGGACCGACATGTCGAAAGTTTCCCGGCAGATCCGCCTGACGGGTTCGAAGAGGGCGCCGCCGCCGGTCAGCACGACTCCGCCGCCGACTCCCGTCCGCGCCGTCTGTTCCGCCGTGCGCGTCCGTATGATCTCGAAAAGCTCGCGCAGCCTGTATTCGATGATCGTCTCGAAGGAGGCCATCGGAATCCGCCGCACTTTCCCCGCCGCGCAGGGGAAATCCATATGGCTTCTGCGCTCCCGCGCGAGTCTGTCCAGCGTGCCGTCCTCGACCAGCCGTCTGCAGACGTCGAAAGGCAGATCCAGACCGACGGACAGATCGTTGATCAGGTGGTTGAAGCCGACCTGCAGCATCCCGCTGGTCAGGATGCCCGTGTTGAATTCGACGACGTATTCGGTGACTCCCGCGCCGACGTCGATGAGCAGGACGCCGCCCTCATGCTCCTCCTCGGAAAGACTGCCGAAGCCGGACGCCATCGGCGAAAACACTATCTCCACGTCCTCGCGGCATCCGCATTCCCTCACCGCCGTCCTGAAATTCTCAAGCCTGTTCGTGATGCCGTGCACGACGTGGACATGGGCGTCCAGCTTGCACGCGGTCTGGTTGATCGGATTGCGCAGCTGCAGCCTGTCGTCAATCACGAAGAACGATTCCGCGCTCGTGAAGATCATGCGGCCGGTCTCCATCGGATACACGCGGGCGTTCCTGTTCGCCTCGAGCCGCTCCTGCTCGGTCACGCGCCGATCCGGGTTCTTCACGAACGCCGTGCCGACCCCCTGGTAGGAGCAGATCCCGCAGCCGGTCACGGGGAGCACTATCTTCCCGCTGTTGTTCAGTTCGCCCCCCGAGGAGGAATCCGCCTCCTCCAGCGCCGCCGCCAGCCGGACGGAAAGCTCCTCCATGTTGGCGATCTCGCCCTTGATCACGCCGCGCGACTCCGCCTCGCCGCGTCCGATGACGTCCAGACCGCCGTCTTCGCGCGACTCCCCCACCAACACGCATATCTTGCTGGTGCCCAGTTCGATCGCGCTGACGATGTTCCTGGATTGAAACATACCCTGTCAAAGTCTCCGTGGAAGCAGATGATGTGACCCGGCACAATATACCGCGGGGGCGGAGCGTTTGCCAGTCCCGCGACGAGGTTTCTAGACCCGGAGCCGGCGCGGAGGAGGCGGGACGGAGAACTGCGGATTCCGCCGCGTGTCCCGCGCGGATCCGGCGCCGCGGGAATCCGCCGGCGGAACGCCGTCAGACCTTGCCGGCGGAGTTCAGATGCTCTTCCAATATCGTCACCGCCAGCGTCACCAGCTCCGCGCACGGACGTCTCCGGTAGTATTCCGCGGTCCGATCATCGGACTCCGTTCCGCACCGCCCGTCGCCCGGCAGCCCCAGAAGTCTGCGGCATATCAATGATCCCGCCTCGCGCTCGAACGCCTCGGTCAGCCGCCGGACGAACGCGTAATGATCGTCCTTGGTGCGCTTGTCCGACGGATCCTCCGGGCCGCGGAGCAGATCCGCGACCATCACCATGGCCGAGACCGCGCCGCAGACCTCGCGCAGCCGCCCTATGCCCGCCCCGAATCCGGACGCCAGCCGCATGGCCGTGCGGAAATCCAGGCCGCACTCGCCGCAGTACGCCCCGAGCACCGCCTGCGCGCAGTTGGTGCCGCCGAGAAACAAATCCCTCGCCCGATCCGCCCTGTTCATGTCCCGCTCCTTCCGCGGCTCGCGCCGCACCGTTCCGCTTGTCTCCCCGGGATAATGTATTTTTGATCCGGCGGATTTCAACACTCCGCGCTTGATGAGCGCGCTCGGACGGGCGGATGAATACGGACGACAGCGCCGCCGCCCGTCTCCGCAGGGGTCTGGGCGGGCCGTTTCTGTTTCTCCGTCGGCTTCGCGGCGCGTTTTCCCGTGTTGTCCGGCGGTTTCCCGTCGGAGACGCTTGCCTTTTCGCCGGAGGGGGTTACAGTCTTCCCAGGATCCGGCTCCAGACGCTCCAGCGGCACATGCGGCTTATCCTGTGCTGTGCGGTTCAAGGGGTTCGGCTCGCCGCTTGTCGGATGGCGGTTGGGAACGGATCGCCGCCGGATTCCCTTTCCGTTGATCATGCCGCCCGGCAGGTCCGTCCGGTGCGCCGTGACAACCGGATGGAACCCGTCCTCGTTCCGCGGTTCCGCAGCGCCCTTGCCGCGCGGACTTGTTTCCGTGACGAACTCAAGCCGGATGAGCCTGCCTTTCCTCGGCGCGTAAATCCGGAGAGGCCTCATGCTCTATCCGCTCCGGCAAAAACTTCCGGACGATTTGAAAAAGCGGCGGATTCATGCTCTTTTTTTTGTAGCGTGATCCGGACGGAACACGCCGGAAGGCCGGCGTTCCTCCGGACCGGCATGAGAAGTTGCTGCGGATGAACTGAAATCCGGGAAAATCCGACATCCACAGGAGACGGCGGCATGAAGAAGGCTCTGATCACCGGCATCACCGGTCAGGACGGCAGCTATCTGGCGGAACTGCTGCTGGAGAAAGGGTACGAGGTTCACGGCGTCATCCGCCGCGCCAGCACGTTCACCACCAGGCGGATCGACCATCTGTACCAGGATCCGCACAACAAGGACGTGCGGCTGTTTCTGCATTACGGGGATCTGACCGATTCCAGCAGTCTCAGCCGCATGATTGAAAAAATCAATCCGGAGGAGATCTACAATCTCGGCGCGCAGAGCCATGTGCAGGTTTCGTTCGAGGTGCCGGAATATTCCGCCGACGCGGACGCGCTGGGCGTGCTGCGGCTCCTGGACGCGATCAAGGAGACCGGAGTCGGCGCGCGCTTCTATCAGGCGTCCACGTCCGAGCTTTTCGGAAAGGTTCAGGAGATTCCGCAGAGCGAGACGACGCCTTTCTATCCGCGCAGCCCCTACGCCGTCGCGAAGCAGTACGGCTTCTGGATCACCAGGAACTACCGGGAAGCGTACGGCGTCCACGCCTCGAACGGAATTCTGTTCAACCACGAGTCGCCGCGGCGCGGCGAGACCTTCGTCACGCGCAAGATCACGATGGCCGTGGCGCGGATTCACCGGGGGCTTCAGGAGTGCTTTTACATGGGCAATTTGAACGCGCGCCGCGACTGGGGCTACGCGAAGGACTACGTCAAAATGATGTGGCTGATGCTGCAGCAGCCCGTGCCGGACGATTATGTCATCGCCACCGGGGAGATGCACAGCGTCCGCGAATTCATCGAGGCCTCCTTCGCCTGCGTCGGCCGTTCGATCGAGTGGCGCGGCGCGGGGCTGGACGAAGTCGGCGTCGACCGGAGCAGCGGGAAAACCGTGGTGAGAATCGACCCCCGCTATTTCCGGCCGGCGGAGGTGGAGCAGCTTCTGGGGAATCCGGCCAAGGCGAAAGCCAAACTGGGCTGGGAGCCGGAAGTGAAGTTTCACGAGCTGGTGAAAATCATGACCGAGGGCGACCTGCGGCTGCTGGACAACCCCAATTACGAAACAGGATTTTGAACGATGATGGAAAAGGACGCGAAAATTTTCATCTGCGGCCACCGCGGCATGGTGGGCAGCGCCTGCGTGCGCAAGTTCGAGCGGGAGGGACACACCCGGATTCTGAAGCGGACTCACGCGGAGCTGGATTTGCGCAACCAGGCGGCGGTCAAGGCCTTCTTCGAGGCGGAAAAGCCGGAGTATGTGGTTCTGGCCTCCGCCAAAGTCGGCGGCATTCTGGCGAATCAGACGCATCCGGCTGAATTTCTGCTGGAGAACCTGGAGATCCAGAACAACGTCATCATGCAGAGCTTTCTCAACGGGGTGAAAAAGCTCTGCTTCCTGGGGTCGAGCTGCATCTATCCGTGCCGGGCGCCGCAGCCGATCCGGGAGGATTATCTGCTGACCGGACCGCTGGAACCGACCAACGAGGGCTACGCCCTGGCGAAGATCGCCGGATACAAGCTGTGCCTGTACCTCTCCCGGCAGTACGGCTTCAGGACGGTCAGCCTGATGCCGTGCAACCTGTACGGAACCAACGACACCTACGATCTGGTGAACGGGCATGTGTTCCCGACCTTCGTGCGCCGCTTCGTGGAGGCCGCGCGGGAGGAGCGCCCGGAGGAGACGCTCTGGGGGACGGGGAGGCCGCTGCGCGAATTCCTGCATGTGGACGACGCGGCCGACGCGGTCTACCACTTCATGCAAAATCACGACGATCCGGAGATCGTCAACGTCGGCTACGGCTCCGACGTCACCGTCCGGGAGCTGGCGGAGAAGATCGCCGCGGCGGCGGGATTCCGGGGAAAAATCGGCTGGGACGCCTCCAAGCCGGACGGCATGTACCGCAAGCTCATGGACAGCTCCCGGGCCCGGGCGCTCGGCTGGCGGCCTAAAATCACGCTGGAGGAAGGCGTCGTCAGAACGGTGGCGGAGTACCGGAGCATGTCGGACCGGCGGGGCGCGCGATGAATCAGGGAAAGGCCGCGGAGCGGTCCTCCGGCAACAGCGGGAAGAAACACCATGGAGAATGAAGAACAGTCGGTTTTCGCCGTCGTCATGGCGGGCGGAAAAGGGGAGCGGTTCTGGCCGCTCAGCCGCGAGGAGCGCCCGAAACAGCTGCTGAACCTGTTCGGGGAGACGTCGCTGATCGAACAGACCGTGGCGCGTCTGACGCCCATGCTGCCTCCGGAACGCATACTCATCGTGACGAACCGACAGTACACGGAGCGGATCCGCGCTCTGCTGCCGCAGCTGCCGCCGGAGAACGTCGTCGGCGAACCCGCCGCCCGGGACACCGCGCCCTGCGTCGCGCTCGCCGCAGGAATCGTCGAGGCCATGAACGGGGGACGCGACGCCGTCATGCTGCTCCTGCCTGCGGACCACTGCATCGAGAACGGGACGGCTCTGCGCGGCGACCTGCGGAAAGCCGCCGCCCTCGCCGGGACGCGGGACGCCGTGGTCACCGTCGGCGTCAAGCCGGATTTCCCGAGCCCCGATTACGGATATATCGAGTGCGGCGAGCCGATCGGCGGGGAGACCGGATTCGGCGTGCGCCGCTTCCGCGAAAAGCCCGATCCGCGCACGGCGGAGGAGTTTCTGCGCGCCGGAAACTTCCTCTGGAACAGCGGGATGTTCGCGTGGCGGATTTCGACAATCGCCGCCGAAATGCGCAAAAACGCCCCGCAGCTCGCCGATCTGGCCGGACGCGTCGCCGCCGCGTGGGGGAAACCCGGATTCGACGACCTGCTGCGCAGGGAATACGCGGACGCGCCGAAGATATCCGTCGACTACGCGGTGATGGAAAAGGCGAGGCAGATTCTCGTCATCCCCGCCTCCTTCGACTGGGACGACGTCGGCAACTGGAGCGCACTGCGGAACCACATCGATCCGGACGCGGCGGGCAACACCGTGAAGGGAGACGCCGAACTTCTGGACTGCCGGAACTGCATCGTCTGCTCGGCGGGCGGCCGCCTGATCGCCGGAGTCGGGCTGGAGAAGCTCGTCGTCGTCGACTCCGGGGACGTCGTCTTCATCTCGCCCCTGACCTCCGTGTCGAAAGTCAAGGAACTCCTCAAGGAATTCAGGCGGAAAGAGAATCTCTCCGGATATCTCTGACCTCTCCGTGCGGCGGGCCGGCGCGCGGCGGCGGATCGCCGACGGGAGGCCTCGGACTCCGGCCGTCCCGGATGACTTCCCGCCGCTGGGTTCCTCCGAACGGCACGGCGTCCCCCCGCGGAGGATCGTTTTGAGCCCGGTCCGGAAAGGCGATCGTATGGACGCCCCGTCCCCGTCACTTCTTCCCGAACAGAAAGTCCAGACCGTCCCGTATGTGGCAGTCCCAGAACTCCCAGGTGTGAGCCCCGGCGTCCTCGAAATAACGGTATCCCGGAAACCGGATGTTCTCCATATGATCGCGGAAACGGCGGTTCTCCGGCAGCAGCTCGTCCTCCGTGCCGCAGATCTGCAGGATGCGCGGTCTCGGATTCTCTCCGGCAAGAAGCCTGTCCGCCAGCGTGAAAAGATCGTCGCCGTTGCTCACAATCCGCTCTTCCGAGCCGAAAATCATGGTAAGTTCCCCGCGCAGGTTCGCGCGTTCGCCGCCGGTCAGCCACCGGCGCGGATCAGTCACGGGCGAGAGCGCCGCCGCCCCCGCAAACCGGTCCGGACGGCGCAGAGCGAGCTTCAGCGCGCCGTATCCGCCCATGGACAGACCGGCGGCGAACGTGTCCTCCCTCCTCGCGCTGACAGGGAAGAGATTCCGGACGATCACGGGCAGCTCCTCCGACAGCATGCTCCAGTAGCGGTATCCCGCCGCCATGTCCGTGTAGAATCCGCGATCTCCGGCCGGCATCACCACGACCACGCCGTAGGCGGCGGCGTAACGTTCGATCGAAGTGCGGCGCATCCAGATGGTGTGGTTGTCCGAAAGCCCGTGCAGCAGGTAGAGCACCGGGTATTCCGAGCGATCCCCGGCCGCCGTCGAAACCATGCCGATCTGCGTCGCCGCCTTCTGCGGAACAAGAACGTTCATGCTGCAGGCACGGCCGAGCACGTCGGAATGAAATTCACACTGTATAAACGCCATCCGCAACCTCCTGAGCAAAAGATTGAAACCGGAAGACCGGGCGCGCGGACTCCCCCCGCGCGCCGACGGCTCCTCCGCGATAATAGAACCGCGATTTTCTCAAATTCAACCGCCTCCCTCCCTCCGTCGCCCGAAGACCGGACGGCGCCGCCGGACGCCCGGATCCGACGCGCGCCGTCCCCGGAAATCGCCGCGTCCGTTTGCATGAAGCGCCGCGCCGCTGTAAATTGCCCGCGCCGGCGGATCCCTCCACCGGTTTTAAAGCGGAGGACGCGGACATGGAGAAAAGACGGATCCGTCTTGTCGGCAGCGAAATAGAAATCGGAAAGAGCAGGTTCCGCCTGAGAGCCGGCGCGATCCATTACTTCCGGATTCATCCCGGCCAGTGGCGGGATCGGCTGACCAAGGCCCGTCAGATGGGGCTCAACGCCGTCGAGACCTACTTCTGCTGGAATCTGCACGAACCGCGCCCGGGGGAGTTCAATTCCGCGGGAATTCTGGATTTCGTGAGGTTCATCGAAACCGCGCACGACCTCGGTCTTCACGTGATCGCGCGTCCCGGCCCGTACATCTGCGCGGAATGGGATCACGGCGGCATCCCCGCGTGGCTGACCGCCGTCCACGGAGCGGAGATGCGCCGGATGAACAAGGCCTACCTCGAGGCGTCGGACCGCTACTGCCGCCGGCTGCTGGCGATGCTCCGTCCGCTGCAGGCGTCCCGCGGCGGACCGATAGTCGCGATGCAGCTTGAAAACGAATACGGCAGCTACCGCGAGGACGAGGCCTATCTGCGTCACCTGCTGAATCTTTTCACCGAGTCCGGCATAGACGTGCCGCTCTTCACGGCGGACAACGGCTACACGATCGGATCCATCAGGAGCGGCTCCCTGCCGGAGCTTCCGGCGGCGCTCACGTTCGCCGCCGGCGACGAGGAGCGCTGTCTCAGCCGTCTGCGGACGCTGCGCCCCGCCGCGCCGCTGCTCGCGCTGGAACTATGGACCGGCATGTTCGACAGCTGGGGGGATCGGGAGCATCATCGGACGCCGGCGGAGACCGCTGCGGACTCGGTCGACCGGATCCTTGACCTGGGCGGCTCGTTCAATCTCTACATGTTCTGCGGCGGGACGAATTTCGGGTTCACCGCCGGCGCCAGATCGCTGACCGAATGGGCCGACGGCGGCGGTCTGACGGAACGGAGCCGCTGCGGAAGGGATTTCACGGCGCAGACGACCAGCTACGACTACGACGCTCCGCTCGACGAGGCCGGGGACCCGACGCCGAAGTACTTCGCGATCCAGCGGGTTCTGAAGAGACATTTCCCGGACGCGCCCTTCGGCGACCCCTCCCCCTCGCCCAAGGGCGACTACGGCGCCGTCGCCCTGACCGGAAGCGCGGCTCTCTTCGACAATCTGGATCTGCTCGGACGCCGTCACCGGCGCGGCGACGCGGCGACGATGGAGGAGCTGGGGCAGGACTCCGGCTTCATCCTCTACCGCACCCGCATCAAAGCCCCGTGGATTCCGGAGGAGGACGCCGTGTTCCTGCGCGAAGTGCACGATCGCGCCATGCTGTATTTCGACGACCGCTACCTGGGCTGCGTCGGGCGCAACGACGGAAACCGGATCTTCGAGCTGCCCTGCGAAGGACGCGACGGCGTGCTGTCGGTTCTGGTCGAGAACATGGGTCACATACACATCGGACCCGGACTGGGGCGCGACTTCAAGGGGCTTCCCATGGGCGTTTCGATGTCGATGAAGTCGCTGTGCGGTTTCGACATCTACTCCATCGGGCTGCGCGACGTCTCCCGAATCCGCTGGGGGGCTCTCCGCGCAGCCGCAGACCGCCCGCGCTTCTACCGCGGCGCGCTTGAACTCGACGGAGAACCGCTGGACTCCTTCCTGAAGTTTCCCGGAATCAAGGGGACGGTCTGGATCAACGGCTTCAACCTCGGACGCTACTGGAACATCGGCCCCGGCCGCGACCTGTACGTGCCGGGCCCGGCGCTGCGGCGCGGACGCAACGAAATCGTGGTGCTGGAGCTTCATGAGCTCGACGCGTTCGAAGTCGAATTCAGATCGTCCCGCGTCTGGTGAACCGGACGCGGCCTGCGGCACGGAGAGGCGGACTTCCGCCCGGACTGCGGCGGCGGCTCGCACGGAACTCACGGACGAATCACCGCAGGACGGAACGGGAACCGGAGCTCCGCTTCGGACGGAGAGACGGCGGACGCCGCGGAAATCCGGGAATTCCGGAGAGGACGCGGGAGGGTCAGGAGTTCCTCTCCATGATTCTCCTCCCCGCCGCGGCGATTTTCCGCCGCAGCTCCGGAGGATCGAGAACTTCGATGTTCCCCGCCTCCCCCAGCACCCAGCGGATCACTTCGTGCTCGACCGCGGGCCGCAGGGTGACGATCAGCGGATAACGTCCCACGAATTGCGCAAATTTCCTGAGAGGCACTTGAAAAAGGCCTGT
>CAYODJ010000020.1:0-40638 GCA_964402715.1 uncultured Victivallaceae bacterium
TCGCGGCATTTGGCGATCGAGGAGGGAATCGTGGAGTTCCGGCAGCTTTCGACGCGTTCGGCGAACACCGGATCGCTCAGACGCACGGCGGTGGGATCGACGGGGGAAAATGGTTGCTTCATCCTGTTCTGCCTCTTTGTTGATTATTCTCAATGACACCGTTCCGGAGCGGATTTTGTCTCCGGTTATACCATACTTCAGTTTGCATTTCGCGGCGAGGGTGACAATTTAGGTGAATGAAGAGACAATTCCGACTTCGGAGAATGGGATGGAGACAGTCGAACTCATGTACGCCGGGAGATTCGTCTCCCGCGGCCGCAGCCGCCACGGAACCCGGACGATCGACAGTTACGAACTGATTTTCGTCCAGTCCGGAAAGCTGGAGATGTTTGAGGATGAACGGGTTTTCTCGGTTGCCGCCGGCAGTTTTCTGCTGCTGCGTCCGGGGCGGCGGCACGGCGGCCTGTCGGCTTACGGAAAGGATCTGACGTTTTTCTGGTGTCATTTCCTGCCGCGGGGGGCGGAACGTCGGGCGCGGCTCGACGGGATGGAATCCTGCCGGGCGGCGGCGCGGCGCGGACGCTTCGAAGAATATTTCCAGCTGCTGCTCTCCGAACTGCGCGAGGTCGGGACGGGAAACTCTGCGGATCTGCTCGCCGAGCTGCTGCTGACAGAAGCGGAGCGGATTCCGTCGGACGGGGAGGGGGGATCCGCGACCTCGGAACTGGCGCTCCGGGTCCGGGAGCATATCGCGCTTCACTTCGAGGAGTCGCTCTCGACGGCGGTGCTCGGCGAGACGCTCCACTGCAATGCTGACTACCTGAACCGGGTCTGCCGCCGCGTCTGGGGGCATACGGTTACGGAGGAGATAAATCTCACGCGGTTGCGTTACGCCTGCCGGCTGCTTCTCTCGGGAAAACTCCGCGTGAAAGAGGTCGCCTATGAATCGGGTTTCAACGATCCCGCCTATTTCCGACGGCGGTTCCGCCGGGAGTTCGGTCTGACGCCCTCGGAATACCGCGCCGCTCACTCGTTCGGACATGTGAACACGGTGTGACGCCTCCTTGCCGGAGGGTTCCCCGCATTTTCCCTGTCTCTGCTTCTCCGATTTTCTTAAAAGCGCCCTTTCCCTTTCTTTCATTGAGTCTGTTCATGCCGGAGCAAATCCCGACAGGAGTGCCCGTTCCGGCGCTCTCATACGGCCGTGAGCAGCCGCTCACAGGATGCTTCCGATGTTTTCACATCATGCTCCCTTTCCGCAGGATGACCGTGAAGGACTTTTTTGATTCCGCATCCCGGTTTCCGCCTCGCCGCCGGCGGAGATCAGTCCGTCCGTCCGGCCACGTTCACGCACGGACTCCGCGCCGTCTCCGGGGCCGGACAGGGAGCCGATTTCCGCGGGGAACGCCGGTGAGCCCGTGATTGCTCCGGAGGCATACGACCCCCGCGGCGTCTCTCTCAGGGCTGTTTCAACGCGCCGGATCATCCGCCTCCTGCTTCGTAGACCCGTCGCCGGTTTCCAACGCCGGCCGGACGTCGACGGAACGGAAAGCCGCTCTCCGGATCGGCCGCGACGCAACGTTTCCTTCCTGAAGCGACGACGGCGCCCGGAGATATCACCCGCGCCGCGTCCGTCTTTCCCCGCGCCGGTGCGGAGCGGAGGCAGGACGCGCCTCATCAGGCGGAGCCCGCCGCCGCGGCGTTTCCGACAATACTAAAAAGGTAGATTTTCCGTTCTTCGGCTTTACTTTCCGGAAAAACGCGGTAAAATATGGGGATGAGGACGGAAACGGCAGCTCCTGTTCCTGCGGGGGGAATTCATAAATGGAAAATATTGCGGAAAACATTCTTGAAACGATAGGGAATACGCCGCTGGTGCGGATCAATCATCTGAATTCCGGAAAGGCGGAAGTCGCGGTCAAGCTGGAATCCTTCAATCCCGGAAGTTCGGTCAAGGATCGGATCGCGCTGGCGATGATCGAGGCCGCGGAAAAAAGCGGACGGCTCAGGCGCGGCGCGCTCATCATCGAACCGACGAGCGGCAACACCGGTATCGGGCTCGCCCTGGTCGCCGCAGTGAAAGGATATCGCCTGATTCTCACCATGCCGGAGACCATGAGCGTCGAGCGCCGCAAGCTCGCCCAGGCCTACGGAGCGGAAATCGTCCTGACCGACGGAGCGAAGGGGATGAGGGGGGCGATTGAAAAGGCCAGGGAGCTTCAGCTGGCCAATCCGGGCTCCCTGATTCCGCAGCAGTTTGAAAATCCCGAGAACCCCGCGTATCACAGGCGGTACACCGGGCCGGAAATCTGGAACGACGCCGGAGGAAGAATCGACGCCTTTGTCGCCGGAGTCGGCACGGGCGGCACGCTGACCGGAGTCGGCGGGTACTTGAGGGAAAGGAATCCGGACGTCGGGATCTACGCGGTCGAACCGGACGCGAGTCCCGTGCTTTCCGGCGGACGGCCGGGTCCGCACAAGATTCAGGGGATCGGCGCCGGTTTCGTCCCGAAAGTGATGGACATGTCGATCGTGACGGAGGTCGTCCGCGTCTCCGCGGAGGACGCCGGGCGCACGGCCCGCGAGGCCGCGAGGCGCGAGGGACTGCTGGTCGGCATATCTTCCGGCGCGGCGCTGTTCGCGGCGTTGAAGCTCGCGGAAAAGGCGGAATTCGCGGGGAGGCGCATCGTCGCCCTGCTGCCGGACAACGGAGAGCGTTATCTCTCCACCTGGCTGTTCTACGAGTAAACGGATTCCATCCGGGCGGATCTGCGGCGTTCCGCCGTATCCGCGGAACAACGTAACGGGAGACGCCTTCCCCCGCGTCTCCGTCGAGGAAATCGCCATGCAGGATCACAGCACGCACGATCACGCTCATGCGCACGGGCGCGGTCATGAACACGGAGGCGTTCACGGCGGGACGGACGATTACGTCGCCGCCGTGGCCGCCTATCGGAAAACCTTTCCGGACAAGGCGCTGGTGATGGCTCGGACTCCGGATCCGGCGGTCCGCGAAATGCTTCTGCGCATGGAGGAGGCCGGGCTGGAGACGGTCTTCGACCGTTTTGATCGCCAGCAGCCGCAGTGCACGTTCGGAATCGCCGGGGTCTGCTGCAGAAACTGCTGCATGGGACCGTGCCGCGTCACGGCGAAATCGCCGAGGGGCGTCTGCGGCGCGGGCGCGGATCTGATCGTCGCCAGGAATCTGCTGAGGGCGGTCGCCGCCGGAACGGCGGCTCACGGAGCGCGCGGCAGGGAATCCATGCTCGCGCTCAAATATGCGGCGGAGGGGAAACTTCCGCTCGCCATCGAAGGACGGGAGAAAATACTGGCCGAATGCGGGAAGTTCGGGATTCCGACCGGGGGGAGGTCTCTCCGTGAACTCGCGCTCGCCCTGGCCGACATCCTGCTGGAGGATCTGTCCCGCACGGTTCCCGGCAGACACCGGACGCTTTACAGCCACGCGCCGGCGGAACGGCTGGCGGTCTGGGAGAAGCTAGGAATCATTCCGATCAGCCCGTGCCACGAGGTGTTCGAAAGTCTCCATCGCACCACGACCGGAACCGACGGCGACTGGCGCAACTGCATGACGCAGTTTCTGCGGACCGGCGTGGCGTTCGCCTGGAGCTCCTGTCTCGGCTCCGGAATAGCGATGGATGCGCTGTTCGGTCCGCCCCGGCGGGCGAAGTCCATGGTCAACACCGGCGCGCTCAAGTCCGGATTCGTCAACATCGCCGTGCACGGCCACTCTCCGCTGCTGGTGAGCGAGATCGTCAGGGCGGGACGGACGGAGGGATTACGGGGGGAGGCGGCCGCGGCCGGGGCGAAGGGGATCCGGTTCTACGGGATCTGCTGTTCCGGGCTGTCGGCCATGTACCGCTACGGCGGAGTGGTTCCGCTGTCCAACGCGGTCGGCGCCGAGTTGATCCTGGGGACGGGCGCCCTGGATTTGTGGGTCGCGGATGTGCAGGACGTTTTCCCGTCCATCATGGAGGTGGCGAAATGCTTCAGGACGGCCGTGGTCACGACCAGCGATTCGGCGCGGCTGCCCGGAGCGGAGCATTACGCTTTCGACCACGAGCATTCCAATCTGGCGGACGCCCGGCGTCTCGCGGAGGAAATCGTCCGCCGCGGGATCGCCAGTTTCAGGGAACGGCGAGGCGTGCCGGTCAAGGTTCCGCCGTACGAGGTGGAGGCGGAGGTGGGCTTCTCGGTGGAGTGGGCGCGGGAACATTTTCCCGACGGGCTGGCGACGCTGGCGGACGCGCTCAGGACCGGGAGGATCCTGGGGATGGTGAATCTCGTCGGCTGCAACAATCCGCGGCTGGTCTACGAGAGATCGATTGTGGACGTGGCGGCGGAGCTGATCAGGAACAACGTGCTGATTCTGACCAACGGATGCGCGTCGTTCGCCCTTCTGAAACTGGGATTCTGCTCGGTCAGGGCGCTGGAGTTCGCCGGAGATTCCCTGCGGGAGTTTCTGCGGGATCAGCCGCCGGTCTGGCACGTCGGCGAATGTCTGGACAACGCCCGGTCCTCGGGATTCTTCGCGGGGATCGCCGAGATCGCCGGACGGGCGGTCAAGGACATGCCGTACGCTTTCATCAGCCCGGAATGGAGCAACGAGAAAGGAATCTGCGCCGCGCTGGCGTTCCGCCTGATGGGAATCAGCTCCTATCACAGCGTTTATGCGCCGACCCAGGGCTCCGCGGCCGTGACTGAATTCATGACGAGCGGAACGCGGGAACTGCTCGGCTCGGAAATGGTCGTCGAGCTGGATGCGCGTAAGCTGGCGGAGCGCGTCGTCGACGACCTGAAGAAGAAAAGGAGAAATCTCGGATGGGAAAATTAGGCCGCATTCTATTTCTGACGCTGTCCGCCGTCTGGCTGGCCGGATGCGGAGGGAGCCGGAACGGCTCCGGCGCGGTGAAGGTCGCATACCTGCCGATCACGCACGCGCTCGTGCTGCATGAAACACGGAAAAGCGCGGAGCTGAACGTCGAGCTGGTCAAGTACGGCTCCTGGCCGGAACTGCTGGACGCGCTGAACACCGGCCGCGTCGATGCGGCCTCCGTGCTGATCGAACCCGCCATGAAGGCCAGGGAGCAGGGCATCGAGCTGACCGTGCTCGCCCTCGGACACCGCGACGGCAACGTCATCGTCGGGGCGGCCGGGATACGGTCGGCCGGGGATCTGCGGGGGAGGACGTTCGCGGTTCCGCACCGGGCCTCGTCGCACTACCTGCTGTTCCGGAAGTATCTGGAGAAGAACGGCGTTTCCGCGGACTCCGTGAAGCTCACTGAGCTTTCCCCCGCCGAAATGCCGTCCGCGCTGGCGTCGGGAAGGATAGCCGGCTACTGCGTCGCGGAGCCTTTCGGGGCGATTGCCGTGGAGAACGGTTCCGGAGCCGTTCTGGCCTCGTCGTCCGATCTCTGGCCGGATTCCATCTGCTGCGCCCTGGTGGCCAACCGGCGTTTTCTTAAGGAGAAGCCGGAGCTGGCCGCAAAGTTTCTGGCGGAATACAAACTGGCGGGAGCTCGTCTCGCCGATCCCGCGACCGCTTTCGCCGACGCCTCCGCCTTTCTGCAGGGAGCGCCCGCCGTTCTGAAACGTTCGCTCCGCTGGATCAGCTTCGACAGACTGGAACTCTCCGAGACGGCCTATCTTGAGCTCACGGAAATGATGAAGCGGTACGGAATATCGCGGAACCCGCCGTCCTATCGGGATTTCTCCGGAGGGACGCCGTGAAATTCCTCAGACAGCTTTGCTGCATTCTGGTCTCGTTCGCGGGGCTGATGATCGTCTGGGAGTTGATCGTGCTCACGGGGAAATTTCCTCCGGCGCTGCTGCCGTCTCCCCTGACGGTCGCGCGGGCCTTGGCCGACCTCTTCCGCAGCGGAGTCATGTGGGAGAACATTCTGGCCAGCCTGTGGCGTTTCGCCGCCGGATACTCGATCGCCGTGATCTGCGGCTCCGTCCTGGGGCTTGTCCTCGGATGGTGTCCGGGACTCTGGAACTATGTCAATCCCGTATTTCAGTTTCTGCGTCCGATCGCTCCGGTGGCGTGGATGCCGTTCGTCGTGCTGCTGATCGGGATCGGGGACATCCCGGCGATTGTCATCATATTTCTGGCGGCATTCTTCCCCGTGCTTCTGACGACGGTCGCCGCGGTGAGGAAACTGGATCCGGTCTATCTCAAGGTCGCGGCGAACTACGGAGTCGGCGCCCCCGAAATACTCTGGAAGATTGTCTTCCCCGCGGTTTTCCCGCCGGTGGCCAACAGTTTTCACATAGCTCTCGGCAGCGCGTGGATCTTTCTGGTCTCGGGCGAGATGGTGGGGGCGCAGAGCGGACTGGGCTACATGATTGTCGACGCGCGCAACAACATGCGCACGGATCATCTGCTCGCGACGATGGTCGTGATCGGAACGCTGGGGCTGATTCTGGATTTCATGATCGGACACGGCGAGAAATGGGCGCTGAAACGCTGGGGGCAGATCGAATGAGCTATCTGGAGGTGGAACACGCGTTCAAGAGCTATCCCGTCCGCGGAGGGGAGCCGTTCGTCGCCCTGAACGACGTTTCGCTCGCCGTCGAACAGGGGGAGTTCGTCTGCCTGCTCGGTTCCTCCGGGTGCGGGAAAACCACTCTGCTGAACGCGATCGCCGGATTTGAAACGCTCTCCGGCGGCGCGATCAGGATCGGCGGGAGAGCGGTGACCGGGCCGTCGGAAAAGTACGTGATGATTTTTCAGCATTACGGTCTGCTGCCGTGGCGCACCGTCCGGAAGAATGTGGAGCTCGGCCTGGAAGCCCAGGGGCATGCCGCGTCCGAACGGCGGGAGATCGCGGAGGAATACCTGCGGCTGGTTCATCTCGCGGGGCTTTCCGACCGATATCCGGGAACCCTCTCCGGCGGGCAGCGTCAGCGGGTCGCCATCGCGAGGGCTCTGGCGGTCAGGCCGGAAATTCTGTTCATGGACGAACCGTTCGGAGCGCTGGACGCGATCACCCGCTGCAAGCTGCAGAATGATCTGCGGAAAATCGTCGGACAGGAGAGACATACGGTTCTTTTCGTCACCCACGACATCGACGAGGCGATTTTTCTCGCCGACCGGATCGTGCTGATGGAACCGAATCCGGGCAGGATCAAACGGATTTTCCCGGTGCCGTTTCATCATCCCCGCTATCGGAACGAACCGGATTTCGTGGAGCTGCGCAAACGGATTTTCCGCGAATTCTTCCCGATGAACGATCGTCAGATTGAATACTTCATCTAGATGCGGCGTCCGGAACACCGCGCGCATGGGGACGGGGGCGCTCCGGCGGTCGTGACCGGCCGAGGCGGAAGTACGCGGGATCCCGGATTCCGACGAATCACCGGAACGGGAGCAGAAGCTGTTCGAAGCGCGGTTCGTCGTCCGGGCCGGAGAAGTGTCCGACGGTGACGCCGAGCAGCCGGACCGGACGCGTCGCCCATTCGGTCTTCGCCGCCAGCTCGATTGCGATTTCGCCGATTTCCGTTCCGTCGCATACGGGGGAGTTCACTGAGAACGACCGCGTGACCGTCTCGAAGTTTTCGTACCTGACTTTCACCGTGACCGTTTTCCCGGCGAGATTCTTAGCCTGCAGACGCCGGGCGACGCGGTGCGAAAGCTGCCGCAGCATGATCCGGAGAGCGCGTATGTCGGAACAGTCCTCGGCCAGCGTGATCTCACGTCCGACCGACTTCGGCTCCTCTTCGATCTCCACCGGCCGGTTGTCGATTCCGCGCACGATGTTGTAGTAAAAAATCCCCGCCTTGCCGAAAAGCGTCTTCAGCGTCGCGGCGTCCAGCTGGCGGAGTTCGTGCCCGGTGCGGATGTTCATCCCGATCAGTTTCGCGGCCGAGACACGGCCGATGCCATGGAACTTTCCGACCGGCAGCGAGTCGAGATACGCCAGCGCCCTTTCCGGAGGAATGACCGTCAGCCCCGCCGGTTTCCGCGCGTCGGACGCGATTTTGGCGAGAAATTTGTTATAGGAAACCCCGGCGGACGCGGTCAGACGGGTCGCGTCGAAGATTTCCCGCTGAATCGCGCGGGCCAGCTTCGTCGCGCTCGGTTCGCCCGGTCGGTTCTCCGTCACGTCGAGATACGCCTCGTCGATCGAAACGGGTTCGACGAGGTCGGTGTAACGGTGGAAAATCTCCCTGATCCTGGCGGATTCGCGCCGGTATTTCTTCATGTCCACGTCGAGCAGAACCGCCTGCGGACAGAGGCGCAGCGCGGTTTTCATCGGCATCGCCGAGTGGAGTCCGAAGACGCGCGCCTCGTAGGAGCAGGTCGAAACCACTCCGCGCCGATCCGGGGAGCCGCCGATCACGACCGGCAGTCCCCGCAGCTCGGGACGATCGCGCTGCTCGATCGAGGCGAAGAACGCATCCATGTCGACGTGAATTATCTTACGCATTACGCACCGCCGCTCCGGACGCCGCTCGGAACCGTGGAGAAGAGCTCGCCTTTCGTGATTTTTAGATCTTTACTCACGTCAGGAACAGGGTTCGACGGAGAACTCTTCCTCGGAAAATTCACTGCGGCGGCAGGTTGCAACCGCGACACCGATGAATTTGGCTCCACCTTGACGGCGTCCTGAAAATAAACAGCATGGGCAGACCGTTTTCGGCTGCGGGACGCAGGCATTACTCCGGGCGCACAGACACGGTTCATCTTCTCTTCAATGTCGGAGGATTCTGTCGCGGACGGTTTCGGAACCATCGCATGCTTCGCATGTGGTCTCATTTTACTTTGAGCCTGTCTGCGGGATCGCGCACGTGAGTATTTTAGGATCTGGCGCCGTGGATCTGTGCTAACACCTGCCGAAATACTCATTTACAATATTGTCCAGCTGTTTCCTGATTTCAGAGAAATCCATATTCAAGTTCAGCGTGCGCACGCTGATTCTGTTTCCGCTCATTCGGTAACTGATATCAGGTTGAATTTCTTCATCTGTCGTGGCGTAGAGCAGCATCCCGGATACCGTGTGAGGAAATTTTTCACCGGCGTCGTACAGGTCACGATTCTTCACATAGGTGAAAATCTGATAGAGATGATCCGATCGTACGGTTGCCGTGTCATGCCATGTCTGTGTTATCTGGCGATAAAATTTCGCATCGATGATCAGCACCTTGTTCCCTTTCGACAGCATGATGTCGCTCCTCATTCTCGGCAGCAAGGCGCTGATTCCGTCATCCAGGATCCACTCGATTTCATGGGTCTCGGCCTTCACTTCCATATGTTCTCTCTGATAATAGGCCAGGATGAATTTTTCGTAGAGTGTGGACATCCTTTGAGCGTCGATGAAGGAGGCCAGCCTATAATTACCTGAATCATCCGTGAGCAGCATTCCCTCCAGAATAAACCGGCATACTGTGACGGCCGTGCGGCATGTCAGGCTGCGCCTCTGGAACCGGATGGCAGACCAGCGAATGGAAGTCGGATCGATTTGTCCGACATCTGAGAAAAACAGCATTTCTCGTTTCAATGCATCTTTGTTTCTTTGAGACACATTGCCGGAGCGAAGCAGTAGCAAAGCCGTGATTTTCAGAATCCGATTAATCAAATTGTCTTCTGAAAATTCGTCGAATTCACATGTCAGCAGCTTTTTTCTGGCGAGCCGGTTGCGGATGGTGCTCTGAATATCGATACGGCCGCGGAGAGTGGCGAGAGCTTCCGTACGATTGACGTATTCTCTGTACATTCCCTGCTTACGTTGGTTTCCTAGACACAGGGCGAGGACGGCCGCGAACATATCCTGCTGGTTTTCAAAATTCTCCCCCGCGATCCTTCGATCTTCGCGCTGAATCAAATTGGTGAAAGCGTAGGCGAGCATGTGATAGATATTTTTGATAGGGATTCCGCTATGTTTTGCCATGGAAGAGCCCTTTCAGGGTATTCTCCCACCTGGCGAACTTTGCGCCGTCGTCGAACCAGTACTCGTCAAGTGTCGGAAGAATGTCAAATTCGACGATGGAGCTCAGATTCTCCGGGGTGCAGTCGGCAGTGTTCAACCCGCAGAAATAGCTGTGGCCGATGCAGAATCCTTTTCCCAGCGATTTATCATGGACGATCTCCTGATTCAGTTCTTTGACTGTGGCCACCAGTGCGTCGAAAGCGTCGCTGTTCAATTTTTTCTGATATCGGCGAAATCCATTCGAGTCAAACGCCGGCGCCATTTCAAAAAAGCTGAAACGGCGCCGCAGCGCGTAGTCGATCAGGGCGAGACTCCGATCCGCCGTGTTCATCATGCCGATGAGGTACAAATTTTCAGGAACGGAAAACGACTCGCCGTTGCAAGCCAAGGCGGCCGTGGTTCCTCTGTAATCGCTTTCGATCAGCATGAGCAGTTCGCCGAAGATTTTGCTCAGATTGCCGCGGTTAATTTCGTCAATCAGAAAGAAGAACTTTTCTTCAGGCGAATCCTCGGCTTTTCGGCAGAAACGGTGAAAAATTCCTTCTTTCAGTTCGAATCCATCCGCCGTCGGTTTGAATCCCATCACGAAATCCTCGTAGGAATAGCTCTGATGGAACTGCACCAGCTCGATTCTGCTGTCGTCCCTGCCTCCTATCAGAGACCACGCCAGGCGTTTGGCTGCAAAAGTCTTCCCCACGCCTGGCGGGCCTTGCAGAATGACGTTCCTTTTGCGCAGAAGAAGAGCTTTCAATTCATGGTAATTCTCCCCGGACATGTAGACTTCTTTCAGAAAACCGTACTCGCTGTAGATTCGATTTGACAACATATCGGTCGTTCTTTCTTCGGTAGCAGGTTTCGGGGACATTTCATCGGCGTAAAGCGGAACATCGCCGAGGTCGACATGATCGAGCGCCTGGGATAATTCTTTCCGCAGTTTAAAGAGAAAACGGCCGGCAAGACCATTTTCTGCCCATCGGCACAGCAACAGAACCGTCCACCATCCTCTTTCGGCAGAGTTGAAACGAATATGTTTTCTCTGCACGACCCGTTTGGCCAACTGGAATATGCCGTTGTTGTAGAACTGCCACGTTTCCCCGTATTGAACAGAAAGTTCCTTGCAACTTGCCACTCCCCCGTAATCCTTGAGCCGTTTTACGATTTCCAGACTGGACGGGGCGAATATTTCGGGATCCGACAGGAGCGTTTTCCAATCCTGAACGGAAAGACCGGGATCGTAATTCTGCGGTTCCCACTCGTCATCGGGGAAATATCGGCTGATGAAAAAGCCGAAGTCGACGGTCAATGTCTTCTGTTCCGGATCCGGGTAGCATCCTTCCTCCAGCTTTGACTGAAAAATCTCCGTCAGTTTGTTATTCGATCTTACGGCCTGATTGAGTTCGTCATAAAAGCGCAGAAAGTCGGAGATGTTTTCCGTATCGGCTCCTTTTTTGAAACGATAATCCGCACCGAGCGCGTCGGCAACTGCCCTCACATCGATTTTTTTGTACTGGTAGATGTAATATCGATCAGGATAGCGGAGCCACAGATAGGTGGTGATGGCATTCACCTTTTGATAATGCTCCGTCGCTCCGTCTCCATACTTTTTAAGCAGACTGTCGGCCTGAGTTTTGAAAATTCCGACTCGTTCGACGATGTTCTCGTTTTCATCGAACAGCGATAGGAGCATCGCACGAATTTCTCGTTCCGCTTTTCTGGAAAGCAGGAGGAGCATTGTCCTTGGATAATAGTTGCTCGAGGCGAGCAGACTGCCCGTCTTGCCCAGGGATGCGGTCAGCATCGCCGTGAAATCCGCCGCATCAGGATCCCAATGATCCTGAAAACACTGGACGGCGTCCCACTTGTATCTTTCGCTTTTCCATATCGTTGGAAAACTGCGAGTGTAGAGGGTGAGCATCTTCCTGCAGGCGGTGTCGTCGAACATGTCATTTTCCTTGATTTTAAGGGAGGGTGATCTTAACCAATCTTTTTCGGACATTCCTCTGCCACGGGACGGATGCAATGTCGGGATACCGGCGGCTTTTACTGCGGCTTCCTTTGTTCTCCTTTTTTTAGATACTCAAACTCATCGGAATATCCCAGAATCTCCAGTGTGCTTTTTCCGAAACCGTTATCGACTCTCAGTACGAGCCGGCCATTGTCGAACCGGAAAGTCATTTCAGGATCGAATGTGTTCTCCCGTTTTCCCTTGACGTTGTAGAGCTTCTCCAGCTCTGCGGCAACCCTCTTGAATGCCGCTCTGGCCTGTGTTCTTTTTGCGCAATTCCACTGCATCCTGATGGAATAGACTTTTTCGCTTGCGGGCGTTGTCAGAACGTAATAATCAGTGAATCCCATGAACCGTTTCGGCGGATTCACCGCATACATTGTTTCACCGTCGTTCAACTGCCTGTTTTTCGGGCTGCTGTTCCGGGCGAAGAAACTGCCGAATCTGATTCCGCACAGTCCTGAAATTTCCTTCGTCGCCGCAAGGTTCGTAATGTCTCCGGTCCGTGTTTCTTTACGTCTCGACATGCGACCGTCGTGATCCGCCGCCTGTCCGCGCGGGAAGGCGGGTGCGTCCGTACCATGTTCCGGTCGGGAACCTTGTATTCCGCCGTTGACAAGGATGATGATTGGAGGCAGCAGGACAGTGAGGATCAGAGAGGCGAGTCCGGATCCGAGCCGCCGACGCGACATATGCACTATGCTCAGTATAAACGCGGCCAGATACAGAGGCAGAGAAACGGACAGTGCGAAAACGCCGACGGCGTTCAGGGTTATCCCCAGCGTCAGACATATCCATGCGCCGACCGCCGCCCCATGCCTCATGCTGAGGCTCTCAGTCCGTGCCGGCCTGGCCGCCTCGTTTGCGGCAGAATTTCCTCTGCGGACACCGCATTCAGGTTCATTCCCGATCGGACATTCCCCGATTTCATATGACCGGCGGCAGAACGGACATTCGATTTTCACTTTTCCATATCCTTGCGTTTCTTTCGCAAGTATATCCCTGCAAGGTGGACATTTAAAGGGGGAGTGAGCGAGAAAAAGCGGAAAATTCGATTTTCTATGCTTTTTTCAGATTGACAAAACTTCAAACTCATGCCAGCTTTAATCAGGTGCCTGTGCTCTCCGTCCTTGCCTTTCGAGGACGGCTTCCTGCAAGGTGTTTGCAGATAAAACGTCGCGTTCCTGTCAGTCATTGGAATTGACGGGTGTTTTCACATGCGCGGTTCAACCGAAAGAGATCGTTTATGCAGATTGAGTTGCAGTTTTCACCGGTCGGTGACGGACTCCTCGCGCGGGGATGCCACCATGAACTCGCCTCAGCCTTGTATCAGGCGTTGAACCGGCATCAGCCGAAGTTGGCCGAAGACCTGCATGACGGCATCGAGCGAAGTCGTCTGAAGCTGTTCGGGTTTTCGCTGTTCAACAGCGAACCGAAGCCGGTCGCTGCGGAACTGCCGGACGGGACTCCCGCCTTGAAATTCGGAGCCCGGATCTGGATGCGGTTCGCGTCGATTCGGCCGGAGCTGGTCTACGGCATGGCCGAGGCCATCCAGAAGCAGAAGGAACTGGATATCGTGGGGCGGCGCTTCCGTCTGGAGGAAATCCGGATGATCCCGGCGCCGGAATTTCAGCCGACAATGACCTGGCGTCCGTTCGGGCAGGCCGGCTTCATCGTGTGCCGCTATCAGAAAGACGGCAGGAGTTTTTTTCAGATGCCGGACAATTCAGTGCAGGGTGTCCCAGCATGCGCCGAACTGATCGCCGGGAATCTTCGTCATAAGTTGCTGCGTCTGCGGGAAGTGCGACCGGACATCTTCGAAAATCTCATGTCGATCGGCGGGCTGGACGCCTCCGCCCTGGCGGCGCTTCCGATCGAAGTGGAGTTTCTGCCGCTTCGCGAGGATCTGGCGTACCGGACGCGGTTGACGCGGATCAAGGGGATCAGCGTGCGCGCTTTCCGTGCGCCGTTCCGCGTCACGGCTCCGGAGGAGGCCGTTCATCGGATGGTTTGGGATGCGGGCGTCGGTGGCATGAATTCCATGGGTTTTGGTCTCGTAACGCAGGGGAGACGGTGACGATGCTTTTGAAGCGAATTGACGAAACCCTGCTTCAGGGGTTGTATGATTTGGACGGCGCCCCCGACGATGCTGAGGTTTACCTTGTGAAGCCTTCGATAGGTGACGGGCTGGTCAACTGGGAGGTGGTGCGTGAGGGCGTGGTTCCGCGGGGAATGCTGCATTATGATGACACTGCGGATGGCAGCAACAATTTGAACGGCAGTTGGCAGAAGCTCTATGCGAGCGGTGATGCGCTGTCCGAGGCTGTGATCTACAGTGGAAGCTCCGTCTTCTTTTCCAGAGGGGCACCGAATTTCGGAGGCGTCGCCAAGGCAGCGATCTACCTGCGTTATTCCAAAGGGTTCATAGACTGGCTGGGCGGATTCGATCCAGCTGCGGCGGAAAAGCTGCGCAACGAGGTTCCGGTATTTGAGTCGGTGTTGGATCCGGCAAAAAAGAAGTTGCCGGCAGACTGGCATAGGTTCAAACCTTTGCCGAAGCCGAAGTGGCCGCTGATAGTGGTCTGTTCACTGAGCGACGGCCGTTATGTCGTTCATTGGCTCAGCCGAAACTGCGAAGATGCGGCTCCGCTTGAATCGCTTGGAGTAGATGTGACGCATTCCCGTGAACTGATGAATTTTCTCACGGCTCCGAAGAGATCTAAATTAGAGTTGATTGCCGAGGAATTTCAGATGGGCAGCGGGCTGGGACGCAATGCGTTCGGGAAAGAGTACAAGTTGAATGCAATTCGCTCTTCGGAATACTTGCGGCTGATGGGCATGTTCCCGGAGAACACACGGGAAGAGATTATCGACTTGTGGAACAATAAGTTGCAATATCGCATTAAATGCGCTCCGTCTCCGGACACGTCGTATTTGATCTTTCTGCCGGAGAATGAGGAATGTCGGTACAGTAAACTCAAGGAGTTCATTGACGGGCAGAACGAGCAAAGGAACCTTTATATCGAAGCGAAGAAGCAGGCTGGAAAGAGCGGGGACGAACGCGAGACAATCAAGGCATTGCGTCCGGAAGATATTCCGGCATCCGCTTCCACGACGATCTTTCTGACCAGTATGGAAGGCGGCCAGAAGAAAAAGAGGATCATCCATCAGATTTTCTCGAATGTGGCAGTTGAGTACCTGGCCGTGTTGAATGCGGAACTGTTGAATTCCAATTTACAGTATGCGGTCGTCGATTACATGAAATCGGCGCTGACCGGCCAAAGCGGCGATACTCCGAGCGTCTATCGGTATTGGACGGAGATTTTCACCAGTGCGTTACGGAAGCGGCCGATTTCTGCACGTGAGGTGTTTGCGAATTTTCAGCGTTTTGCGAAAAGCCAGTCCGGCGAGTCACTGATCGACAAAGGGGGCGCCCGCCGTTATTTTTATGTGATTGGCAAACTGTTGCGGTTGCAGCATCTGATTGAGACTGAGAGGGAGGATCATAAGAAACTTCTGTCGGATGAATTTCAACAGGAATTGGTTCAGGTGGAACGGTTCGACCTTAACGTGATTAGAAGAGGAGTGTTCGGTTCTATGAGCGGTAAAACGGCGCCGTCCGGCGCGGATCTGATCGGCGAGGCGTATGATCTGCTGCGCGACAACCAAAGAGCGAAACTGGATCATTTTATCCGGCAGGCGTGGGCCGGTGCGCCTGAAGCGGAGTTTGCGGTTTTTGTGCGCGGTGCCCTGACCGGCATGCTGTTGAACGAACTGTGCTGGACGGTGCAGCAGGAGGGAAGACGCTTTACTGCGACGCAGGGTCGGCATCCCTCCAGACTTCGCGGACACGAACTGCAGGCGGTGTTCAACAAGGGAATCGGCCTGCTGAAGAACCTTGACAAGGAGCAGCGTTTCAATTGTCGGCTGGTGCCGTTCCTGAAGTCCATCGAATCGGAAAGCCGCAGAGAATCGTTCAACGACGGCTTGATTTCAGGAATGGTTTACCTGGAAAAGAAGTCCGATGTCAACACAGGAATTGATGACCGTAACGAAGTTAACGAGGTGAAGCATGATTAAGATCCAGTCCGCCCTTCCAGCAGCCGGGAACGCCTACGTTCTGTTCGGATTTGAAGCCATTCAGGCTCGTCCGAATCTCGATCCGTACAGCAGCACTCTGCGTATGAACGATGAGACGGGGCAGGTGTTCACGAGCGATGTGCACATCAAGCACCATGTGCGCCGGGGTTTGAAAGCGTATGCGAAAGCCGCGAATCTGCCGCATGCTGCCGAAACGGTTTTCTACGAAAAGGAGGATGAGGCCGGAAATCCGTGTAATTTCGATCTGCGACTCAAGAGGATTCGTGACGCCGCCGGAATTTCTGAACCGGATCTCAAAGATGCGTTGAACAATACCCTTGATCTGCCTCTCTTCGGTTACGTGCACGCGATCAAGGGAGAGAATTTCAACGTCACGAATGCAGCCAACACTTTGTTCCGACCCGTAACTTTTCACGATTGCGAAATCTATTCTCTCGGGCGCAACAACGCCTTTCCGACTTTGGACAAGGAGAACAGGGTGAAAGAGTCCGCAGGGTCGGCCACAGTGGATTCCCTTGAATATGGTTTTTTTCTCGCTTTGTGGGAAATCAATCTTCATATGCTGGAGATAAACGCCGCGGCGAATCGTCTGATCGACTGGAAACAGGATGGCGCGGCGAAATGGATCGAAGTTCTTGTCAACGGCATGTGGAGAGCGTATTCGAGCGACCGTTTCCCGTCGTTCACCCAGCGGTCGCAGTTCGCGCAGTTCGTTGTGGGCTGGGTGCCGGAAGGGGAGGTGAGTTTCTCGAATCCGGCCTCGCTTTACGATGAGCTCGATGAAAAACGGATCAACACCCACTCCGGCGCAGTCGCGGCCTTGGAGAAAGTGCTGCCGGGTTTCCTCTCCGGATGGGGTTGTTCAGGAAGCAGTGTGTTTGTGACGCATCGGGCGGCGAACTTCCCGGTGGCGCTGCCGGGAGCGCAGGCATGAAAATTCTGCTCTTTGAGCTCTCGGGAGAGATGGCGATGTGGCGCAACGTCTACGAATCCATGGGATCGTACTCCTGCTTGGGACCGGCTCCAAGCAATCTGGCGGGGATTATCGGAGCCGCGCTTGGGTTCGCATCGCCCAGATCACAGGCGGCGGAGAAACATGATGAGAAGCGGTTGAAACTTTGGGACAAGGGAGGATTGCCGTGGCCGGTCTCCACTGAACTTCTGACATGGGAGGAGACGTGCGATTTCCATGTTGCGTGCCGTTGGCTGGGGAGAGAAGTAAGACGTGCGCCGTGGAATGTCAACGGATGCAAGGAGATAAACCGCAGTGACAATCTGCGTCTTCAGCAGCAGGTGATCCTTGAGCCTGCCTACGAGGTTGCCGTGAAGCTTCCGGAGGAAGAGTCAGAACGTGTGGCCGCCGCCCTGCGTAAACCGGCGTTTCCGCTCTGCCTCGGCGCATCGTTCTGCCGTGCGATCGTGCGGGATGTGCGGGTCGAGGATTCCGTGCCGAAGTCGCCTCTTTGGGCGTTTCCGCGGTCCATCGGGACATTGGGGGAGGCCACGCCGTTCTCAAGACATATTGTGAATCCAGACTCATGCTTCGAGAGAATTCGCAGCGACGGTTACTGGATTTATCCGACACCGGAGCAGCCCGGAATTATCGAGGATGACCCGCTGGTGTGCGGCTGGGTACGGAACGAGGGGTGACCCGTGAAGCTTTACAGCCATGGCAGGGATTCAGACCTGCGTGAACATCTGTCGGAGGTGATGCTGGCGGCTGAAACTCCGGAGGAGCGGATTCTATGCGCCTGTCATGACCTTGGCAAGGCGACGCGAGCATGGCAGGAGTATATCCTTGGGAGAAGGACGGACTCTCCGCATCCTCACGCGGCGGCGGGAGGTCTCTTTGCCGCGCTGGTTATATTGGAGATGAATGGTACGGACAGGGAAAAATGGGCGTTGACGGCACTTCACGCCGGAGCCGCCCATCATACCGATTTACAGAAGCTCGGCACGGATTCCCTGAACGGGCTTTCACTGGTGGCATCAGATAGTCAGGTCAAGGAATTCATTTTAGACCCGGAGTACGGTATCGCATCGCTGCTGCCGGAGGTTCCGGACGGGGTGCTGCAAACGGCCTGGCTGAATTTTAAAAAAATGGCGCCCCCTTTTTCCCGTGAACGTTCATCGCTCCAGGCCGCTTTGGAGAGAGCGGTTGATCCTCAGGAGCGGATTGCCGTTTATCTGCACAGCCGTTCGTTGCTGGGGCGGCTCTGTCTGCTCGATCATGTTTCGGCCGCCCTCCAGTCGGGTAAACAGGTGGAGATTCATGAATGGCGGGAGCAGTTTCATGAGGAGGAATTCAGCCAACGGCAGACTCGTGATTTCAAAGATTCCGAGACCCCGATCAACCAGCTTCGTGCCGGCTTGAGAAAGAGCTTTCTGGAGACAGTCGGGCATGACGGAATTTTCTATTTCCTCGATGCGCCGACCGGTCTCGGCAAGACCGAGGCGATGCTTTGCGGGGCGGAGGCGCTGCGGCAGCGCGAACGGCTGAATCGGATCGTTTTTGCGGTTCCGCAGCTGTCGATTGCGGATCAGGTATTTGAGGAATATTTCTATCGCAGGGCCCGTGCGCAGATTTGGAATTCCCGCCGACGCGATAAAACAGAAGTGGACAGAACGCAGCGGCCTCACGAGGATCGCTGCGGCAACGGCAGCGATGCTGAAGCTCTTGCCATAGAGGAGCATCCGTTCCAAATGCCGTATAATGTCACCACTTTCAATCAGGTGTTGCTGGCGATGTGTCATCCGAACCGCAACCGCTGCATTCGCGGGCTGGGTTTACGCGACGCGGTGGTGGTTCTCGACGAGTTTCACAAGTTGCCGCAGGTGATTCTGCCGTTCTTCTTCCGCATCGCACGGGAATATGCGCGTAAAGCCGGATGCAGATTCATCCTCGGTTCAGCAACTCCGCTTGAACCTTTTCCTTTCTGGGATTTGGAGGATTCCATTCGGATTCCGCAGGAAGTTACCGAGCCGATTTATCACGCCGATGAAGTCGACAACCGTCGCCTCTATAATGCGATCGGCTGTTTGAAGGTTGCGGAGCTGGGTGAAAGAATAGAGACTTTTCAGAGACAATCGGATCGGAATCTGCTGGTTGTCGTCAACCTGATCGGCGAAGGTAGCTGGCCTTTGCGGCAATTTTTTCGGCAGGCATATGATCCGTGGCGGCAGTTGGATGATTTGAAAAAGCCGGAGAACGGGCGGATCATGATTTATTTGGATGGATTGGTGCCGCCGGGATTGCGCCGGGAGCTTATCACGGCCTGCCGCGATGCGATGCTTCACCGTCCGGTGACGCTGATCAGCACTCAGATGATCGAGGTCGGAGTGGATCTGGATTTCGATGCCGCGTTCGTCGATTATCAGGGACTGGCCGCGACGATGCAGCGCGGAGGCCGTGTCGGACGCAACGGGAGGGGAATCCCGTGTGAAGTCGGCGTGTTTTCGTTGGTGTGTTCCGGCGGCTCCACCTCGTTCGATCAGTTGCTCGCCGCCAGGACAAAATGCAGCATTCGACTGAAACAGCGGCCGTTCGACGCCATTTTTAAACAGGAACAGAGGTTTCTTTCTTTGGAAAATGCTTTTTTCAAGGGGTGGAATGACAAGGGCAATGACAGAGTTCTGCGTGATTCGGAGCTGGCGGCGAAATTGTCGGAGTTTCAGCATGAGGTCTTTAACGGGTTGACCGCTGATGGATTGCTGGGAAAACTGTTTCACATTGACACGGTGGGAATGCAGTCACTCGGGGCAACTTTTGAAAACGCGCAGTTTATCGCGGAGCTTTTTGAATCCGAGCCGGTTTCGGAAATCATAGTGGTGAAATCGCAGGATGTGTATGAGGAATTGCGCGAACTGAATGAACGAATCAGGTTGAGAATCAGTACTTCCGAGGAGCGGAGACGCTTTCTTGAGCTGCAGAAAGACTGGATTATTTCTCCAACCGAGCGGATCAAAGGAGAACTTGGATTGATTAGATGCGGGCGGCTCGACTATCCGGAGCCGATCGACGTGTTTTGCGTTGATGCGTCGATCTTGTAGGCGGGGAAAGGTCGTGGAGTTCACTGGAAAAGAATTGAATTACCTGCATGTGTGCCGCCGCAAACTCTGGCTTTTCCGGCATGGGATCCGTCCGGAGATGGAAAGCGATCTGGTCCAGCTCGGTATGCTGCTGGACGAGGTGTCTTTCCCCAGGCAGAGCAAGGAGATTCCGATCGGTGAGGTCGGGGTTCTGGACTGGGCCGACTTCAAGGACGGCGTGATTCATGAGACCAAGATGGGAAAGACGCCCGGCGGCGGCGATGAAGCTCAGGTTCGCTATTATCTTGCATGGCTTAACCAGCATGGAGTTCGGGCGCATGAGGCGGTGATTCATTATCCGCGCCGACGGGCAACGACGACGGTCACGTGGGAGGGTGATGCGGAACAGCTGGTCAGGCAGGATCTTGTCGAATGTGAGAGAGTCGTGACAGGGCCGATTCCGAATGCGGTCCGCCGTCCGTACTGCAAGAGATGCGCATATGAGGAGATCTGTTTCGTATGAATCTCTATCTCACCCGTTCCGGCCGCCTGCGGCGATGTGACAATTCTCTGCGGTTTGAACGGGTTGATTTGCCGGAAACAGAAAACCCTGAAGAGGAATCCGACGAGCTTGAGGACAGTAAAGCTGATCTTTCTCAGTCCCTGCCGGTGGAGAGCATCGATGCGGTATACATATTCGGCGAGCTTTCTTTGAACACGAAATTGATCAATTTTCTGAACACGAAAAGAATCCCTGTTCATTTTTTCAACTGGTACGGACATCATACCGGCACGCTCCTGCCGCATGCGGAGCAGCTCAGCGGCGACTTGGTGATCCGACAGGGGGAGGCCTACCGCAGAACGGAAGAGCGGTTGACGATCTGTCGTAATCTGTTAGGTGCTGTATTCCACAATATTCTGTCAGTGCTGCAATATTATCAGCGTCGGAAAGGCGGATTGGAGGAAACAGTTGCAGCGGTCAGGGAGCTTGAGGGGAAACTGCCGGAACAGGATACTCCGGAAGGATTGATGGGGCTTGAGGGTAATGTGAGGAAGCTTTATTACGAGGCATGGCCGATATGGCTGGGAAATTCTGCTCGCCATTTCAAGCGAGTTTATCATCCGCCCGACAATCCTCTGAATGCGCTGATTTCGTTTCTGAATAGCCTGCTTTATACTGCAGGGGTAAGTGAGTTGTACCGGACGGCTCTCTACCCCGGAATCTCATATTTGCATACTCCGCGAACCCGCCGTTTCTCTCTGGCGCTGGATTTGGTTGAGCCGTTCAAGCCGCTGCTGGCGGATCGGATGATTTTTCGTCTGCTTGATTCCAGAACGATCAGCGATAGTGATTTTCGCAGACACAGCAACGGTTGTCTGCTGACCGACGATGCGCGACATCGGATTCTTCAGGAATGGGATCAGGAACTGCGGAAAACGGTTCATTATGCCCCGCTGAACCGTTCCGTTTCCTATCGGCACCTTTTACGGCTGGATTGTTACAAACTGATCAATTTTCTACTGGAAGGCCGTGAGTATCTCCCGTACCGGATCGGATACTGACATGTATGTGATCATCGTATATGATACGGAGCGCGACAATTGCGCAAAGTTGCACAAGCAGCTGAAAAAGCATCTGTTCTGGAATCAGAATTCAGTTTTCGAAGGGACCGTGACCGAAGCTCAGTACGCCAGAATCAAACATGTTCTCGAGGAGACGCGAGCGGAGGACAGCCATATTACTCTCTATTCCATTGATAACGAAAAATTGCTGCATCGTGAGGAGCAGGGTTCCGCCAAAGGTAACACGTCAAACATCATTTAGTCGTTGATGAATAGGCCATTGCACGATTGAATACCGACAGATGAAAATTCGTGAACACGGATTATAGTTGTTTGAAAACTAAACTATTTGACCTCAATGAAACAGCATGGTACTGTAGCATAATACGAGTCCCCATCCAACCGTAGTGGATTAGAAACTTTTTTTGGATACATGGTCGTTCACCGGCGCGGGCGTCCCCATCCAACCGTAGTGGATTAGAAACACGGTGCGCGGATCGACGGCGGCGGGCGCGATGATAGTCCCCATCCAACCGTAGTGGATTAGAAACCCCCTCAGGATCTCCCAGCTGTGGAGGGCGCGGTGCTGGGTCCCCATCCAACCGTAGTGGATTAGAAACTTGAGGGCGATCCGCTGCGTGTTGACCTCGATGTAGAGTCCCCATCCAACCGTAGTGGATTAGAAACGAACGCTCCCCGGATTCTTGACTTCATCCGCCACGGGTCCCCATCCAACCGTAGTGGATTAGAAACGTGTCGCTCCGCATCTGCAGCCGGGGGCGCGTGCCGTCCCCATCCAACCGTAGTGGATTAGAAACTAGCGGATGGATGTCGCTCCGGGGCGCGGATTGAAAGTCCCCATCCAACCGTAGTGGATTAGAAACCAGACAGGGCAGACGACTGTTTCATACTCCAAGTCAGTCCCCATCCAACCGTAGTGGATTAGAAACTGAATTCTCCAAACCGGGAGGGCTCGTAGCCCTCCTGTCCCCATCCAACCGTAGTGGATTAGAAACACTGTGATTTCATCACTCATTTTTTGCCCCTTTCTTGTCCCCATCCAACCGTAGTGGATTAGAAACTAGCGGATGGATGTCGCTCCGGGGCGTCGCTCCGGGTCCCCATCCCAACCGTAGTGGATTAGAAACCCCCGGTCCAGCGTGCTGATGCCGAAACCTGCCAAGTCCCCATCCCAACCGTAGTGGATTAGAAACCCCCGGTCCAGCGTGCTGATGCCGAAACCTGCCAAGTCCCCATCCCAACCGTAGTGGATTAGAAACCCACAAGTTACCGGTGCTACGAGCACCTGTCAGGGAGTCCCCATACAACCGTAGTGGATTAGAAGCCCGGACATTCTGCGGAGGATCATGCCGTCGGAAGAGCGCCGCGCCCGTCTGCCGCAGAAGCAGACGCGGCGGAAATTTCAGTTCCGCGCCGTAGATCGGCACGGAATCCGGTTCCGTCAAGAGATCTGTGGATCATTTCACGGGAATAATTCCTCTGCCTCTTTCCCAGATCAGTACGCCGTTCCAATATGCACGGTTGATTTTGTCACCGATGACGACGTCGTACTTGAAATCGCCGTTTCCGCGCGGCTTCAGAAGGATGGTCAGAAACAACCCGTCCCCTTCTTCGCGGAGAACCAGTCTGTCGACCCCCCATGCGCTGTGAGAGCACAATCCGGACAGCGAAAGTGTTTCGACGCCGTCGCTCTTCACGATCCTTATGTCCCTGCGCCATGTGTCCTCCGGCGACAGACACATGGTCGCGCCGCAGCCGGCCAGCAGGAGAAGAAGCAGCGCGGCGGCGCCCGTCTCCATGAGCGGACAGGGACGGCGTTGTCGGCTGCTGTTCTTCACGGTCACCTCCTGCACGAACCCGCCGGAACCTGTTTTTCACCAGGTTGTGCGGATCTGGTTCCTCTGCACGGCGGCGGAAATCGTCAGTTTCTACGGCGCGCGCCGCCAGAGCGGCGGAAAGTGCCGGCCGGCGACTTCTTCGCGGACGGCGACGCCGTCGGAGCCGCACTGCGGTCGATGATGACGCCATTCTGCTTCGGGGTCACTTCCATAATCCGGCGGCGGGAGTCGTCTTCGACGAGACTGTCAAGAAAGATCACTGAAATTTTTCTCGTCGGCAGATCCCATGTCACCTTCGCCTTGCCGGATTTGTCGCCGTTGTAGCGTATGTCGATTTCCGGTGCGCCGTCGCGGATGCGCAGAGTCTCCTCTTCTGAGAGTATCTTGTTGGGCCGGAGCAGGGATTCGCGGGCCAGATCGACGAGCTCCTCCTTTTCCGAACCGCTCAGTCCGTAGCAGGGTTCGCCATCCGCAGTCGTCGCGGTGCGGCAGCCGGAGCCGGACAGCGCCAGTGCCATGATCGTCAGAATCAGCAGCAGTCGAGGATGTTTCTTCATTTTTTCACAGTCCCGTCGGAAGGTCGATGAATCTGGTCGTCAGACGGAATTTCGCCGCGACGACGTCGAGGAGCGCCCGCACGCCGACGGTCTCCGACGCGTAGTGTCCCAGCGCGATGACGGGAAGATTCAGCTCGGCGGCGACATGATGCATGATGTGGGTGAATTCCCCGGTCAGAACCGCGTCGCAGCCGCAGTCCGCAGCGTCCTGCAGGGCGTCGCATCCGGCGCATCCTGAGACCACGTACACCGATTTGATCATCCGGCCCGGGCGGCCGAATACGCGGGCGCGGCAGGACAGCCGGCGTTCGTAGACTGCGGCGAATTCCTCCGCGCCGGCCGGTTCGGGAAGCTCGCCGCGGAATCCGACGTCGACTCCGCAGCAGCGGCAGCAGCGGCGCAGATTCTTCAAATTGCCAACGGCGGCCAGACGGGCGTTGTTGCCGTACGTCCCGTGGGCGTCAAGCGGAAGGTGAGCCGCGTACAGGGACATGCCGCGGCTGAACAGCGCGTTCAGCCTCGTCCCCGCGACGCCGGTGAAGCGGCGGGGCTCCGCCCCCCAGCTGAGACCGTGATGCACCAGGATCAGATCCGCCCCGGCGTCGCGCGCCGCGTCGAACAGCGCCAGAGACGCGTCCACCCCTGCGGCGACGGTTCTGACTTCGGATCGCCCCTGGACCTGCAGTCCGTTGTTGGAGTGATCGGACGAGAAAGCGTCCAGATTCAGTTCCTCGTCCAGAAAACGCGTCAGCTCGGATAACCGCATGGGAGACACCTCCTAACGTCGTCAGACTGTTGCGGATTGAAGAAAACGATGCCGTATGACCCGCCAGCGGACCTCGCCGGCGGCGATCGCGCCGTCCGCCATCGCCTCCAGCTCCGAACGCCGCTTCATGGTTCCGACGGCCCGCCGTTCGTCGCCGGTCATGCGGAAGAGGACGGCGCGCGGATTCCGGACACCGAAATCCAGCAGCCTCCCGTGCGCACGGAAGTACTCCGCACGGCCCGCCGCGTTGCGTAGCAGCAGCCACAGCGGGTATCCGAGGGCGGCCGCCCAGAACGGCCACACCGGCAGACGGGGCCAGACGAACGACTGCAGCGTCTGCGTGATCATCAGCAGCAGCGCCGGGATTGTGAACAGCAGCGCGTCGCGCTGCCTGATGAAGCAGTTTCCCAGATACCGGCGCAGCCGCGACGGACTGGTCTGATAGGCGAAGAATTCCTCCAGTTCCGTGTCACGCAGCTCCTGACGGAACGAATGGCACAGTTCGTGCGCCAGCAGCTCCCGGCGGTCGTAGATGAAGAAACGGCGGCGGTTCCGGAAACTTGCGCGTATGAAGAACACCGACAGCGGAATGTCCGTGTCGCAGATCATGCACCCACCCCACAGCCAGCCGATGCTGCGCGAGAGGAAGAACCCGGGAAATTCGCGGAAGGAGAATCCGTAGAGCGGCTCGGTGATGGCGGCGGCCTCCGCGACGACGTCGTCCGGAATACGGTCCGCCGCCGAGACCACGGCCGTTCCGAACAGCGTGACGGTTTCATGCTCCCTGAGATCCCGATCCAGTCTGTCGAGCTGCCCGCGTCTTTCCCTCAGCCGCGCGAGGTACTCGTCCAGCGTCTCGCCCGGACCCGCCGGAAAGCCGGAGGCGTCCAGTCCGGAGAGGAAGCTCAGTTCCGCAGCGCCGTCCGGCGGCCGGGATGTGGATGTGTCCGGCAATCTCGCTCACTCCGACGGTTGGCCGCCGTCGTCGGCGGCCGTTTCGCCCCGGCGCTGACGTCCGTCCGCCCCTGCGGCGGACCGCGTCTGTCCGGCCGGCTGGCCGCTCCGGCGCGAATCCGCTTTCTCCGCGTTCCGCGGCTCCTTCGTATCCTGCGCCCCGCCGTCGGTCGTCTTTCTGTCTCCGCCCTTGTGCTGGCGCTGGCGGCTTCTGTCGGGCGGGAGCACATGGACGTCCTCCCGTCCGCAGCGGACCTGGCTGCCGTCCTCCAGGCAGACGGTCACCTCCTGCGTCAGCAGATTGCGGTCGCAGACGCGCCCGCGTCCCGACGGGCATTCGCATCTGTCGCCCTTGCGGGGCATGTTTCTCCCCAGCTCCAGGTAGCCCTCGTGCTCGAATCTGAGACAGCATTTCAGGCGGCCGCAGATCCCGGAGATGGTGGCCGGAGTCAGCGACAGATCCTGATCCTTGGCCATGCGCACGTTGATGGAGTTGAACTCCTTGAGAAAACGGCAGCAGCACAGCACCTGGCCGCACACGGAGATTCCGCCGTGGATGGAGCATTCGTCGCGCACGCCGATCTGCCTCAGTTCGATTCTGGTGTTCAGCGCGTGCGACAGCTCCTTGACCAGCTCCCGGAAGTCCACCCGGCCGTCCGCGTTGAACTGGATCGTCAGCAGCCTGCCGTCCAGGGAGTACAGGGCGTTGAGCAGCTTCATCGGCAGCCCCAGCCGTCCGACGAGCTCCTGCGCGGTGCGCATGGCGTCGCGGCAGCGGCCTCTGTTGGCTGCGGCGTTGTTGACGTCGCCGACGTCGGCCTTCCGCTGAATCACCGGCATCTCCATGCCCTTGTTCTGCTCCAGCGCGGCGCCCACGCGGGCGACCGAGCCGATGTCGTAGTAGAAGTTCCTGTGGACCACGCACTGGTCGTGTACCGACAGTCCCAGCTCGATCGCGGCGCGGGCCTGATAGAACGAGCCGTTTTCAAGTCTTATCGTGTAGATGCGTTCCATGAGATGTTTCCGCGTGCCGGCCGTCCGTCGGCCGGTTCAGCTGCGTAATATAGCAGAAAATGACGGCTCCGGCAAATGCTTTCGCGATTATCAGCGCCGATTCCGCGCGCGGCGGCCGTCGCCGGCGGTGTTGATTTGCGGGCGAAGTAGGGGTATATTCCCGGGAGTCAGCGCGGAGGAACGGCCGGTGGAGATCGACGGCGACAATTTGTGGCAGGACGAACGGCGGCAGGTCCGCCGCCGGAACCTCAGACGGTACGTCCACACTCAGAGCTTCAACCGGCTGGCGCACAACGCCGTCCTTCCGCAGCGGCCGGAGAGCGACTACGCGAAGGCGCGGCTGGCTCTGCTCGCGGTCGCGGCGCTGATGCTGACCGCAGGACTGGTCTTCGTGGTTTTCTAGCGCGTCCGGCGCGCATTTCTCAGGGGAGCACGGCATATGAAGAAGATAACGGACGACGTCGTCAAGGCGTTCGACCTGTGCGTCGAGGCGCTTTCGCTGAACGAACTGTCCAGGCGCACCGGAGTCGGTCTCCACACGCTGCGCAAGTTCGCCACCCGCAGGACGAACATCATACGTGAGGAGACGTGGGACAAGATCTACCCGTTTCTGAAACCGTACCTCATCGGGAACGACTCGGAGCTCGCGTTCGCCCCGCCTCCGCGGATCGGATCGCCCGCGCGGCGGCATCACGACCTGGTGGAGCTGGTCAGCGATCAGAAGATTCTCCTGGACGTTTTCGACGTCCTGTCGAGCCGGGACCGGGGCGACTGGCTCGCGCGTCTCCGGTCCGAGGCCGGCGACGCCTCGCCGTACGAGCTGGGAAGCCTGTCCGCGGACGAGAACCGGCTGCTCGGCCTGTTCGACGCGCTGCCGCCCGAACGGAGGGAGCAGATTCTGCTCGAGCTCGCCGACTACGCCGAGCTGGAGATCCGGAAGCAGCGGCGGGATCTGTTCTAGCGGCTGCCGGCCCCGCGCCGCCGCATGGGGCGGCCGCCGGCGGATCTTTCCCCGCGCCGGCAAAAAAATCCGGAAAAACTTTTTCCATGTTTGCAATCCGGGGGTTTGCGGGTAATATTTCACACCTGTTTCGGATACGGCCGTTCCGGTGTCTTCACGGACGCTGCGGATCCGTCCGGCGCGCCGCGTGGCGCGGCGGCGCGGCCCGGGGGGAGTGCGGAGCCGCGAGGCGGGGATTCCGTCGCATGAACCGCTCTCCGGCGTTCCGGTCTAATGAATGGGGAAGTGGCAATGCGAATCAACATTCAGGACTACTACGACGCTGCCGACTGGGAGCGCATCCGCGCGGAGGCGGACCGTCACGAGTCTCCGTTCCTGGTGGTCAATCTGAACATCATACGCACGAAGTACGAGGAGCTGCGCAAGTACTTCAAGTTCGCCAAGATCTACTACGCGGTGAAGGCCAATCCGGCGCCGGAGGTGATCGAGCTGCTCCGCGACCTCGGATCGTGCTTCGACATCGCCTCGATCTACGAGCTCGACAGAGTGCTTTCGCTGGGGGTCTCTCCGGATCGCATAAGCTACGGCAACACCATCAAGAAGGTGCGGGACATCCGCTACTTCTACGAGCGCGGCGTGCGTCTCTTCGCGTCGGACAGCGAGTCCGACATCCGCAACCTCGCCCGCGAGGCCCCGGGGTCGCGGGTGTTCTGCCGGATCCTCAGCGAGGGGGCCGAGACGGCGGACTGGCCCCTCTCGCGGAAGTTCGGATGCCATCCCGACATGGCGATCGACCTGGTGATGCTGGCTCGGGAGCTGGGACTCAATCCCTGCGGGATCTCCTTCCATGTCGGTTCCCAGCAGCGGGACATCGGCGTCTGGGACTCCGCCATAGCCAAGGTGCGCTACATCTTCGACTACCTGAAGGGCGAGGGGGTCAAGCTCAGCCTGATCAACATGGGCGGCGGCTTTCCCGCGAGCTACATCTCCAAGACCAACCCGATGGAGGTCTACTCCGACGAAATCTGCCGTTACCTCGAGGAGGATTTCGGCGACGACTTCCCCGAAATCATTCTGGAGCCGGGACGGTCGCTGGTCGGGGAGTCCGGGGTGCTGGTGTCCGAGGTGGTTCTGGTGTCGCAGAAGTCCTCCATGGGCGTGGACAAATGGGTGTATCTGGACACCGGGAAGTTCAACGGACTGGTGGAGACATGGGACGAGAGCATCCGCTATCCGCTGTACTGCGAGTCGCGCGGCGAGATGACGGAGGATTTCATCATCGCCGGCCCCACCTGCGACAGCCAGGACATCATGTACGAGTATTTCCGCAATCCGCTGCCGTCGTACATCAAGGCGGGGGATCGGGTCTACTGGTTCTCCACGGGCGCGTACACCGCGAGCTACTGCTCGGTCGAGTTCAACGGATTTCCGCCGCTGAAGACCTACTTCGTGAAATGACCCCGGCCCCCGCGGCGCGGGGGCCGTCCGCGGCCGCCCGGGAAAGTGATTTGCAATTCCCGCCGTTCCGGCTATTGTAAGATTCGGCGGGGGGCGGGTCTTCTCCGGCATGCGCCGCGTGACTCCCTCCCGGCGGCGGGTTTTCACTTGTTGCTTCCTCAACCAGCGGTACGGAAAGGAGTTTTCATGGTTACAGGCATTGTTCTGGTCAATGTGGAGCGGCCGATGCTCCGGCAGGTCATCAACGACGTCAAGGACATCGACGGCGTCACGGAGGTGTACACGGTCGCCGGCGAGTACGATCTGGTGGTGATGATCCGCGTGAACACGAACGCCGAGCTCGCGGAGATAATCGCCACGAAGATGACCAGGGACATCAGAGGCATCATCCACACCAAGACGCTGGTGACGCTCAAGGCGGAGTCGAAATTCGATCTCGACAAGATTTTCCGCCTTTAGCCCGTACGGAATTCCGCCCGTGCGGACGGCGCCGCGTCCCGGCTTCCGCGTCCGTCGGGAGGGGGAGAGACGTCCCGGATACGTTTTTCAAAGCAAGGAAAGGTTCGTAAGCATATGAGCCGTCTGCCCGCGCTGGTGTGGCGCCGCGAGGATACTCCGGCGGAACTGTTCGAACTGCTTTACGCCCTGGGCGAGGAATATCCGGTCGACGACGGCGGCCGCGGGGTCAGGCTGAGGTTCCGGCGGGTCGGCGCGGACGGGACTCTGGTGCGCGTCGTCCGCTCCGCCGGGGAGGCGCTCGTAGAGTACAGCTCGGTCGCCGCCGCCGCGCGCGGAATCGGCGCGGCGCTGGCGGGGCGCGACGGCGAGGAGGTCTCGCCGTTCAGGACGCTCGGCGTCATGCTGGACGTCTCCCGCAACATGGTCATGCGGACGGATCACATCAGGATGTGGCTGCGCCGGCTGTCGCTCTGCGGATACAATCTGGCGATGCTCTACACCGAGGACGTCTACCGGCTTCAGGGCGAGCCGTTCTTCGGCTACATGCGCGGCGCCTATTCGAAGGACGAAATCAGGGAACTGGACGCCTACGCGTCGAAGCTGGGCGTCGAACTGGTCGGATGCATCCAGACGCTCGGACATCTGGGGCAGATCCTCCGCTGGCGCGGAGCCTACGGCGGCGTCGCCGACACGTCCACGGTGCTCATGGTGGACGAGCCGCGGACCTATGAGCTCATCGACAAGATGGCGGCGTTCTGGAGCGAGGCGCTCGGCAGCCGCAGAATCCATGTCGGCATGGACGAAACCCATGATCTCGGCCGCGGCCGCTTCATGGACCGCCGCGGCTACGAGTCCGCGTTCGAGCTGTTCAACCGCCATCTGGGCAGAGTCAACGGCATCTGCGGGAAGCACGGTCTGTCGCCGATGATCTGGTCGGACATGTACTTCCGGCTGAGCAATCCGGAACTGAACTACTACGACGTCGCGAGCCCCATCCCCGAGGATGTGAGGAGGAAGATTCCGGACAACGTCCGGCTGGTCTACTGGGACTATTATCACGAGGACGCGGCGACCTACGAGAAGATGATTCAGCGTCACCGCGACATCGGCTTCGAGCCGGTGATGGCATCCGGCATCCGCACGTGGAAGAGACTGTGGTACGACCACGATCTGACGAAGTCCACGGTGATCCCCTGCATAGAGGCGTGCCGCGGAATGCGGGTGCGCGAGCTGTTCTTCACGATGTGGGGCGACGACGGCGGCTACTGCAACTACGACTCGGCTCTGGCCGGGGCGGTTTACTCCGCGGATCTCGCGTTCGGAGCGGATCCGGACGACGTCAGGAGCACGGCCGCGAGATTCGGCGCGGTCTGCGGAGGAAACTTCCGGGCGTGCGCGGCCGCCGGCGGCATTCAGGCGAAACTGACGTCGAACGGGGAAAGCTACACGGTGTCCCCAGCGGCGCTGATCTGGGATGATCCGCTGCAGGGCGTCTATTTCGACGAGTGCCTGCGGCGCGATCCGGAGTTCGAGCCGAAGATCCTCGCCTTCTACGAGAAGCTGCTCGGCAGGCTTGTTCCGCACGAGGAGGACAAGTCGGCCGGGGATTTCGAACACATCGTCAACGCGCTGGATCTTCTGATCAAGAAGATCGAGCTGCGCGACACGCTGGTGACGGCCTATGACGTCGACGACCGGGCGGCTTTGAGGATGGTCGCCGCGTCGATGATTCCGGCGGTCATCGCGGCGGTGCGCGAGTTCGACTCCTCGTTCCGCGCCCAGTGGCTCGTCTGCGCGAAACCGTTCGGACTGGAGACGATCCAGATCCGCAACGCGGGGCTGATCGCCCGTTTGGAGGAGACGGCGCGGCGCGTCCGCGAGTATCTGGACGGACTCGTCGACGGAATCGACGAACTGGAGTCGCCGGCCGCGGCGGACGGCGTCTTCAATCTCGCGGAGCCGGACTACAGCGAGGTGTGCTCCGGGAGCGCGATTCACTGACTGCGGCGGCCGCCGCGTGATCTCCGTGGGGAGTCTTTCCATGCCGCGCCGCGCGCCCGTCCGCTCCGGCGGGGATCGGGTCCCGCAGTTCCGGAACGGGACGATCCGGACATGCGCCCGCCTCCGCGTCCTCTTCCGCGACAATCAGATGCGAGAGGCGCAGTCCGCGCATGCGCGACAGGATCATGGAATCGTACGCGCGGATCGGCCACAGACTGCTCTCTCCGCGGAACCGGAGCGATCGGACGGCGAACTCCGCGAACATCAGCGGATGCCGTAACGACGCGAGCAACGCGGATCGGAGCACCGCCGTTCCGTCCGAGAGCCGCTTCGCCGAGAGCAGCAGGGACTTGAAATACATCAGACGGATGAACCGCATCGATTTCTTCTTCAGCACCGGATCGCGCAGTTCCCCGACGATCCGTTCGGCCATTTCCAGCATCAGCGGGAAGTCGCGGCGGCTCTCCTCCGGATCCGCGGCCGTCGCCTGTCCGGAATGCAGCCTCCACGAGGCCAGCTTCATGGGAAGGTAGACGACGTCGGCATGCAGCGCGGCCAGCATTCCCCACTGAAAATCGGCGCTGCGCCCGAAACATGTCTGGAACGGTCCGGTTTTTTCGAAGAGGGATTTGCGGATCAGAATCTGCGTGATCGACGTGTAGACCGTTTTCCCTCCCAGGTGGAGGAAGAAGTCGTGAGGTCTTTTCCTGACGTGCGCCTGATTCCTGGGGAAGTCGAAATGCCAGTAGTGCGCGACGAAATTCACGGATGATTCGCCGACTTCCCTTCCGTCGGAATCCAGCAGCTCCAGCATGGAATCGCAGATGTCGCACCCCGGGTGCGCCTCCAGCGCGTTCACCATCCGCTCCAGACAGTCCGGCTTCATGGTGTCGTCGGCGGTCGCGATGTAGACGTAGGTCCCGCGCGCCTTTGAAATGCCGAAATTCCATGCCTGATACAGGCCTTTCGGCACCTGATAGCGGAAAATCTCCTGGCCGCGGCTCCGGATCCGGTTCAGATATTCCCATGTGCCGTCGTCCGAGCGGCTGTCGACGATGATCAGCTCCCAGTTCCGGAAAGTCTGATTCAGGATGGATCCGATTCTCTCCTCCAGAAATGTTCTGGCGTTCAGCGTCGGAAGAATCACGGACACCGCCGGATATGGGGACGGACGGTTCATTGCCGCTCCGTTCCCGTTCCCCCCGGCGGCGGGGGAAGTTCATCACCCTCCGAAAGGAAGCAGATGCGCTCGAAACCGATTCCCAGCAGCCGTTCGTCGTCGGAATTGAAAAGTCTGCGGACGTCGACGGGATTTTCCGTGCGGAACACAAGATGAACCGATCTTCCGCCGTCCCCGGGAGACGCGCAGGGATCGAGATGCAGAATTCCATGTTCCGGCAGATCATCGGGGAAGCGGACGTCCATGATTCCGACGCCGTCGGCCTCCACGACGAGACGGAGCTTGTCGATTCCGCCAAGGAAAGCGCGGTAGGCGACGGCCATCCTGAGCGGACCGCCCCCGCCGGCGACGGGGAGGAGATCCATGCTCGCCTCCCGCCGCAGCCATGCGCCCCATTTCTCCGGAGTGTAATATCCCGAGAACCGGAAGGGAAGGGTCAGCGGTCTGGCGAACTCATACCACTTTCTTCTTTCCGTCGGGATGACGGCATGAGTTTCGATCCGCAGGGTGCGGATTCCGATTCCCAGGAGCCGGCCGTCGCCGCTGACGCCCTTCTCTTTCGGAACGGAGCACCCGTCCACCAGGAATTCCAACGTGTTCTTTCCGGAAAGCAGGCGGCCGCCGGCGACGAGGAATTCCTCATCGACGTCCGAGGTCTTCTCCGTCGTTCCGGGAGAGAACGTCCTCAGGCCGATCGGCCGGCGGTTCAGCAGAAGCGTCAGCCTCACGTCCCGCAGCAGACAGAGACAGATCCGCATGGAGATACGGACAAGCTCCTCCTGATTCCGTTTTCTGAGCGGAAACTTAATCTCCGCCCTGCGTCCGTCGATCCAGCGGCCCCAGTTCTCCGGCGGATGGAATCCGGAAACGTGCAGTTCCCTCGGCAGCTCCTCGGCGAAATTGAAGAGGACCGGCAGATCGAGCTTTCCCAGGGCGAAGTGTTTGACGAATGCGCTCCAGTCGAGTCGTACTCCGCAGAACTGAATGTAGTATCCTCCGCCGGCGGGGGTGAACGATTTCGAAAGGAGAAACGCCCTCTTCTCCGCCTTCTTCCACAGACGCTTCTTCTTGAGCTGCAGCTCCGCGTGTTCACGTGTCTGGATTCTGCCGTATTTCGGGCTGACGATGGTGCTCACTCCGCCGAGATCGAAATTCGATATGATTTCAGGTATGTAGACATACCGGTCGCGCGCGTAGTGGAATGCGCGGATGTTGAAGTCGTAGTCCGCGTAGATCCGGTACTTTTCATCGTAGCCGCCCACGGCTTCGAAAAGGCGCCGGTGATAAAAAATCGCCTGATGGCAGATCGCCGGATCGTTGTACCCGGCGTTCCGGTATGATCTCACCGCGTCCGGCTCCTGCAGAAGCCGGGAACGGGGGATGCCGCTCCTGTTGGTGAAGAAGACGTCGCCGAAGACAATGAGCGGTCTGCGTGCGGAATTGAACGCATCAGTCGCCTTGGCGAAGACATGTTCGGAATAGAGGGTGTCCTGAGCGTTCAGAAAGAACAGGAAATCGCCTTTCGCCGCGCGGACGCCCTTGTTCATCGCGTTGTAGATGCCGGAGTCCTTTTCGCTGATCAGCGTCCCGATGCGGGCGCCGTATCTGTCGAAGATGTCTAAGGTGGAGTCGGTGGAGCCCCCGTCCACCGCCACAATCTCGAAATCCTGACAGGTCTGGCGGACGATGCTGACCAACGTCTCCTCCAGTGTCTTCTCCGCGTTGAGAGTTACCGTGACAACCGAAATCATGTCGTGTGTCTTTCCGGATGACGGCCGTTCATCAGAAGAGATGAAACGTCAGGAACGGCAGATATGAGAAGAGCCGGATTCTGCACAGCGTCCGCCTCGCCGGCGCCGGCCGCGGGCGCGCGTGTTCCAGACAGCTGGTGAAATAACCCCGCACCCATTCCGGGTTTCCGAGACGCAGTCCGATTTCGACGAGCCGTTCATACGGCAGACCGCCGTGAAAAATCTGCTTTTCATACAGGAGCGAAAGTTCCTCTTCGGAGAGCGGCAGTCCGCATTCCTTCGTGAAGAACGCGATGTGCTCCCGCTTCATGCGTTCCTTCGCCGCGATCATCTTTTCGGATGCGCCGCCCTCGTGGAATGCGACGATCGACCGGGGGACGTAGACTCCTTTCCATCCGCCGGAGATGATCTGAAGCATCAGAAGATTGTCGTTCGCCATGTAATTCTCATGGAATCCGCCCAGCTTTTCCAGAACCGACTTCTTCGCGAAGAATGTCTGATGACAGGGATAGTAGCCGTAGGGAATGTCCAGAACGGTGCCTTTCCTGACATACAGCAGCGAGGAATGATTGGCCGTGTACACCTCGGCGTCGGCATAGGAATAGTCGGCGTCCGCCTTCTCCATGGAGGAAATGACGGCTTCGGCCGCTCCGCTGTCCAGAAAGGCGTCGTCGGAGTTGAGGAACACGATATATTTGCCGGCGGCGCCGCGGATTCCCTTGTTCATGGCGTCGTAGATGCCGCGATCCTTTCCGGAGATGAAGCGGAGCCCGCCGCGTCCGGACAGCTCCCGCAGCAGTTCCGTCGTTCCGTCCGCCGAGTCCCCGTCGACGACGAGATGCTCGATTCCCGGACAGGTCTGAGCGGCGACGGAGTCGACACAGTTGCGGAACGAAGTCTCCCTTCTGTTCTTTACGATATTCAGCACGACCGTGACGACAGTCAGTACAGGCCGGGCTCCGGCGGAGGAGAGAGAGACACGGGACATTTTCAATTATCCTCCTGAAAGTCGACGGAGAAAAGAGGAATTCCCAGGACGATGATGAAAATTCTTCTCCGGTCGTTCCGTTCCATCTTGATAAACCAGCGGATTCCGCAGAATTTCCTTTCCGAGACGCGATGGTAACCGCCCGATCTGTTCCGGACGATGTCCATGTATTTTCTCATTTTTCCGAAAGGGGCGCCGCGCAGACTCCGCAGCGGATTGTCCCCGGCCGGCGTGATTCTCCGACGCCGGCGCCAGACGGTCTCCAGTTTCCTGATCTTTTCGGGATCCTTCGACGCCTTTATGGTGAAAAGAGGCACGATTTCATTCCGTCTGACTTTCCACTCGCGGTATCCCTCGCGGATGAATTCGTACGCGTTCTTCTGGATTGTCCTGATCTCCGGCCTGTTAAGCGGACGCGGGCAGGCGGGGCGGAAGAGAAGGCCGTTTCTGCCGTCCTCGATATACTCGTTGAACGTGGTCTCGTCCGGCGCTATCACGCAGCGTCCGTGCGCCATCGCCTCCAGGAACGACATGCCGATCCCTTCGCAATATCTCGATGCGACGTACAGCGCGGATTCGTCCATGCGCCTGAGCATGTCGTCCCTGCTGTCGAACCATGACGAGTATGTGACATGCAGCTTCCCCTGATGCTCGTAAGGCAGCGGGAAGTAGGTCTCGCCCGGATCGAGCGAACGATGGAAATGCAGACGCCGGATCCCCCAGTTCTTCAGGAGAGAGAGCACGGTGTAGATGTTGATGTGGGACACCCTCTGCCAGAAGAACACGGCGTCGGCGTCCCCCTCGCGGAAATGCGTCGCCGGTTCGGGAAAATACTGGAAATAATGGGAGGAAAATCCGTTGGCGGCCAGCTCGTCATGCATCTTCCTGGAGAAGGAGATAATCTGAAAATCCTGATACTCCCGCCAGATCGGGTCGGAAACATCCTTGGCCGCCAGGTAGTAATAGTCGGCCATGGGGAAGAAGACTCCGAAATCGAACGAACAGAACCGCTTCAATGTTTCGATCGAGGGCATGACCTGCCAGCAGAGGACGACGTCGTAATGCTTCCGGCGCAGGGAGGTCATGCATGCTTCGTCCCCCACGCAGTCCGGGACGACGGAGCAGGTTTCAATTTCAAATTCTCTCTCAATCAGCTCCATCATGAAACGGTTCGACTTCGTCCGGCTGTGGAAGTGGTGTCCTATGAACAGCAGCGTCCGTTTCATTTCCGTCCGTCTCCCTGTTCAGGGTTGCCTGTCGTGAAGATGGCGTACCGCAGGGAGGACTGCCCGGGATGAATCCGCCCGGTCAGTTCCACTTTCAGTCCGCATTTTTGCGCAAGGAGAGGCAGGGATCGCCCCGTGAAGTAGAAGAGGTGGAATCGCGTGTATTCAAACGCGTATTCGTAACATCCGGTGGCGTGATACATCTTTCCGCCTGGTCTGAGAATTGATTTCATGAAACGGAGCTCCTCCACGGGGAACCGCAGATGCTCGATGAGATCGTTGGAGAAGATTCCGTCGAACCGCATTCTTCCGAGCCGTTCCCTGTCGGTGATGATCCACTCCTCCCTGCGGACCGGAGCGAACGGCTCGTAGTCATACACCTGAAATCCGCTTTCCCGCAGCTGACGGCCGGTGTCGTTCCATCCGCCGGCTCCGTAGTTCAGATAAACATGCTCCTTCCGCGGCCGCATGGCGTAGAAAAGGGCGATCTCATACGGCCCGGTGTCCGACTCGCGGAACACGGAATAGTTCTGTTCGTACTCCTCCCGCAGCTCCTGCGGAGAGAGCTCCAGCATCTTGAGCGGACCGAAAATCAGATCGCAGTCCGGGCAGACGTAGCGTTCCAGTCTTCCGCCGCCGAACACGCAGAAGGACTGCTTCGTCTCATAGGCGGACTTCTTTCCGGAATGTCCGCACAGCGGGCACCGGACGATTTCTTCCCGCCGCTCCCTTTTCTGCGCCGACAAATCGTCGGAGAGACGCCATCTGGTCTGAATGACGCTGCGGATTGTCTGTTTCTGAAGATCCTCCGTCTGCCGTGCCAGACTGCCGGTTGTCGTTTCGAGTTCATCGGCGCGGCGCAGGATGTCCGCGAAGCGGGCGTCCATGCGGCCGGGCGCGCCGTCGCCGAACTGCTCCTTCAGAACGGCGCCGGAAGCTGATGTCAGATTGAAGATTTTGTCGGACGTGCTTCCCAGGCCTTTCGCGTATTCCAGAATTTCCCGCCGGCAGGCGTTCTGCGTGTCGGAGATGACGTTCAGATGTCTCCCGATCGCGTCCACGCCCGCAGTCACGGCGAGGGCGAGTTCTCCGAAGCGGGCGTCCATGCGGCCGGGCGCGCCGTCGCCGAACTGCTCCTTCAGAACGGCGCCGGAAGCTGATGTCAGATTGAAGATTTTGTCGGACGTGCTTCCCAGGCCTTTCGCGTATTCCAGAATTTCCCGCCGGCAGGCGTTCTGCGTGTCGGAGATGACGTTCAGATGTCTCCCGATCGCGTCCACGCCCGCGGTCACGGCGAGGGCGAGTTCCTTCTCCTGCATGGAGAGCTTCTCCTGTTCCTCCTTGATGTGTCCGAGAATCTGCAGCAGATGTCGCTGGGTTTGTTCCTGTTCCGTCGAAATCTCTTTCAGGGCGGCGGAGATCTCGGAAACCGCTTTGCGGAAGGGAAAGAGAAACGAATAAGATTTCTTGAGAAACCCGATCATCTGACCTCCTGCAGAATTGTCGTTGCGGTGTCGAAATGCACCATGCCGTCGCTCAATGCGGGGCTGACGCTTTTCAGCTGAACGATCAGATCATCCCACAGCAGATGCACATGGGAGACCATGGTGCCGACCGAAAGTGCGAACGTCAGGAACAGATCTCCGTTTTTCAGCATTGGAAAATCAATCGCGAAACGGACCGTGGCATGCCGCAGGGCCGGAGCGATTCTCCTGTTCTCCAGAAAGGTGTTGGTTCCGAAGAGCACAATGTTCCTGACGTCGACGATTCGGATTCCGATCATCACGTTGCTTTCCAGATCGTTTTTTCTGATGAATTCCTCCACTTTCGCGGAATCCCACGAGGCTTCCAGCTCGACGGTGAAACGGCAGGGAGTGCGCAGAATGTTCGGCGCTTCCAGCCCGTGAAGCGCCAGCCGGAGGAAGCGCCCGCCGCCGATGCCCCATTTGTTCCTGTGAATGTCTTCATTCATCAGCGCGTAGACGAATTCTGCTTTCGCGGGCGTCGGCGCGGCGGCGGGAGGCGTCTGCGGTTCAGAGGGCGTGTTTTCCGTCTCTTTCGGGAAGAGTGATCGCATATACTCCGCGACGCCGTCCAGCGCGGGGCCGTCGTAGCGGAGACTTCCCTCGCTGAGGAATAGCACGCGGCCGCATTTCTGCTTCACGGTTTCGGTGTCGTGCGTGACCAGAAGCAGCGTCATTCCCCGCGCCAGAAGGGAATCCAGTCTGGCGTAACATTTCCTCTGAAAGGCGGCGTCGCCGACCGCCAGCGCCTCGTCCACGATCAGTATGTCAGGTTCGACCATGATCTGGACTGCGAACGCCAGGCGCACCATCATGCCGCTGGAATAGGTCTTGACGGGCTGATCGATGAAGGCGCCGATGTCGGCGAACGTCTGGATTTCGTCGAATTTCGAGAGAACCTGCTCCCTGCTGAGTCCGAGTATGGCGGCGTTCATCATGACGTTTTCCCTGCCGGTGAATTCCGGATTGAATCCGCTGCCCAGTTCCAGCAGGGCGGCCACGCGGCCGGCCGACCGTACGCTTCCGGAGGTTGGCGCGAGCGTTCCCACCAGGATCTGCAGCAGAGTGGATTTGCCCGCTCCGTTCTTCCCGATGATGCCTACCGCCTCTCCCCTGCGGATGTCGAAGCTGATGTCGTTCAACGCACGGAATTCCCTGTAGAATCTTTTTCGTCCGGCGAAAAGCGTCTGCAGAAGACGGTGCGCCGGGCGCGAATACATTTCGAACACCTTGGAGACGTTCCGTACCTGAAATACCACTTCAGAGGACATCGGCGAACCCCCGCTTCGTTTTATGGAACCATACAAACCCCAGGTGATATGTCAGCATGGAGACGAGCATGCTCACGGCCCACAGCCGCCAGTTCAGCGGGACGCCGTAGATGAAGACCCTGCGCACCTCGTCGATCATCAGCGTCATCGGGTTCAGCTGAAGCGGCAGCCGGTATTTTTCCGGAACCGCCTCGACAGGGTAGAAGATCGGAGTCATGAAGAACGTGATCTGCAGGAGAACGCCGACGACGTAGGGCGTATCACGGATGTAGACGCTGAGAGAGGCGACGAGATAGCAGATCCCGCACGTCAGCAGAAAGAGCGGTGTCAGCAGGAGAGGCATGAAAAGCATGTTCCATGAGATCCGGCCGTAAATGAAAACCACGCCGAGGAAGAGGAGCAGGATCCATACCAGCCCGATCAGGAAAGTGGAGCAGACCTGGGCGAACGGCAGCAGTTCCAGCGGGAAAATCACTTTCTTCACGTAGTTGGGATTGTACAGAATCACCGAGCAGTTCGCCATGACGCTTTCGCTGAACAGCGTGTAGAACGCCACCCCGCAGAACATGATGACGGCGAACGCGCTGCTGGTCTCATGCTCGACTCCCCAGCGCGCCCTGAAGACGCATCCGAACACGAAAGTGTAGATGCAGAGCATCATCAGCGGCTGCACGAAACTCCAGAGCAGCCCCAGAAGCGAACCGCGGTACCGCAGTGCGATGTTACGGACGATCAGCTGCTGCAGCGGGAAATGATTGCGGATCAGCGGACGGATTCCCGCGAACGGATCCCAGATTATGTGGAGACGGCCCAGCATGTTGAAATTCTTCTCCCTTTGAGATAACTTCAAAAGTCTCGTTTCCGCTTGTAGTTATGCTGATTTGCAAGTGTACTATTTTCTGAGGATGAAAGGATTTTTCTCGGAATCCACTTCTCTTCGACCGGTGCGGCTACTGGGGCACTCTCTGCCCGCCATGACGACGGCGAAAACCGACTGTTCTTCATTCTCCATGGTGTTTCTT
>CAYODJ010000021.1:0-40136 GCA_964402715.1 uncultured Victivallaceae bacterium
CCCCCGCCCACGGCTCCCGTACTTTCATTTTTTCATACTATTTTTGACACTACCTTCCCGGCCGCCCTCGGCGACGCCGAGGGGTGCATGCCGCCCGTTGTCGTTCACTCCGGACGCGTTTAAAACGCAGCATCTGTGCGGAATTTGCATGCGCCGGGAATCGACGCGGTTGTTTTTTCCGGGAAGAAAAGTATTGTAAGGCTGCGCGGGGTGTAGCGCAGCGGCTTAGCGCGTCTGCTTTGGGAGCAGAAAGTCGAGGGTTCGATTCCCTCCACCCCGACCATATTCAATTTACTGCGGCACAGCGACTTGCGAAAACCCGTAAAAATCCCGTTTCGGCCTGTCATGGCGCCGTTTTGGCGCCGATTTCATAAAAATACGTCACACGATGCTGCGGGACGGCATCCGTCTATGTCCGCATGGGAGCGTCTTAAGAACATACTGTTGCCATGGCAATATTCCAAGCAATCGGAGAAGTAAGCCCGATGCGGCGGTGAAACGATCGTCCGTGCGGCCTGTCGGACGGAGTGCGGCAGACGGAAGGATGAAGCGATGACAGTGATTCTGAAACTGATTCTGGTTCTGGCGGTCGGCTGCGCATGTATACTGGTCATGTCCGGCGTCAAGGTCAAACACTGGCCATTGGCGCTGCTGGCTGCCGCCGTCTCCGTTGCCGCCCACTTTCTGATAGTCTGGATCGGCGGCGATCTGCTCGTATCGCTTATTATCTGGATATTCAGCTGACGAGGACAGATCTCCCCCGAGGATGCATGTCTCGGCGGATCGGGCCGCAGTTCTGTTCTTTCGCTCACGCCTTGCCGGCGATCTCCTACCGCTGCACCTGCTCCTGAAAAATATATTCCACTGTCGCCACGCATGTCCGGCAGAGTCCGGGAATCACGGCACGAAAACACCCCGCACGCGGGCTTGCACGCGCGGGGCGCGGCGGGGAGGATGCGCTCCTGCCCTCTACTTGATCGCGGCGAAGTAGTAGGTGCGGTCGTCCGCTTTCACCTGATTGCGCTTCTTGCCGAGGAACAGCTTGACGTTGTCCATGGCCGAGGCGTGCCCGTCCGCCCATGCGATTCCCATGGCCTTGTAGTCGTCGTGCCGGCCGTCCACCCAGCTCTGATCGGTGCTGTAGACCATGACCGTCTGGGTGGCGCCGGTGGACTTGTGGTCGGAGCTTTCCCCCACGGTCAGCGTTTCCGACGGCTGCTTGAGCCGCGACATCTTGCACGCGAAGACCGACGACGCGCCCGCGTAGCCGATGTGAGGTATCGGATCGCTTTCCACGCCGTTTCCGTAATTCCATCCGTAGCCGCCGCCGCAATGAGCGGCGCTTCCTGTTTCAGGAACGAGACTGCTCCGCAGAGCCTCGTTGGTCATGCCGTTCGCCCTCCACGACGGGCAGGCGAAGACACCGGTCGACAAAGTCTTTCTCAGCGTCTGATCGTTGTTGTGCGCGGTCAGATCCTTGCCGGCGTAGGGCATCAGCTGCACTTTCCAGCTGGCGGCTCCGACGGACCATTTGCACTTCAGACCGGCGATCGGAAAATAGTCGTCGTTGTTGTTGCCGTACATCACGACCCCCGCCGCCAGCTGCTTTAGGTTGGAGATGCAGTTGCTCTTCTGCGCCGCTGCGCGCGCCTTGGACAGCGCCGGCAGCAGCATCCCGGCGAGGATCGCGATGATGGCGATCACCACCAGAAGCTCGATCAGCGTGAAACCGTTTCTTCCCGTCGTCTTCATCATCTTCACATGCCGTTCCTTTCCGTAGAAACATTATCGTCACTCCACGCCGGGGAGCATGCGTACCCGCGCCCCGGATGAGACAGCAGATCCGAAATCATCCGCCGGGGACCAGGGACGGATCTCGAGCCGGATCCCTGCCCCCGCGATGTCAATTGTAGCGGAAAGTTAAGGCGGTATCAACGCCATTTTTTTTTTTTTTTGAAAATTGCCTGAATTATCATGAATCATCGCGGTGAGGACAGAAACGGAAAGATGAGCGGTTCTTCTCCCGGCGGAACGGCCGGACCGGTTCCGGCGCGATGCAGGCAGTCACGCGGGACGGACATGAAACTGTCTGAACGCGGGGAGAGCGTCCGGCGACGCCGCGGAAAGACAGCCCGCGCGGCCGGCGCGGAAACACGGCGCCGAAGCGGGCATTCAGCCGGGATTCGCTCCGGCGTGACGGATACGCGCCGGAAGAAAGAATCTGGCAAATGGCGGTTTCAAAAAATCAGAGAAGCAGGATCGGGACGACAGAAGCGAACGGTAGGTTCTTCAATCTACGGGACGGCGGCGCTTTTCAATGAAGTCCTGCGGAGCTCCGCGTGATAAAAATCGTTCCGCGCGCGGCGAACCGATCCGCCGATTCACGGCGGGAACGGCTCATCCGAACTCCGGCCCGGCGATTGCGAACGTCTTCCGGAGATCCTCCTCGCCGTCCCCGTTGATTCCCATGCGGGTGAAGTCCCGCTGCGCACGGAATCCGTGTTCTGCCAGCTTCTCCAGGAAATCCGTCTGGCATTCCGGAACGTCAATCACCAGCGGCGTCCCGCCGGCTCCCGCCGCGTCCACCAGACGGAGAGCGGCTTCCGGAGCGGGCGCGAACACCGGCCCTATCTGACGGAACCTCCGCCCCGGTCTTGACAGCAGAAAAGCTCCGTCTCCGTCGGTGAGAGCGGGAGAGGCGGATTGATGCAGGTGGCGCATCAGATCACTCCGATCGGCATGAAACGACTCCCTGTCCGCGGCGACAAGCTGAAGCAGATCTTCCGAGGTCATCGGCCGTATTCCCCCTTGCCGCCGCCCGGTGTCGCCGCTGTGCCTGACCAGTCGGACGATGCGCGTCTCGCACCGGAATCCGAGCTTCTGATACACCGGGATCCCCGCCGGAGTCGCATCCAGCTTGCAGATCCGCGTCTTGCCGTGACGAGCCATCAGTTCGGACAGCAGCCGGCCGGCCAGCCGGTTGCCGCGCCAGTCCGGAGCGACGATCACCATGCCGATCCACGCGGCTCCGTCGGGATACGGAAGCAGCACGGCGCTGGCGACGACCTTCCCGCGGTGAGCGAACCCCAGAGACGTCACGGGGGCGTGCTCCATCAGGAAACTCCAATCCGTCTCGGTCTGATTCCAGCCGGCGGCGCCGCTGAGATTCAGCAGATCCGGCATGTCCGCCGGCAGCAGTTCGCGCATGGCGACGCCGCCGGCGCCGCCGTAACGCGGCTGTCTCCGCAGTCTGGCGATGCGGTCTTCCAGATAGGATATGAGATTGCGGTCAATCTCCCTCATGATTTTCTCGCCCTTCTCCCGCGTGGCGGCGTCCGGGATGCCCAGATATCCGTCTGGATTCAACACCGTCATTCCGAACATGTTGAGATCCTGACGTCTCCACGGGTACGATCCGCCGTCGGTCTGCGCGGACCGCCTCTCCGGCAGAGGCGAAATCAGCTTCTCTCCCAGCGCCAGATAGAGCGATGTCTCTATTTCTCCGGCGTGGATGTCCATGATATGCCTCTCCGTGCATTCCATGTCGTGAAAGTCGTAGAACTCCGTGGGGAAGACGGGGATGAGTTTAATTCCGCAGTCGCGGCGGTTGATGTCGCGGCAGATCGGATTCAGCGCGAAATTTCCTCCGTGTCCGCTGACCACGATGAGAAAGTGAAAGTTCTGCGTCTCGGCCTCGTCCGCGATGTCACGGATGACGCGCATCAGCGTGTCGGGCCTCAGGGAAAAGCTTCCCCTGCTTCCGCTGTGCTCCAGACTGTTCGCGATCGGCAACGCCGGAAGCAGTGCGGCGTTGAAATGACGTGCCAGAACCTCGGCGGTGCGAACGGCGTGCAGAATGTCCGTCTTCAGCGGCAGATGCAGACCGTGCTGCTCGAAGGCTCCGACGGGAAGAATCAGGATGTCACCGGCGTGACGCTCCCACGCGGCGTAATTGTCACTTCCGTCGATCATGCTTTGCAATCTCCTGCATTCAAATGAACAGGTGCGTCCGCACGAACGCCGAGGCGCGGATCACGCGGCGGGACGGCGCGCCGGCGGACGGGAAACCGCAGCCGCCGCCGCCAATACAATACCCCGACTCCGATTAAATGCAAGCCTGCGGCGGCCCGCCGGCGGGGAGCCGGAAATCAGGATCGCCGGGACTCACGCCGCGCTCAGTCGTTGCTGCCCGCGCACTCGAAATGAAGGGCGCCGCCGGCAAGCCCGACTTTCAGAGTCATTCCCTCGAGCAGTTTGTCCTCGAGGATCAGACGCGACACCGGCGTCTCCAGAAGCCGTATTATCGCCCTCTTCAGCGGCCGCGCTCCGAACGCGGGGTCATAACCGTCCTCCGCGACGAATTCCTTGGCCTGATCCGTGATCTCGAACCCGATGTTCCGGCTGCGGAGTCTCGCGGCGAGACGCTGCAGCTGAATGTCCACAATCTCGACCATGTGCCTCTTGTCCAGCTCATGGAAGATCAGCGTTTCGTCGATCCGGTTCAGAAATTCCGGTCTGAAATGACGCTGCAGCTCCGCGAACAGCTGCTCCCGCAGGGAATCGGCGTCGCCGTTGTGCGCCAGAATCATGTCGCTGCCGAGATTGCTGGTCATGATGATGATCGTGTTCTTGAACGACACGGCGCGCCCCTGGGAATCGGTGACGAGCCCGTCCTCGAGAATCTGCAGCAGGATGTTGAACACGTCCGGATGCGCTTTCTCAATCTCGTCGAACAGCACCACCGAGTAAGGATGCCGTCTCACCGCCTCGGTCAGCTGGCCTCCCTCCTCGTAACCGACGTAGCCGGGAGGTGCGCCGACCAGCCGTGAAACGCTGAACTTCTCCATGTATTCCGACATGTCGATCCTGACCATGGCTCTCTCGTCGTCGAACAGATCCTCGGCCAGGGCGCGCGCCAGTTCGGTTTTCCCGACTCCGGTCGGACCCAGGAAGATGAACGACGCGATGGGCCGCTTGGGATCCTGCATCCCGGCTCTGGCTCTCAGCACGGCGTCCGCCACCGCCGTCACCGCGTCGTCCTGTCCGACCACGCGCTTATGCAGCGTGTCCCTGAGCGCCAGCAGCTTCTGCTTCTCGCTCTGAACCATCTTGCTGACCGGAATGTGCGTCCACCGGCTGACTATGGCGGCGATGTCCTCGTCGTCGACGTCCTCCTTGAGCATGCGCTTGCCGGAGTCAGCGCGGATGGCGTCCTCCGCTTCGCGGATCTGCTTCTCGATGCCGGGGATCACGCCGTGGCGCAGTTTCGCCGCGTCCTCCAGCCGGTATTCGCGCTCGGCCTTCTCCAGTCTGGTGCGCGCCGTGTCGAGCGACTCCCGCAGAGTGCGCAGATCGGCTATCGCCTTCTTCTCGTTCTCCCAGCGGGCCCGCAGTTCGTTCCCCTCGCTCTTGAGTTCGGCCGCCTCGGCCTCCAGCGCCTGGCGTCTCTTCACCGACTCCGGATCTTTCTCCTTCTTCAGACCGGCGATCTCTATCTCCAGCTGCATGACGCGTCTCTCGTTCTCGTCCAGTTCCTCGGGAGAACTGTCGATTTCGGTGCGCAGCGCGGCGGCCGCCTCGTCCACCAGGTCGATCGCCTTGTCCGGCAGAAAACGATCGGCGATGTACTTGTCGGAAAGCACCGCCGCGGCGACCAGCGCGCTGTCCCGCAGCTTCACGCCGTGATGGATCTCGTACCTTTCCTTCAGACCGCGCAGGATGGAGATCGTGTCCTCGACGGACGGCGGATTCACCATGACCGTCTGGAAACGGCGCTCCAGCGCGGCGTCCTTCTCGATGTACTTGCGGTACTCGTCCAGAGTGGTGGCGCCGATGCAGTGCAGCTCACCCCTCGCCAGCATCGGCTTGAGCAGATTCCCGGCATCCATCGCGCCCTCGCCGGCGCCGGCGCCGACGACGGTGTGCAGTTCGTCGATGAACAGAATCACTTTCCCAGACGACTCGGTGACCTCCTTCAGCACGGCCTTCAGCCGCTCCTCGAATTCGCCGCGGTATTTCGCCCCCGCGATCAACGCCCCCATGTCCAGGGCGACAAGCTGTCTCTCCTTCAGGTTCTCCGGCACATCCCCGCGGACTATCCGGCGCGCCAGCCCCTCGACGATGGCGGTCTTCCCCACGCCGGGTTCGCCGATGAGCACCGGATTGTTCTTGGTGCGCCGCGACAGAATCTGAATCACCCGCCGGATCTCCTCGTCTCTTCCTATGACCGGGTCAATTTTGTCCTGCATGGCCAGCCGCGTCAGATCGCGGGCGTATTTGTTCAGCGCGTCGAAAGTGCCTTCCGGATCTGCGGATGTGACGCGCTGATTGCCTCGGATCTGCTTGAGCGCGTCCAGAATCCTCTCCGACGTGATTCCGGCCGATCCCAGCAGCGAAGCGCACCGCCCGCCGTCGGCGGCGAGGCCCAGAAACAGATGCTCCACGCTCACAAATTCGTCGCCCATGCTTTTCGCCTGCGTGGACGCTCCGGCCAGCAGCTGCCTGAACTCGCCGGAGGCGTACACCTCCGTCTGTCCGGACACTTTCGGCAGCTTCCTCAGGATCTCGTCGACCTTCGCGGCGAACAGTTTCCGGCTCACTCCCAGCCGCTCCAGCAGCAGCGCGGCCAGCCCGTCGTCCGGTTTCAGCATCGCCCAGAGGACATGGACGTTCAGAATCTCCGCATTTCCGTGCTCGCCGGCCGCCGTGTAGGCGGCGTTCAGAACCTCCTTGGCGCGATTTGTAAATTTCTCCATATCCATGATACACTCTCCCCCGATACTGCGACATCCGCAGTTTCCACATATGACGACGCCCCGCGCCGCGCGGCGGACCGTTCCGAGTCCCGCCTCCCCCACGCCGCCCGCGCGTCAGAAAAAACCGCATCCCGCTCAATCCTCTTCACGACGGAGCGACGGGACGCGGTTTTCCGGGAACCTCTTCATTCCCCTGTCGGGAACCTGCTAATCAAACGGTCTCCACTTTCACCTTGTGCACCTTCGCCGACTCGGCCTTGGGCAGCGACAGATCCAGAACCCCGGATTTGAAGTTCGCGGATATCCCGCCGCTATCGATGTCGTCCGACAGCTGGAACGAACGTTTGTAGCGGATCGCGCGTCCCCTCCACGCGAACGGAGTGTCGGCTCTGACCTCGAGCACGCGGTTGTGCACGTTGATGTCCACCTTGTCCGGCTCCACGCCGGGCATGTCGAGCAGAACACGCACCCCGTTCTCCTGCTCGATCACGTCGCAGGCGGGCGTGCGGAACACCGGTTCCGACGGAACAGGCTGCGCGACATCCATCTTCTCATATCTTTCCTCGTTGCTCATGATATCGGCTCCTTTCTGCTCTAAACCCGGTTTCTCACCTGTTCACCTGCACCTTGACCGTCTGCGGCGTCTGATTTTCCGTGCGCGGCAAGGTCACCGTCAACACGCCGTTGACGTATTTCGCGGCGACTTTCTCGGGCATGATCCGCCCCGGCACCTTGATGGTCTCCTCGACATGATCGGCCGAACGCTCCCTGTGAATGAACCGCTCCCCCTGCCGGAGTTCGATGTCCGGCTTGTCGCCTCGGACGGTCAGGAAGTCGCCGACCACCTCGGCGTCGATGCGCTCCGGATCGAAGCCCGGCATGAGCACCTTCACCACGTACGCGTCCTTCTCCTCGTCGACGGTCATGCGCGGCAGAATGGCCTGGTGAAAATCACGGTTCCTGTCGCCGAAGAAGTCCAGCAGACTCATCACCTCCCGGGGGAAATCCAGTTCCATCCCGCCCCACCACGACTGCGGAACAAGTCCGTAACGATTGCTGTTTTTCATATCGCGCCTCCTTGTCTGAGTTCAGGCCGTCGGTCCGATCCGTAACCCGGCCCGCGCCGTCATTGAAGCAAACTTCATGCCAAAAAACATTCATGCCGTCCGCAGCGGCGCGCCGGTGCGACTTTCTGTCGCAACTCCGTGTCAAAACGTCACCGGGCCGAACCGTCTGTCATAACGACGCGCCGCGGAAGCGCATGCGGCTTCTACCTCATCAGCATGAGCGCGTCCCGGCCGCTCATGCCCGGAACGACCCCCAGCGACTCGGCGGCGGCGGACACGCGTCGCACCTCCGCCGTCAGCATTTCGTCCAGGGATTTCACTCCGGTCACCACGGCCAGCGCGTCGCCGGATCGGTTCGCGGTCTCTATCTGGAAATAGCCGCACCCGAGGACTCCGTTCCTCCCGACAATCACCAGAAGCCTGCTTTTGGGAAAGTCGACGCTGTAACCCTCGAACTCGTCGGATCCTAAAAGTATTTTCTCCATACGCTCCTCCTGTTTCCCGCCGCTCTCCGTCACGCCGGAGAGACAGCCGTGTTTCTTCTTCGCCCGAGGGGAAAACTCCCCTCCCTCGTTTCCGGGCGGCGCACGGCGCGCGCGCCCAAGGACATGAGCGCGGGGCGCCCTTCCCGCCGCCGGCTCATATCCGCGCGAGCGGAGTCCGCCGCCAGGGAGGACTCCACAGTACCTCGTCCAGACGGCTTCCGGACACCCCGAGTCCGTCCAGCAGGGACAGATGCGCGTGAAAGTCGCCGACCATTCCGATTTCATGCGAGTCTCCGCCGAGACTCAGCCGCACGCCGCGATCCAGACACATGGACACGAATTCCGGCGTCGGCGCGCCCTGCAGAAAATTCATCTCCGCCGCCACTCCGTACCGCGCCAGCAGATCCGCCACCGGACGCCACAGCGTCGAAACCCACTCGTCGGGTTCTCTGCGCAGCGCCCGGAACGGATGGGCCAGGACGTCAGGCCTCCGCCGCAGATGCTCCTCCGTCAGGAACAGGAAAGCCTCCCGCTTCTCGGCGGGCGTCACGGCCTCCGGCGGCAGCGAGTGCACCGAGGCCAGCCGCAGGGCCGCCCGCCTCAGCGCCTCGTCCGTGACGACAAGATTCCCACGCCAGTCGATGTCTATCTCCAGACCGGCGTGGACGAACCCTCCACCTTTCTCGTCGCAGAGACGGTAATAGTCTCCGCAGAGATTCTGATCCGCCGCGGCGATTCCCATGCTGAAATGCTTCCTGTCCTTGCATGCCTCCCTGGAGAAGAACAGGTGCGAGCTGTGCTCGGTGAAGGCCATGGACTCCAGCCCCATCCATTTCCCCATGGCGACGGCGCGCGGAACGGTCATGTCCTCGCAGCAGTAGGCGTACCGGGTGTGATTATGGAGATCGCAGAGATGAGTTCCCTCCGGCAGTCTCAGGCGTTCCTCCCTCAGGACGATGCCGCCGTCCGGTTCGGTCTCCAGCAGCAGGAACGGGAAAGGCGCGGCCGTCAGCGGCGGCAGCGCGTCGCCGCCGCCGGACGCGGACTCCGCGATTCTCCATTTCCTCCGCCAGCCTCCCGCCGTCTCCACCTCTATGCGGCCGGAACCGGCCGCGACGACGACGTCCGGCGCGACCCGCCGGCGTTCCTCTCCGCCCAACGCGGACGCGACCATGAAGGGAAGTCCGTCGTCCCGCAGCACCGCGTGCAGCACGTCGACACTTTCCCGAGAGTCTCCGGTTATGTCCGCCACGACCACCATGTCCGGATCGGAGAAGCGCCGCGCTCTCCTCAGAAACCTGCGCAGCAGGGAATCGGCCAGCTGCTCAGGACGGACCGGATACTCCGGCCTGTCGCCGGCGAGCCGCCGTCCGTCGATGATGCCCGACAATAAGATTTTCGCCATGTTGCTCCCGTATGTTTATGAGCGGCCCGACTCGCACCCCGGCCGGCGGGAGCTCTTCAGGCCGCGCTCTTCCGTGAACCGATGTTCAAAGTCCCGTTTCCGCCGACCTCCCGCCGCCGCCGGACGCGCCGTCACTGCAGAACGACATTGAAGTTGAACGTCGAAGTCCTGCGCTCGCCCGCGCGGGCGTTGGTCAGGTCGCGGAACCCCAGCGTCCCCGGCAGATCCGGCGCCGACACCGCGAGACCGGAATAAATTCTGGTAAGTCCGCTCCGGCCGTCGTGCACGGCGAAATATTCATGCCCCCTGGCGTCGCGGAAAGCTCCGTCGATCGGAATCCTCGCGCGGGTGACCAGCAGCGCCGGACGCCCGAAACGGTACTGCTCCACCGGCAGCGGTGAATGCGCGGCCAGATCGAGCAGCGCGTCCTTCTCCAGCTCCACATGCCCCAGAACCTTGACGACTCCGTGATCCGCGAGCTCCGCCGCCGTCATGGAGTTGCAGACCGGCAGAACCCCTCCGGCGGTGACCGTCGCGTCGGGATACGGCTTCAGCAGCTCCAGACCGAACATCGCCGGCGCGCGGAAACGGCGGATTCCGCGTCCGTAGGCGGCACGTATCGCCTCGCGAAGCGCGCCAAGTTCATTCTCCGGACAGAACTCCGGCAGGATCGCCTCCGTCGCGGCGCCGTCCGCGTGAAATACGCTGACGGCCAAGACTGCGGATTCGCCGCGGGGCCGCTCCCCGCCGGGCGTCACCGCGACGGTCTCCGCGCACGGATCCGGCGGCGGCTTCGACGCGAGCAGCAGGTACTGCCGTCTGAACTTTTCCAGACCCTCCGCCGATTCAGAGAAAACCATCTCCGGACGCAGCACGGATTTGACATGACTCCAGAACTCCCTTCGGACGCGCTTCAATTCCGCCATCGGACAGAACCAGCGCCCGGAAACCGAACAGCGGACGTCGCCCGCGCGGAACAGGTCCGAATCCGCCTCGCGGAAAATCCTCTCCAGAACCGCCGTTTTCAAGGCGGCGTTATCCGCCGGCTCCAGACTCCAGCGGCGCGTCCAGCGGTCGACCGGCGCGTTGACGACACTGACCTGCAGCCAGGAATCCGTGCATTCGATCTCCAGATTCAGCGTTTTCTTCGGCGGCGGCAGATTCGAAACGCGGACCGAATAGTCACCCGTCTCCTCCCCGATTTTGAAGACCAGGGAGTTCGGATCGATTTCCTTGTCGCAGCAGATGAAGACGGATTCTCCCGGACGCGCCTTCATTCTGCCGGCGTCGTCCACGAACATTTTCGTGACGGTGAACGCCGCGCCGTCGTCCCCGCTTGTCGGCTGGAGGCGGAGCCGATCGCCGACATGCAGCCTTCTCGAGGTCACGAAACTGAAACCGCGACGGCCGCGCACCGAATCCACCCTGCCGCACAGCAGCCCGGCGGCGCCGACACTGCCGTGACTGATCAGTCCGCCGGGCGACTCCTCGCGGTAGAATCCGTGCGACCATCGGCGGCCGCACGTCCGCGCCAGCCGGCCGCGGGCCTCGCCCAGCAGTCTGCGCCTCTCGTCGCCGGACGCGGCGTCCATCATCATCCGGTACGCCGCGACCGTGTTGCTCACGTAGTCGGGCTGCCGGAGTCTGCCCTCGATCTTCAGAGAGGACACGCCGAGAGCGAAAATTTCGTCCAGGGAATCTATCATGCAGAGATCCTGGGTGGAGAAGAAGAAACCGTTTCCGTTCCCGCCGAAGTACCGTCTGCGGCAAGGCTGCTTGCACTTTCCTCTGTTGCCGCTGGCTCCTCCGTGCCAGGACGACAGCAGACATTGTCCGGAAAGCGAACAACACAGGGCGCCGTGCACGAAGATCTCCAGCTCCATGTCCGGCACGAGACCGCGCATGACCCGCAGTTCGTCGAACGTGACCTGCCGTTCCAGAATCACCCGCCTCAGCCCCAGTTCGGCGGCGAATTTGAGACCGGCGGAATTGTGGATGCCCATCTGGGTCGACCCGTGCAGCGCCAGCCGCGGGAAACACCGGCGCACCATGCGCACGACCCCGAGATCCTGCACGATCACCGCGTCCGGACCGACGTCCGCCAGCGCCGCCAGACATTCGGCGACCTCGGCCAGCTCCGCCTCCTTGACCACCGTGTTGACCGTCACGTAGACCCTGCGCCCGATGCCGTGCGCGTACTCGACCATCCTGGCCATGCCGTCGACGGTGAAATTCTCGCTCCGTTCTCTGGCGTTGAAGCGGGCGAGGCCGGCGTAGACGGCGTCCGCCCCGGCATCGAAAGCGGCCAGGGCGGCGGCGGCGTTGCCGGCCGGCGCAAGCAGTTCCACTTTTCCCATGTCGTCCAGTCCCACTTTGTCCGCCTTCCGTCCGCGCGTCCGGGGCGGCTCCTCGACTTCGGCCGCGGCGCTCACTCCAGCCGGATGCGGGGATCGGCCCAGGCGCACAGCAGATCGGTCAGAAGATTGATCGTCACGAACAGCAGCGCGCTGACCACCACCAGCGCCTTGAGCAGCTGCAGATCGGAATTGTTCAAGGCCTCGATTCCGGCGAACCCGAGACCGGGGATGCCGAAAAAGGTTTCCAGAAGCAGACTTCCCGTGAACAGAAACGGCAGCGCCGTCGAAGCCCTGGTGATGATCGGAATGGCGGCGTTGCGCAGGAGATGACGCCCGTACACGGTCCACGCCGAGCACCCCTTCGCGGTCGCCGTGCGCAGATACTCCCGCTGCAGCTCGTCGATGAACACCGTGCGGTAGAAACGCACGCTCCCCCCCAGCCCCGACGCCACGCCCAGGATCACCGGCAGCGCCAGATAGCGCGGTCCGCCCCATCCCCACACGGGAAACCAGCCGCAGTAATACCCGAGGAACCACTGGCCGAAGATAATCAGCACAAGGTAGCTCACGCTCATGCCCGCCACGGAGATCAGTATCACCAGCCGATCCCATATGAGATCCTTGCAGACCGCGGCGATCAGGGCGAGGAAGACTCCGCAGACCATCTCCCCGCAGAATATCGACAGCATCAGGGTCAGCGACGGCCAGACTCCCCTGCGGAGGATGCGCGCGATCGGTTCCCTCGTCGTCAGCGTCCGGCCGAAATCCAGCGCATGGACGTAGGGCGGCTCGGAGTCGAATCTGATGATTTCCCCGAGCGTCCTGGAGAACTGCGATCGGAAAGGAGACTCCTGCAGCCTGAAGAACCTCACCGCCACCTTCCGCTCGGGATCGGCGCAGGCGACGCGGACGGTCACCGGCAGCGCGTTGTCGAGAATCCAGCCGTTCTTTCCGTCGAAGTTTCCGATTTCCGCCCGCTCTCCGTCCGCTCCCGCGACGTCCACCGAAATCCGGTCGGCGCATGCGAACTGCGGTTCGAATGAATACTCCGCGATCCGCGTCCCCGCGATCCGCCTGGTCACGCCTCTCGGGAGAGGCGAATTCATGGAGAATTCGCCGCTGCGGAACGCCTCCGTGCGGCAGCGTCTGCCGTAAAGCAGCGGCAGATCTGCGCCGAGCTCGCGCCGGAGCAGCTCCACCTCAGACGGTTCGGGATTCTTGCCGAGCACCGCCGCCGCCGGATCGCCGGCGGCCACATTGAACAGCAGGAAAGTCAGCAGGACCACGCCGAGCACGGTAAGCAGCGAATATCCTATCCGTCTCAATACGAACGACAGCATCGCTCCACCTGAAAGCAGTTTCTCCCCGGGCGAAATCCCAAAAAAATCCCTGCGGTAAGATACCGCTGAAACGCCGCCCCGGCAAGCGGATTCCGCTTGATTTCCGCAGCGACCCGTGATAGAATACGCCCGGATCATGGAAACCACCGCGGACAACATCCTGCTGCACTGCTGCTGCGCCCCGTGCGCCGTCGGCTGCGTCGAGCGGCTTCTGGAGAACGGACGTTCGGTGACGCTGTTTTTCTCCAACAGCAACATCGCCCCCGCGGACGAGTACGAACGCAGGCTCGCCTCGGTGCGGCGGCTGGCTCTTCTCTACGATCTCCGTCTGATCGTGGATGTCTACGATCACGCCTCGTGGCGCGCCGCCGTCAGGGGGACGGAGGACGAACCGGAGCGCGGGAGACGCTGCTCGCTGTGCTTCGCCTACGCCCTGACCCGCGCGGCGGCCGCCGCCGAAAGGTACGGGATCGGCGGGTTCACCACGTCCCTCACCGTCAGTCCGCGCAAGGATTCCCGTGCGATTTTCGACGCCGGACGCAGGTTCCCGCTTTTCGAAGAACATGATTTCAAGAAGAACGACGGATACAGGCGTTCGACCGAGCTGTCCGGAAAATACCGCTTCTACCGGCAGAATTACTGCGGATGCGAGTTCTCGCTGCGATCGGGCGCAGGCCGGCGGCGGCCCTCCCCCGCAGTCCGAGCCGCCGTGCCGGACCGTTCTACCGCCTGACGCCGCCGGGCTGATGTCCCAGAACCTGCAGATTGTACCGGATCCTCCCGTCGTCGGGACGCAGCTCCAGCGCGCGTCTCCACTCCCTCGCGGCGCGCGCGTCGTCGCCTGTCAGACGTCCCAGCAGCCCTGACGCGAAATGCAGCTCCGCCGCGTCTCCCCAGCGCCTCCGGAGCTGGATTTCCAGCAGTCCGCAGGCGCGCTCGCGCTCCCGCAGCCGCAGCAGAGACTCCACCGCCGTTGCGCACGCCGCCGGCAGAAACACCGTTCCGCTGTACACAGGAACCGGATCGCCCGCTTCGAGCAGAGGCACGAGGACGCGGCGCGCCGCCGCCGGATCGCGGCGCAGACCCGCCGCCAGTCCGGCGAACAGCAGGCCGGTGTTGCGTCCCGCCGGATCGGAACGGCGCATGAGCATCTTCGCGGCGGCCGTCTCCAGAAGAACGGGATTCCGGCGGTTCAGACCGACAAGGCCCAGCCCCTCCACGGCCTTCAGGTTCGGATTCGCCACCGAGGCCGCCGCGCCGAAAAGCGCCGCGGAATCGCCGAACAGAGGCGCGTACAGGGCGATCTGCGTCCACGAGACGAGCGACAGCGCCGCCGCCGCGACGCACGCGACGGCGCGGGGAAGAACTCCGTTTCCGGACCGCCGCGCATATGTCTCCAGCAGAACGCCCGCCCACAGCCAGAAGACCGACGACAGCAGAAAACCGTATCGATCCGCATAGTCGGCGTTGGTGAAACCGCCGCCGGTCGCCACCGGCAGATACAGACAGACGCAGGACAGCGCGAAACCGGCTGCGGTTCTCCCGCGCACGCGCAGCATCAGGCCGGCGGCCGCCAGCAGGATCAGCAGCAGAGCCCCGGCGGCGACCTCCGGCCATACGGCGGTCCAGTCGAACCTCGGATGGACAGGATTCAGATTCAGCGGATGCAGCGACGCCGCAATGTACCGGAGGAAGTTCCCGAACACGGCGCCGGGGCGGAAGGCGCTGCTCGCGGACAGCTCGCGGAACGTCATTCCGATCGTGAGGGCCGCGGCCGCCCCCCATGCGCAGAACGGCGGAATCAGCGTCTTCAGATTGCCGCGCCATGAATGCGGGCGTCTGCAGAAAACCGCGATCGCCATCAGCGCGGGCGCCGGCAGCGTCCACGGTTTGCTCAGGACCGCGAGAAACAGCAGTGCGGATCCGGCGACGCGCCGGCCGTGCAGCAGCAGCAGCATGGAGGCGAAGACGAACAGGGCGCTCAGAACCCCTTTCCGTTCGGAAATCCAGCACACGGTCTCGACCTTGGCGGGATTCCACGCCCAGAGCAGCGTCAGCGCCAGCGCGATCCGCCGGCGGACGCGCAGCGCACGGAAAATTCCGTACAGCATGGCCGCCGCCGCGCCGTAGAGAACCAGCTGATGCAGCCGGCAGAGCAGCGGATTCATGCCCAGCAGCGTCCGATCCAGAGTCAGCGACACCGTGGCGACGGGGGTGTACACTCTCTGCAGGTTATGGGTGAACTGCCAGACCAGATCCCGCACGGACCAGCTCAGGTGCCCGTTGTACAGGAGGAATCCGCCGTCGTCCCATTCGGGCAGGAATCCTCCCCCGACGCCGGCCAGGAACGGCAGCATCGCGGCCGCTGCGGCGACGACGTAACATTTCATGTCTCTTTTCATGATCGCGTTCAAAGCCATGTGCCCCGCGTCCGGGGCGGCGCGGACGGAACGCCGCCGGCCGTCTCCTAAAACGTAGACCCGCCGCGGCGATTTTGCAAAGAAAGTTCGTCGCCATGCGGCGCTTGCCATGCGCGGAAACGGGGAGTACAGTACCGACGGAGCGCCCGGCGGGTTTACGCGGACGCGCCCGTTTGCGAAATCCGGACATTGTTTTTCAACGAGCGCAGACATGAAAAAAACCGGCGACATACGGCCCTGCCGTCACAGCGCGAGTCCGCACAGGGACGTGGCCGCGTTCCTGTCCGCGCAGGCCGCCGGCGTCGGCGCCATGCAGAAAAATGCCGTGCGCGCGGCGCGGAACGGCGATTTCACCGCGCTGAACGCCGTGCGCGGCAGCCGCGGGAAAGCCGCCGCCGAACCGGACGACGCCATCTCCGTCGTCGACGACTCCGTGCCATCGGGCTCCGGAAGCATCCCGATCCGGCTCTATCTCCCCGCCGGAACGACGGAAGTCCGCAGCCGTCCGGCCGTGCTCTATCTCCACGGCGGAGGATGGACCATCGGCGGCATCGGCAGCTGCGCCCGCTTCTGCAGGGAGCTCGCCGCCGCCGCGGGCACGGTCGTGGCCGCGATAGACTACCGTCTCGCGCCGGAGCATCCGTTCCCCGCCGCGTTCGAGGACACGCTCTCCGCCCGGCGGTGGCTGCAGCGGCATGCCGGAGCGAACCGCGTCTATCTCGCGGGCGACAGCGCCGGAGGCAACCTGGCCGTCGCCGCCGCCCTGCGGACCGCGCAGGATCCGGCGTCGCCGGGCGTCTCCGGTCTGATTCTCTTTTATCCGGTGACCTACGCCGACGCCGACGGTTCGGAATCGTGGATCCGCAACGGCAGCGGGTACGCGCTCGACGCCGAACTCATGAACGAATTCAACGCCGCCTACGCCACGGAGGATTCGAGACGGAGCGACCCGATGATTTCGCCGATACTTTCCGCGTCGCTGTCCACGCTGCCTCCGATGCTGCTGGTGACGGCCCAGTACGACATTCTGCATGATCAGGGCCGGGAATTCGCCGTGAGGGCGGCGGAGGCGGGGGTTCAGGTCGACGCGCGCTGCTACGCCGGAGCGTCACACCTGTTCATCTCCATGCCGGGAATGGACGTCTTCTTCCGCCGCGCGGTGGCGGACGCCGCCGGTTTCCTCAATCGTCGCCGCGGGTGAGCCGGCAGCCGCGCAGACGCAGGGCGTTGCTCACCACCGACACGGAGGAGAGACTCATCGCCAGACTGCCCAGCTCGGGGCGGAGCAGCCAGCCCAGAGCCGGATAGAAGACCCCGGCCGCCAGCGGAATCATCAGGACATTGTAGACGAAGGCGAACCAGAGGTTCCCGCGGATGTTCCGGTAGACGGCCGCGCTCAGACGGCGCGCCCTGCACACGGCCGCGATGTCCCCTCCGGGAAGGGTGATGTCGGCGCTCTGCATGGCCACATCGGTTCCGGTGCCCATGGCTATGCCGACGTCGGCCCGGGCCAGCGCGGCCGCGTCGTTGATGCCGTCACCCACCATGGCGACGACGGCATGTCCGGTCTGATATTCACTGACGATGTCGAACTTCTTCTGGGGAGTCGCCTCGGCCACGACCGCGTCTATCCCGAGTTCGCCCGCGACCGCGCCGGCGGAAACCGCCTGATCCCCGGTCAGCAGAACCGGCGTCATGCCCAGCGACTTCATCTCGGCCACCGCCGCCTTCGCACCGGGACGAACCGGATCGGACACGACGGCTCCTCCCAGCAGACGGCTCCCCGCGGCCACGCAGACCACCGTCGCGCCCGACGACAGGGCGGATCCGAACCGCGCGTCCAACGCCGCCGTGTCGATTCCGTTGTCGCGCATGAAGCGCGCGTTCCCCACATATACGGCGGTTCCGTCCACCGTCGCGCTGACTCCCGATCCCGGAAAACTGCGGAAGCCTCCCGCCTCGGGCAGCTTCAGACCCCGATCGCCGGCGGCCTGCACCAGCGCACGGCCGATCGGATGCTCGCTGTATCTCTCCGGCGACGCGGCTGCTTTCAACAGCTCCTCCTCGGAAACGCCCTCCGCGGCGATCAGACCGGTCACCGTCGGCTTTCCCTGAGTCAGCGTGCCGGTCTTGTCCAGCAGAATCACGGAAACCTTCCTCATGGATTCCATCGCCTCCGCGTTGCGGACGAGAATCCCGTTGCGGGCGCCCAGACCGAGTCCCACGGTGATCGACATCGGCGTCGCCAGTCCGAGGACGCATGGACAGGCCACCAGCAGCACGGCGACCGCGGTCAGTAGGCCGAATTTCAGGTCATGCAGGGCGAACGTCCAGACAGAGAACGCGGCCAGGGCGCAGACCACCACCGCCGGCACGAATATCGCCGAAACATTGTCCACCAGACGCTGCACCTGCGGCCGAGACCGCTGAGCCTCCCGCACCAGCGCCACGATCCGGCTGAGCAGCGTCTCGCTCCCCACCCTGCGCGCCTCGAAGTCGAAAGTCCCCTGCCCGTTCAGCGTCCCGGCGGAGACCTCGTCACCAGTGCGCTTCGCCGCCGGCGTCGGCTCTCCGGTGAGCATGGATTCGTCCACGTAGCTCTCTCCCGAAACCAGGACGCCGTCCACCGGAATCCGGTCGCCGGGTCTGACGCGGAGCACGTCGCCGACTTTCACGTCGCCGACGGGAACGGACGTCACCCCGCCGTCCGCGCCGACGAGACTGGCCGTCGGCGGCGCGAAACGTATCAGATCCCTGATGGCCTGGCCGGTCTTCGCCCTGGCCCGCGCCTCCAGCAGCTGTCCGAGCATTATGAATGTGGTGATCATCGCCGCAGGTTCGAAATAAAGCTGAGCGCGTCCGGATTCCGTCAGCATGCTTTCGGGAAGGCTGCGGTAGCCGAAGACCCCGTAGACGCTGTACCCGTAGGCGGTTCCGACGCCGAGCAGGATCAGCGTGAACATGTTCAGATTCATGCGCCTCAGGGAGGCGACTCCTCTGAGCAGCAGGGAACGCGCCGGACCGAACAGCAGCAGCGAACACCCGAAGAGCTGCAGCATGTCGCTCAACGCGTCCCGCCGCAGACCGACCCATCCGGGACGGGTGTTGATCACCACCAGCAGCGCCGTCATGAGCAGCGATATGAGGAAATTACGCCTCGACAGCCGATACGCGTCGTCGTCCTCGGGAGAACCGTCGAGAGCCGACGCGTCGGTCTGAGGTTCCAAATCCATGCCGCATTTCGGACAGGCCCCCGGACGGCGCTCCCGCACCTCGGGATCCATCGGACACACGTACACCGTCCCCCGCGCGTCCCCGTCCGAACCGGAGCCGACCTTCGCCGCCGGATTCGGCTCCGGAGTCGGATGCAGATACTTTTCCGGAGCGCTCAGAAACTTGTCCCTGCAGGCGGTGCAGCAGAAATAGTAACGCTCCCCTCCGTACTCGGCGTCGGGGCACGTCGCCGTGTCGACCGTCATATGGCAGACCGGATCAATGGCTTGCGTCTTCATAAAAATCGTCCTCCGTCTGAAGAAAAAAAGCGCGGCATGATGAACATCGCCGCTAATGTAGACGACGTCCCGGAGATTTTCAAACGGCCGCCCGGATTCCCGCCGTCCGGCGCCGCGGCCACGGAGTCCGTCTGGACTTCAGGATCGCGAACTGCGGTTCCGCGGGTTGCAAATCCGTTCCGGAGCGTATATCGTGAGAGAGCCGCACCGCAGTCTCACCTCTCTGACCCGGGAGCGTCCGTCCGATCCCGCATACGCGCGGACGGCCGACCGAGGGGGGCCGCCGGCCCGCAGAGCCGCTTTATTCCGACGCGCCTCGCGCCGGACGGAACATCCGCGGAAACGGCGGCGTCTGACAAGAAACGGAACGGCGGGGAAACCATCCGCGGTCATAACATGCACACGAAACAGTCGTTGACGGAGGACTTGATCCGCGCGGGCCTCATGCCGTCGGAAACGCTGCTCGTGCACTCCTCCATGAAGAGCATCGGCGAAGTGGACGGCGGCGCGGACACGGTTCTGGACGTCCTGATGGATTATTTCAGAGAAGACGGTCTTCTCGTCTTCCCGACGCTGACGTATCGCCTGAATCGGTCGAATCCGGTGTTCAGGGTGAACGGGACTTTCTCGCAGGTGGGCGTGCTGTCCGATCTCTTCTGGCGCCGGCCCGGCGTCCTGCGTTCGCTCCATCCGACGCATTCCGTCGCGGCATGGGGACGTGACGCGAAGGAATTCGTCGCCGGTCATGAGAAATTCAGCACGCCATGCGCGAAAGGTTCTCCGTGGGGACGGCTCGCGGAACGCGGCGCGAAAATTCTTTTCATCGGGACGAGGACGATCGAATGCAACACGTTTCTGCACGGCGTGGAGGAGTGGTTCGGAGTGCCGGGGATGCTGACGGAGTCGTTCGAACAGCTCATCTCGATTGACTCGTCCGGAGCCGAACATGCGGTGCCGTCGCGGCGACACGTCGGCAATCATTCTGCTTACTACGGCAAGATGCAGCCGTTGTTTGAGAGCGGCGGCGTCCTGAAGCATGTCAAATTCGGAGATGCGGCATGTTTCCTGCTGGAAAGCGCCGGCGCGGAAAGCATCACCATGAAGTGCCTGCGAAAAGACCCTCTGTTCTTCACTCACGGATGAACCGGCGCCGCCGCCCGGAAGTTTGCGATGGACGCCTGTAGCCGCCGACGCTGACAAAGACTTTGCCGGAGATGTTCACCCGCTTCCCTCAGGAGGTCCTCCTGTCCGGGGCGGCGCCGGCGAAGCGTTTCAGGACGATCCGCACGATTCCGGTCACTCCTCCGTCGCGACGGCCGTAAGCGAGCCATCCGACTCCGCGTCCAGTTCCTCCGAATAACCCTTCCGGCCATCGAAAAGGCGCGCGGGGAGATCAGCTTCAGCCGGAATCGGATGCAGCCCCCCATTTGAGCGCGACCGTCTGTACAGCGCTTCACGGATCCGAGTCCCGCCTCGGCCGTGCGCCGCGTCAGTATCTCCTGAACCATCCGCGGAATCATCTTCGGCGGCTCCGCAAGCGACCAACCTCAAACGCCTCATGCACCTCTTACGTCCATAAGTTCGTCCGGAGAAAACCATTCCACCGCTTGACAAAACATCGGATCCGTGCCAGTTTTACCTTGCATCTGCCGCTCTCCTTTACTTTTTTTAGCTTTTATCGTAAGGGGCAGATGCACTTTTTCGAGAAAACTTACTTTCACAAAATTCGGGACAATACCGAAAAAATGCCGGCCATGCGGGCGCATGTCCGGAAAGCACGATGAAATTCATGAAATTCAGGAGATCACAGCGATGAAACTGAAGACTGTAGCCGTGCTGCTGGCGTCCGCAGCAGCGTTCGCGCTGACCGCCGCGACGGAAATAACCATCACGACCGATCGCGCCATGCCGCGCTACCGCTGCGGAGAGGAGGCGGCGTTCATCGTCTCCGCGAAAGAGGACGGACGTCCGGCGTCGGACGGAAAGATGACTCTGCATCTGACTCTGGGCGGCGGCCGCAGCCTTCTGAAGCAGCCGATCGACTTCTCCGCCGCCAATCCGGCGAAGGTGTCGATCACGCTGAACGAGCCGGGATTCGTCCTGGCCAGAGGGAGCGGATACGAGGGGATGCGGAAGCCGGAAAGGGATCCGCTCTGCGGCGCCTCGTTCGATCCGGAGAAGATTCAGCTCGGCTTCGAGCTGCCGGAGGATTTCCGGGAGTTCTGGGAGAACGGCCGCCGGCAGATCGCGGACAGGGAGGTCAAACTGACCAGGATCGGGTCGACCGCCAAGCATACCACCTACCACGTCGAAGTGGAGGTTCTCAACGGAGAGAAACTGTACGGGTACCTGACCGTGCCGTCGGGGAAAGGACCGTTCCCCGCCTACCTGACCGTCCCGGGCGCGGGAGCCGGATTTACATGGCCGGATCGCGACTACTCCGATCAGGGAGTCATCACCGTTCTGATGAACGTCCACAACTTCTACTCCCGTGACCTTGCGGAGCAGCGCCGGCTCTACGCCGAACGTGAAAAGCACGGCCACTATCCGCTGTCCAACGCCGACAGCCGCGACAGATATTTCTACCGCAACGTGATTCTGGGCATCGACAGGGTCGTCAACCACGTCGCGTCCATGCCGGAGTGGGACGGGAAGCACTTCGTCTACTGCGGTTCCAGCCAGGGAGGCGCCATGGGACTCATTCTGGGCGGATTCAATCCGCGCATCACCGCGATCGCCGTCAACGTTCCGGCGCTGTGCGATCACGGCGGCTACAAGTTCGACCGCCAGCCGGGATGGCCGAAACTGGTGGGCGGCGTAGCCGCACGGGAGAAGGTCGCTCCCTATTTCGACGCCGGCAACTTCGCCCGCTTCATCAACGTGCCGGTGCTGGCCTCGGCCGGCTACATCGACACGGTCTGTCCGCCGAGCAGCGTCTACGCCGCGTTCAATCAGATCAGATCGCCGAAGGAGATGGTCGACATGCCGGCGACGGGACACGAGACCACGAAGCTCTGGATCTCGACCCGGAACCGTTGGATCCGCGCACAGCTCGGTCTGGAACCCGTGCCCGCGCCGGAATCGAAGTAGCGCGTCCGCGCCCCGGCACACAGCCGGCGGGTATGCGTGTCCGCGGATTAAGACGGCCGGTTTTATCGCTGAAGGTGAGCGTTTTCAGACGAACGACCCGCCGGAACGGCGGGCTCCGTCCGCGGATCCGTTCCGCCGGAATCGTCCGCGGCGGGAACGATGCCGCGCAGGAAGCCGTCCGGCCCGCCGGCGGATCCCCCTCCCGACAATCCGCATGCCGGAAAAAAGGTGTCTCCGCCGGAAATTTTCCCGAGCATCGGCTTGAACGTGTGGTCTAGTCAACTTATATTATCGGCATGGATATGAACCGCAGATGATCTGCATCAACTTTCACGAAACATGGAGCACCGCACGCCAACATGCTTAGACGACGGCCTTACCAGATGATCGCCAGGGAAATAGAACGGAGGGTCCGCCAGGGTACCTATCCTGAAAACAGCGCCATACCTCCCCGCGTGGAACTGATGGAGGAATTCGGAGTGGCGCGCGCCACGCTGGAGCGGGCGATCAGGGAGCTGGCCGATTCCGGCATACTGGTCACCCGCCACGGATCGGGTACTTTCGCAGCGCCTATCACCGAAAAAAAATTCAGGGTGGGCGTGGTGTCGCCGATAAGCGACTGCATGGAGCATACCGCGCCCGCATTCGACGCGGTGCGACTGAAGCCGCAGGATCTTACCAACCGTTCCGGCTGGAGGAGGCTCTTCGACTTCGACGGGCTGCTGTGGTTCCGCCCCGAGGCGGACGTCATTCCGGCAATCCGCGAAGTCGCGCCGCAGGTGCCCAGCGTCCTGATCAACCGCACGATTCCGGGTCTGTCGTACGTCTCGACCGACCACCGCCGCGCCTGCCACGACATCACCCGCGACCGGATCGCGGCCTCCCCGGAGGCGCTGCCGGTGCTGCTGCAGAGCGAACCGGACTCGCTTGTCGTCGACTACCGGCACGAAGGGTTCGTCGACGCCTGCCGCGAAGCGGACAAGTTCTACGAGATACTGCAGATGCCGCAGAAGTTCGACGACAAGGTCGCCGTTCTCGAAGCACGGATCAAGCTGGATCCCGAACGTCCGCTGCTGCTGGTCAGCGACAGCGCCCTCCACACCGGCGCACTGATGCGCTGGAGCGCCTTCCACCAGGTCAGGTGGCGCGAGAACCTGTTCTACAGCGACTTCGACGACAAGTTCGACCAGGCCGTGTTCGGCGTGCGCGTCACGTCCTTTCTGCAGAACGAGCCGCTGCTGATAAAGCAGGCGTCGGCCAAGCTCCAGCGCATGCTGAACGGCTCGTCCGACGCCGAGCCGGGGCTGCTGGTGTATCCCGAATTCAAGGATGCCGACACATAGGAGTCCCCGCGCGGCGGCGCACCGCAGCCGGAGCGGCGCAAATGACTCAATAAAGAAGGTCAGAATCGGAATCATGGACAGCAGAATAAAGGTGGGAATCGCGGGATTCGGACGCAGCGGATACGGCATCCACGCCAGACACCTCAGAACCGATCCGAGATTCGAAATAGCCGCCGTCGCCGACGAGCTGGAGGAACGGCGCGGCGACGCCGTCAGTGAGTTCGGCTGCAGGGTGTACCGCAGCGCCGGGGACATGATCGCCGCCGGCGGATTCGATCTGCTGGTGAACGCCACGCCGAGCCGCCTTCATGCGGCGACGTCGATCGCCGGGCTGCGGGCCGGATTCCACGTGCTCGGTGAAAAGCCGTCGGCGGCGACCGTGGACGAGTTCGACGCCATCACCGACGCGGCGGAGAAGGCCGGAAGAATGTTCCTGCCGTTCCAGAACTCCCGTTTCTATCCGTATTTCCGCAAAATATGCGAAGTGGTGTCGTCGGGACGGCTCGGGAAGATCATATGCATACGGAGCAACTGGTCGCAGTACGGACGCCGCTGGGACTGGCAGACCAGACAGGATCAGTGCGCGGGGAATCTCTTCAACACCGGCCCGCACCCCGTGGATCAGGCGATCGTGCTTTTCGGCGACGGAATGCCGCAGGTGTTCTGCCGGATGGCGTCGTATCATTTCGACTTCGGCGGAGACGCGGACAACTTCTGTGCGCTGACCCTCTACGGCGAGGACGCGCCCACCATCGAAATTCAAATCAGTTCGTTCCAGGCGTACGCGCAGGGCGATCAGTACAACATCCAGGGCACGCTCGGAGGACTCGCCGGCGGACCGTCCGGACTGCGCTGGAAATACTTCGATCCGGCACGCGCCCCAAAACATACGCTGTGGAGGCCGTGGAGCGACGGCCGCCGGTACTGTTCCGAGACGCTGCGATGGCAGGAGGAGACATGGAGCTTCCCCGACACCGGCAGCAACGCCGACGGTTTCGCGGAACTCTGCGCCGCGGTCTACGACAACGTGTACGACGTACTGGTGAACGGCGCGCCGCGTATAATCACGCTGGATCAGGTACGCCGCCAGATTTACGTCATGGAGGAAGCGCATCGCCAGAACCCGCTTCCGCGCATCGAAATCGGCCAAATTCCAAACTGAGGAGTCGGAAACCTTATGAAAGTGCTTAATGTCGGCGTGGCGGGGCTCGACACCTCCCACGCGGTTCTCCTGACGGGATGCTTTAACGACCGGTCCAACCAGTTCCACGTGCCCGGAATAAATGTCGCACGGGCGTTTCCCGGCGGCAGCGAGACTTTCTCGCTCAGCCGCGACCGCATCGCCGGATTCACCGACGAGGTGCGGAACAAGTACGGCGTCTCCATCGTCGGATCCATCGACGATCTAGCCGGAATGGACGCGATTCTGCTGGAAAGCGTGGACGGCGCACAGCATCTGGAGCAGTTCAGAAAAATAGCGGACTTCGGCAAACCGGTGTTCATAGACAAGCCTCTGGCCTGCAGCTACGGCGATGCCAGGGCGATATGCGATCTGGCCTCGGAATCCGGCGTGCCCATCATGACCGCGTCGAGCATGCGCTTCATATCCGGAATCGCCGGACTCGGCCAGCCGGGAGAGACCGTCTACTCCGCCGAAGGCTTCGGACCGATGCCCATCCTCGACGACTACCGCGACTACTTCTGGTACGGCATCCACTCCGCGGCGATCGTCTACAACTACCTCGGCAGGGGCTGCATCGACGTCAGCGTCGACAGCAGCGCGAGGTTCGACCTCATCGTCGGACGCTGGCGGGACGACAGGATCGGGACGGTAGTCGGCAACCGCGCCGGCGCCGGCAATTTCGGGGTGCGGCTGACCACGGACAGGCGGCATGTCGTGAGCCTGCAGAATCCGGACATCCCCTACATGTTCGCGCTGGCTCAGTCGATCGAACGCTTCTTCCGCACCGGAGTTTCATCAATCGACCCGGCCGAGAGTCTGGAAGTCATCGCTTTCCTGGAGGCCGCGAGCCGCAGCCGCGCATCGGGAGGAGCCGCCGTGCGGCTCGACAGCCTGTCGTAGCGTCAACACGGAGCGCGCGCGGCCGGAATCCGGCGCCGCGCCCGCCCCTCTCCGGCGGGTGCCGTCACGGTCTGACTTTTCGCAGAAACGGTTCTGCTTGATCTCCAACAAACACTGTCCCTAAGGAGGATGGAAATGCAAATCAGAATTTTCGACGACAAAATTTCACTGGGCGCGGCGGCAGCGGCAGCCGGAGCGGAGAAAATCCGACGTGCGCTGACGGCGAACGGCAAAGCCAACATCATTCTGGCGACCGGCGCCAGTCAGTTCGAAATGCTGGCGGCGCTCCTGTCGGAGCCCGGCGTCGACTGGAGCCGCGTACGGATTTTCCACCTTGACGAATACATCGGTCTGCCGGCGGATCACCCGGCCGGTTTCCGCAAATATCTGTGGACCCGCTTCGTTTCGAAACTGCCGGTGCCGCCGGTCGCATTCCACCCCATCGACGGCAGCGGCTCCGATCCGGAGGCGGTCTGCGCCGAGCTGGACGCGCTGATCTCGAAGCACCCCGTCGACGTGGCCTTCATCGGCATCGGCGAAAACGGACATATCGCCTTCAACGACCCGCCGGCCGACTTCGACACTGAGAAACCCTATCTGGTGATCAAGCTGGACGAGAAGTGCCGCAGGCAGCAGCTGGGCGAAGGCTGGTTCCCGACGCTGGCGGACGTGCCGGAGCGGGCGATTTCAATGAGCTGCCGGCAGATCCTGAAAAGCAGGGCGATCATCAACACCGTTCCGGACAGGCGCAAGGCCGAGGCGGTCAAAGGGGCGCTGGAAGGATCGCTGACCAATCTCTGCCCCGCGTCGCTGCTCCGCACACACGCCGACGTGACCACGTTTCTCGACCGCGACTCCGCGTCGCTGCTGGAGCATAGACAATGATGAAGAATCCCGGATGGGTTGATCTTCAGGTGAACGGTCACAACGGCGTCAATTTCTCCGCGCCGGATCTGACCGAAACGGAATTCCTCCGCGCCGCTGACGAGCTGCTCGCCGCCGGCACCGCAGTTTTCCTGCCGACGTTGATCACATCGCCGGCCGAGGTCTATCAGCGCAATCTTCCCCTGATACGTCGGGCGGTCGAACGGCACGGACTCGCCGGCGCGATCCCCGGCGTGCACCTTGAAGGGCCGTTCATCGCGCGCGGCGCGATAGGTTCGCACAACCCCGGCTGGGTGCTGCCTCCGTCACCGGAGGCGGTGGAACTGCTCTTCCGTCAGTCGGAGAACTTCATCAGACTGATCACCGTCAGCGCCGACGCGCCGGGAGCGCCGGCCGCCATCTCGCGCGCCGCCGAGCTGGGAATCGCGGTTTCCGTCGGCCACCATCTGGCCGACGCCGCGCAGCTCGCCGCCGCTGCGGACGCGGGCGCGCGGGCTCTGACTCATCTCGGCAACGGAATACCGAACCAGATCGACCGTCACCGCAACCCCATCTGGGCGGGACTCGGCGAAGACCGTCTGACCGCCATGATCATCACCGACGGACATCATCTGCCCGATGAACTCATCAAGATAATCCTGCGGGTGAAGACCGCCGACCGCGTGATCGTTACAAGCGACGCGTCGGAGGCGACCGGATATCCTCCCGGACCCTGCCGAGTGCTGGGCAACGACGCGGTTCTGACTCCGGAGGGAAAGCTGTACAGCCTGACGAAAAACTGTCTGGTGGCCGCGGCGGTCACTCTGGATTTCTGCATGAAGCACCTCGCCTCGCTGGGCATAATCTCCGACGCGGATCTGCTCAAGGTCGGGCGCACCAACGCCCTGCGCCTGATCAGGCTGGAAGGCACGGAACTCTGAGCGGCGGCGGGAAGACCGCTTCCCGTCCGGAGACGACGGCCGCGGCGCACTGGAATCTCCGACGGCTCCGGGCGGAGCTTCAGCGGCCGCCGGCCTCCTCCTCCGCCCATATCCGCAGCACGTCGATCAGACTCAGATTGGTATGGTATCCCGGATCCAGATCGGGCACGGCCGGTATCACCCTGACCGGTCTGCCGGAGCTGTCTCTGGTCTGAAACGCGAAACAGTGCTGCTCGACATTGGTGAAACGGCTCCACAGGGCATCGGCGCACGCGTCCGCGATTTCACCGAAGCCTCCGTAACCTGCGGATTCGGCCTCGACGGCGGCGCGTATGGTCTCGGGCAGGCTCCACCACGGCATGTCGTCGTTTATCGCGCGGCGTCCCGTCAAGTCGTACGACTTCACGATTCCGCCGGTCTCCGGACGAAATCCAAGTTCGAAACTGCGCCGCAGCAGCCGGGGCAGAAGCTCTCCGCATTCGCGCAGGAACGGGGCGTCACCGGCCCGTCCCGCCCGTCTCAGCACGGCGAGGAACTTCAGCGTCAGCCCGGTGAACTCGATCGCGTGTCCGGGATCGCACAGCAGCACGCCGTTCTCGACATACGGCGTCCCATCGGTGTTGACCGCCTCGAACAGCTCCGGAACTCCGCCGTTCATCCTCACATGCAGCGACAGAACCCGCCGCACGAAGCCGACCCCGTAGTCCAGCCACTTCCCGTCCCCAGTGAATTCGGCGGCGGCGGAGATGCCGGACAGCGCAATCATGAACGGTCCCTGCAGCACCTTGCCCGGCTGCGCCGTCACCGGATTGGCCGGATCAAACGCCTGCTGATCCGTCACGAACCGCAGATCGGCAATCGCCGACACGATCCGTTCCAGATATTTCAGCGCTTCGCTTTCGAGCGCGGCGTCCTGCAGAGCATGCGCCGCGTGCAGCAGACCCTTGGAGCAGAACAAATCGCTGTAGTTGGCGTCGCCGGGCGGCGGATCGCGGCGCGGCGTGCCGTCGCAGTTCAGGAACACGCCGTCCGGAGACATCACGAAGAACATGCGCCCCCCGTTGGCGCTCCGGATCCGCTCCATCGCCGAACTGACGTTCGACAGCACGGCGCGTATGCGTCCGGGATTCCCGAATCCGGCCCGCATGTGACCGGCCAGCGCCTCCAGTCCGCGTCCCTGAATCCACGCATAGATCATCCGGCCGGAACGGAACGCCAGATCCGGATCGGACGCATCGGAATAGTCCCTGCCGTCGATCGCATCGAACTTGGTGTCGATAAACGGACCGTCTCCGGTGCGTTCCAATATCCGGTCCAGTGTCTCGCCTATGATTCTTCTGAATACGGTTATCTGCTCGCGTCGGTTCATCTTTCAGCACGCTTCCTTCAATGACGTTTCACAGCAGCGACACGCACGGGCTACGGCTGCGGCTGCGGCCGCGTCATTTCCGGACGGCGGTTCACAATCCCGCCCCGTGCGCGGAGCCTCAGCCGGGGCTCGCTTCCGTTGCGCCGCCCCGGCGACGTCCCCGCATGACGACGCCGCGAAGAAAAGGAACGGCGTAGCCGTGATGCCGGGAGTCGTTCACGAGCCTCGGCGCGGACACGCCGAAACCGGCGGACTGCGGCGTAAATTAAACTAGTATTGATCGCGCCGTTTGTCAAGCGCGTCGCCGAAGTCAGCGCCGCCGGACAGGCCGGTCACAGAGCCAACTCGGGGAAACGGGCCGCCATGCCCTCGCAGAACTGTCTCAGATCGCGGAAACAGCGCACGGCCATTCCGTCGTAGTCCGTCGCCTGATCGTTGACGATGATGATGGCGCCGTTGTTCGCGTGCGTGGCCATGGGCAGCGACGAGACAGGGGACACCGTGAGACTGCTGCCGAGAATCACCGCCAGATCGGCTTCCGTGAAATCACGGAACGCACGGCGCAGGAGAAGTTCGTCCAGCGGATCCCCGTAGAAAACCACCCCCGGCTTTATCAGGCCGCCGCAGTCGGAACAGCGCGGCACGCCGCCCCGCATGACCGTCTCCCGTATCGGCTCCAGTTCGAACGTCCTCCCACAGGAGAGACACCTGTGCGTCCGGAACGAGCCGTGGAGCTCCCCCACGTTGCCGCTGCCGGCGCGCGTGTGGAGCATGTCGATGTTCTGAGTGTACAGCGCGTCCAGCATGCCGTGCTTCTCCATGGCGGCCAGCGTCTTGTGGACAATGCTGGGTTCGCGCAGCGTCATCGGATACCAGTTCTCCCTGGCGTACGCGTAGAACACGTCCGGATTCCGTTCGAAGAAAGCGCTGTCGAGCAGTTCCTCGACATCATATCCCCGCCATTTCCTCCGATATACGCCGTTGACGCCGCGGAAATCCGGTATCCCCGAAAAAGTGGAGACACCCGCTCCCGTCAGCGCCACAACCTTCCCCGCTTTCGCGAATTCGTCAAACACCGCCTCGTCGTCCATGTGCGACTCTCCTCCGTATTACGTACGACGGACGCACGCCGCCGCGCGTCCGGGCGGCCGCAATATAGCGCGGACCCGGCGATTTTACAAAACCCGCTTTCGCCTGAACCTGCGCGCCACGCACCGCCGGGTTTTTCGGTCATTTTCCCGCAGGCCGCGCTTGACTTTTTGCGAAACAAACCTTAAAATAAGTCCCCAAGGGAGTGTCGCGCCGTCCGGACGGACCGCCGTTCGCAATGAATCGAAGACCGCATTTCCCGTAACGCACTAACAGGATGACCTCATGGGAACGCACAGTTTATCCAAATTGTTTTCTACTGACATCGGCATCGACCTCGGTACCGCGAACTGTCTTGTTTTCGTGAGGGACAAGGGCATCGTCCTGGCCGAACCTTCAGTGGTGGCGATCAAGGAGAACACGCGCGAGGTGATTGCGGTCGGCAGCGAGGCGAAGAGCATGCTGGGGAAAACTCCCGGAAACATCCGCGCCATACGTCCGATGAAGGACGGCGTCATCGCAGATTTCGACATCACGGAGGAAATGCTCCGCTATTTCATCCAGAAGGCCATCCGCACCGTCGCGTGGCAGCGCCGGCTGCTGCATCCGTCCGTGCTGGTCGCCGTTCCGTCCGGCATCACGGAAGTCGAAAACCGCGCCGTCAAGGACAGCGCCCGCAGAGCCGGCGCCGGCAACGTCGTGCTGGTCGAGGAGCCGATGGCGGCGGCTGTCGGCGTGGGGCTTCCTGTGGCCGAACCCGCCGGAAGCATGATCGTCGACATCGGCGGCGGCACCACGGAGGTCGCGGTCATATCGCTGTCCGGCATCGTCGGCGCCAAAAGCGTCCGCGTCGGCGGCGACGAGCTCGACTCCGCCATCACGTCCCACCTGAAGCGGGTGTACAATCTGATGATCGGCGAACTCACTGCGGAGCAGATTAAAATCAGGATAGGGTCGGCCTACCCGGTCCGGGACGAACTTGAACTGGAGGTGAAAGGACTTGATCTCGTTTCCCGCGTGCCGAAGACCGTCCGCATCACCGCCGCCGAGATACGGATGGCTCTCCAGGAGCCGATCACGACCATCATCGAGGCGGTCCGCGCCACGCTGGAACGCTGCCCCCCCGACCTCGCCGCGGATCTGATCGACCGCGGGATCATGCTCGCCGGCGGCGGTGCGCTCCTGAGCGGGCTGGATCGCCTTCTGGCCGAGGAGACGGGGCTGCCGGTGTTCGTCTCCGAGGATCCCCTGCGCGCAGTGGCGCGCGGCGCCGGCATCATGCTCCAGGAAATCGACAACATGGTTCTGGAATAAGGCGCGCCATGGATGAAGACTTGTCGATGGCCGCCGTCGGCGGAATGCGTCCTCTTCTCTGTTCCGATCTGCCTCTCTTCGCAAAAGCTTTCTCGATGCGGACAAGCCGCAGCTGCGAGTGCTCGTTCGCCAATCTGATACTGTGGCGGGATACCTACGACGAGGTTTTCTTCGAATACGCCGGCCGGATGGTGGTCGTGGAGAAGGCGACGCGCCTGATGCACTTTCCGATCGGCGAGGAGCTTCCGCCGAAAACCCTCGCCTCGCTGGCGGCGCGGCTGAAGCAGCTCGGCCTGTGCGACGGCGGCGTCTACGACGTGCCGGAAACATACTGGCTGACCCGCAGAGCGGAGTGCGCCGCCGATTTCGAAGCGGCAACCGACGAGGGAGCTTTCGACTACCTGTACGATCTGGAGAAACTCGCCGGACTGTCGGGACCGCTGCTGCGGAAGAAACGCAATCTGGTGCGGCAGTTCCACCGCGGCGGGACGGATATATGTTTCGAGGACATCACGGAGGACAATCTGGACGCGGTGCTGGATCTCGCCGGGACTCTGAACCGCAGACTGCCTCCGTGCGATTTTCTGGAACACGAAGCCGCCGCTCTCGCCGCGGTGCGGAGGTATTTCCGCGAACTGCAGATGGGAGGACTGCTCCTGCTTGTGAAAGACACTCCGGTGGGATTCTCGCTGTACAGCCGCATAGACGACGACACGTGGGACATACATTTCGAGAAAGCCGACCATTCCGTCAAGGGCGCGTCGCAGGCTCTGACCGCGGAGCTGGCGAAGCGGCTGCTGGCGCGAGGAGGAAGCCTGATGAACAGGGAGCAGGACATGAACGAACCCGGACTCAGGCAGGCCAAGCGTTCGCTGGATCCGTGCGGCTACTTCCGCCGCGTGTTTCTGACGTTGAAACCGAAGCGAGACGGATCATGACTGTGAACGCCCTGCTGATCGGCAAGAACATCGAAGACATCCGCCCGCTGCTCGAAACCTACGGGTTCAGGTTCGACACAACGCATCGTCCCGACCTGATCGTCGCCCACGGCGGAGACGGGACGCTGCTGCAGGCCGAACGCGAATACCCTGGCATACCCAAGTTTCCGATCCGGGACGAACGGACCGCACCCCGCTGCCCGGAGCACGCCGCCGAGCTGCTGCTGGAGAAATTCCGCGGCGGGGAGATGCAGCTTTCGGCGCTGCCGAAAGTCGCCGGACGGCACGCGGAGAAGACCATTCTGGGAGTCAACGACGTCTTCATACACAATCTTGATCGCGTCAGGGCTCTGCGGTACAGGGTGCGCATCGACGGCGAACTGTATGCGAAGGAGATCGTCGGCGACGGCGTCGGTCTGGCGTCGGTGCACGGGAGCACGGCGTACTACCGCAGCATCACCCACAGCGTTTTCCGCGTCGGCATCGGACTCGCTTTCAGCAACAGCACCGAGGAGGTAAGCCATCTGGTGCTGGACAGCGGGTCGCGTGTGATCATCGAAATCGTGCGCGGCCCGGGAGTCGTCGTCGCCGACAACGCGCCGGAATCGATCTCGATCCGCGACGGCGACTCGATCGAGCTGTATCAGTCCGACTCGGTCGCCGAAATATACGCGCTGAAGGAGTTCATGTGCCCGAAATGCAGGGCTCTGCGCCATCCGAACAAACTACCTTTCAAGGGTTTTTTCTGAGCGATGCGCCGGATCTCTTCAGAGGACGCCGGATTTTCATCCATGCAGGGGCGCCTCCCTGCCGCCGACGGGCGGAACTCCGGCGCGGACACCGTCGGCGCAGTTTCCCCCGGATCCGTCTGATCGCGGCCCGGCTTCGGAACGGCCTCGGAACAAAGTTCATCACTTCTTAGATTTAGGAAGGAGACGCAAATGAATGTACTGGTGATCGGATCCGGCGGACGCGAACATGCGCTCGTGTGGAAACTGAAACAGTCCCCCCTGGCGGATAAAATCTACTGTGCGCCCGGAAACGCGGGAATCGCGGAAGACGCCGAATGCGTCAACATCCGCGCGGACGAGCTGGACAGGCTTCTTGAATTCGCCAAGCGTCATGCGGTCGATCTGACGGTCGTCGGACCCGAGGCGCCGCTGTGCGCCGGAATAGCGGACCGCTTCCGCGCCGCCGGACTGACGATTTTCGGCCCGGACGCCGAGGCGGCGCGGCTGGAGGGCAGCAAGGACTACGCCAAGAGATTCATGCAGCGCCATGACATTCCGACCGCCAAATCAGTCACTTTCTCAGCATTCGCCCCTGCGGCCGAATACGTGCGTGAACGTTTCAGCTCCGGCGTCGGAAGCATCGTCGTCAAGGCGGACGGACTGGCCGCAGGCAAGGGCGTCCTGGTCGCCGGGAGCGCGGACAGCGCGATCACGTTCATCTCGGAATGCTTCGGCGGCTCGTTCGGGGACAGCGGCCGCACGGTGCTCGTCGAGGAATGCCTGTCCGGCGAGGAGGCCTCGATTCTGGCGCTGACCGACGGCAGAACCATCGTTCCGCTGGCGTCCTCGCAGGATCACAAGCGCGCCTACGATCACGACGCGGGGCCGAACACCGGCGGCATGGGAGCCTACTCCCCTGCTCCTGTCATAACCACGCGGATCATGTCGCAGATCAGGCGGACGATCCTGCAGCCGTTTCTCCGCGGCATCCAGGAGGAGAATCTGCTTTTCCGCGGCGTCATTTTCGTCGGCGTGATGGTGACCGAGCGCGGACCGAAAGTTCTGGAGTTCAATGTCAGGTTCGGCGATCCGGAGATACAGCCGATACTGCGACGCTTCGACGGCGACCTGCTGGACGTGCTGATGAAAACCGCGCAGGGACGGCTCGGCGACGCGGAATTCAGATGGTCCGCCGACCATGCCGTTTCGGTGGTGATCGCATCAGGCGGCTATCCCGGCTCCTACGAGAAGAACTACCCCATATGCGGGCTGAAGGAGGCAGCAGCCACCGGAGCCGTGGTGTTCCACGCCGGAACGTCGGTGAGCAGCGGCGAAATCGTCAGCAGCGGCGGCCGCGTGCTGGGAGTCTCGGCGCGCGGCGGAACCATCCGCGACGCCGTCGACAGAGCCTACCGGGCGGTGGATCTCATCCATTTCAAGGACTGCTTCTGCCGCAGGGACATCGCCGCAAGGGCGCTGGCGAAAGAGGCTCTCCGCCGCGGGGAGTAGACTCCCGCAGGCGGCGGAACCGCATGGACATTCCATTTCCGGCGTGATCCGGAGCGTCCGTCCGCCTGCGCTCGCCGGCGCGGAGACGGAGCCATCCTTCCGCAAGCACGTCGGATCATGAGCGGAACACGACGTCTCAGCCCGCGACCGATCTGCGGAACCTGCGCAGGGCGACGAGGAAGTAGACGCATCCCAGGATGAACATCTGCATGAAAGTCTTCCAGACCTGGCCGAAGTCGACTCCGCGGAAGAGAATCGCCTTGCTGAATTCCACGAAATAGGTGGTCGGCGCGAACCGCATGATGAACTGGACGAACGCCGGCATGTTGGACTGCGAGGTGATTCCTCCGGAAAGAATCTGCATCGGCATGAGCACCAGAATCATCAGGATGCCGAGCTGCGGCATGTCCCGGGCGAAGCACGCCAGAAAGATTCCCAGCGAAGTCATCGCGAAAAGGTTGACCACCACACCGAGCATGAACAGCCAGAACGACCCGGCGATCGGAACTCCCAGCAAGACGTGAACCACCATCGTCAGCGAAAATCCCGTCACCACCAGCACCACCAGCGACATCGACCAGATCTTGGAGATCATTATCTCGATCGGCCTCACCGGGGTCACCATCAGATGCTCCAGCGTGCCCCGCTCCCGTTCCCTGATCAGCGCGGCGCCGGTCAGAATGAGCGCAATCATGGTGACGTTGTTGACGAGTTCGTTCACCGCGCCGGCCCATCCACTGACCAGGTTGGGATTGAACCGGTTGCGGATGACGAGATCGGCCTTCAGGACCGGCTCCTCCTGCCGCGCACCCTCTCCCATGAAATCACTCACCTCGCGGTTTATGATCTGCTGAATGTAGCCGTTGCCCATGAACGCCTGGGACATGCGGGTCGCGTCCACGTTGACCTGAACCTCCGCCGTGTCCCCGGACATCACCTTTTCCTGAAACGAAGGTGGGAACACGACCACGAACGTGTAGCATCCCTCGGCCATCACCTGATCGATGTCCGCATGGGAGATCCTGTCGGGGCGGAGGAACATCGGAGGGATGAAAGCGTCGCCGACGCGTTTGCTCAAAGGAGATCCGTCATCGTCGACGATGGCGATGGCCGCGTTGGCGATGGTGTCCGGCGCCGATTTCGCACCAATGTAGACATTGGCGCTGAAGGCATACAAGATGAGAAGCGCCAGCAGCGGATCGCGGAACAGACCCGCTATCTCCTTCTTCCCCAGGCTGAAAATATGCCTAAGCGACTCCTTCATGATTCAACGCTCCTGTTTCCTTTGCAGAAGAACGCCCAAACCGCCGATGACGGCAATCTCCGCGACGAGGATCAGAAACGGAACCGTCATGTCCGAGAAATGCAGACCTTTGTTGAACACGCCGCGGCTGATGAGCAGCATGTACGTCGTCGGATATATGCCGCCGATGATGCTGCTCAGGCTGCCGTCGTCGGGCAGAGGGTTGATCATACCGCAGAGCTGCGTAGCCGGCAGCATCGTCGCGATCAGCGTCAGGAAAATCACCGCTATCTGACTCCGCGCCACCGACGAGCAGAGCAGCCCCATGCCTGTCGACAGAATGCAGTAGACGAACAGGGACGCCAGGAGAAGCGGCACGCTCCCCTTGCAGGGCACTCCGAACAGAAACACCGACATCAGCACCAGCAGCACCGAGCTGGCGAAGGAGAAGAGCACGTACGCCAGCTGCTTGCCGAACAGGAATTCCGAACGTCGGACCGGCGTGACGTAAAGATTGATGATTGAACCCAGCTCCTTCTCGCGGACCACCGACAGCGCGGCGAGAACGGAGGGGATCATCATCAGCAGTATCGGGATAACCGCCGGCACCATGGCCGGCAGGCTCAGGACATCCGGATTGTACATGTAGCGGTTCTGTACGGACACCTGCGCCTGCCGGCGATCCGCATGACGCTGCTGCCACAGCGAGTGCACGCCCTGCGCATAGCCGCCGACCGTCTCGGCGGTGGAGGGCTCCCCGCCGTCGATCCAGTATCCGACCGACGGACTTCTCCCGCTCTGAACGTCGCGCCCGAACGACGGAGGAATCTCCACCACCATCTGCAGCTCGCCGCTCCTCATCCGGGCGTCGAGCTCCGCATGGCTGGACACGGGTTCGTGGACATTGAAGTAGCGCGGCGATCCGGACAGTCCGAGCAGGTACTCCTGACTCAGTCCGCTCTGATCCCAGTCGAGGAACGCGACGTCTATGTGCTCGACGTCCATGTTGATCCCGTAGCCTATCACCGCCATCAGGATGATCGCGCCGAACAGAGCCAGCGCCATGCGAATGCCGTCCCGCCGCAGTTCCAGCATCTCCCGCATGAAACATGTGCAGAACCGCCGCAAATCGAAAACATGCTCGCTGAAAAAGCTTTTTCGTCCCGCCGCGGCTCCGTCGCCGATCTCGGGCGCAGTCACGTCCGCGGCCGCGTCTCCGGACGCGGCGGGGGCGTCTCCCCCGGCGTCCTTCAGATAGCCTATGAAAGCATCCTCCAGCGTCGCCGCCGAACGCGCCGCGATCAGATCGGCGGGGGTTCCGCAGGCGAGAGAGCGGCCGGCATGCATCAGCGAGATGCGGTCGCAGCGGGCGGCCTCGTTCATGAAGTGCGTCGTGATGAACACCGTCACCTTGTCGCGGCGCGAGATTTCTATGATCAGTTCCCAGAAGCTGTCTCTCGCGACCGGATCCACGCCGCTGGTCGGTTCGTCCAGAATCAGAATCTGCGGATTGTGGATCACCGCCGCCGCCAGCGACATGCGCTGTCTGATGCCCAGCGGCAGCTGCGCGGGGAGCCGGTTCGCCACGCCGGTGAGTCCGAACCGCTCCAGCATCGCGTCGACCCGTCCGGGGATCGCCCCGGGATCAACGTCGTAGAGCTTCGCGTACAGCTCCAGATTCTGCCGGACCGTCAGCTCGTTGTAAAGCGAGAAGAGCTGCGTCATGTACCCGAGATGCTTCCTCGTTTCCAGCGACCCGCCGTCCACCGGCCTGCCGAACAGCTTCGCAACGCCTTCGGTGGCCGGCTGCAGACCGGTCAGCATGCGCATCGTGGTGGTCTTTCCGCAGCCGTTGGAGCCGAGGAACCCGAAGATCTCGCCGCGTCTTATCCTGAAATTGACATGATCGACAGCGACGAAGTCGCCGAACCGTTTGGTGAGCCCCTCCGCCTCGATGGAGATTTCCCCGTCGGTTTCGAGCGGGGGAACGGTCAGTTCATGATGCCCCTGACGCTTGGACTCCGGCAGAAGCCTGATGAAGGCGGCGTCCAGATCGGAGCACGAGGTCTTCCTCAGCAGTTCATCCGGAGTGCCGGTGTCGAGAACATGTCCGTCGTCCATGGCGACCAGCAGATCGAACCGCTGCGCCTCGTCCATGTAGGCGGTGGCGACAATCACGCTCAAATCGGGATGCTCCGTCCGGATGCTGTCGATGAGATCCCAGAACTGGCGGCGCGCGAGCGGATCGACTCCGGTGGTGGGCTCGTCCAGTATCAGCAGCTCCGGATCATGGATCAGCGCGCAGCACAGCCCGAGCTTCTGCTTCATGCCGCCGGAGAGCTTGCCGGCGGGACGGTTCAGAAACGCGTAGAGTCCGGTGCTCCTGGTGAGCCGATCGATCCGCCGCCTCCGCTCCTCGGCTCCCTGACTGAAGAGCTTCGCGAAGAACTGGAGATTCTCCTCGACCGTCAGCGTGAAATACAGATTCTTGCCCAGCCCCTGCGGCATGTAGGCGATTTTCGGACAGATCCTGGCGCGGTGTTTCACGTCCCGCATGCTGCCTCCGAGCACGTTCAGATCGCCCGTCTGCATGGCGTGGGAGCCGGAGATCAACGAAAGCAGCGTGGACTTGCCGACTCCGTCCGGACCTATGAGGCCGATCAGCTTGCGTTTCGGGAAAGAGAGCGTCACGCCGTCGATGCCGACGGCGCCGCCGTAGGACAGCGAAAGCCCGCAGCAGTCGGCCACCGTCGCGTCATGACGGACTTCAGTCGGCGTCTGCTGCATGTGCCGCGTCTCCGGAAAGAACTGCTGACGACCCGGATCCGCCGTGCTCATTCCACCAACCGCAGCGTCTTCGCCGGGGAATCGTTCCAGTCGGCGTCCGGCGTGAGCTTCACCCACGCCACTCCCGGCAGACCGGTCTTCATGTCGGATATGTACCTGCTGAGCAGCTCTGCGTTGAGACTCGCCTTGACGCGGAACATGAGCTTTTCACGCTCCACCTGGGTCTCGACGCTTTTCGGCGTGAACTGAGCCACGGGATCGATGAAGGTTATCCTCGCGCCGATTGCGTACTGCGGGGCGGCGTCGAAAATCAGCCTGACCTCCGCCCCCATCTGAACCCGTCCGACGATGCTCGTCGGCAGGAAGAAAGTCATGTAGGAGTCGGTGAGATTGACCAGGTTCATCACCCTGCCGCCGCCGGAAAGCACCTCGCCCTCGTGCGCCAGCAGATACTGGATGCGTCCGTCGTAGGCGGCGATCAGGACGCTGTCGGCGAGATCCGCGTTGATGCGCTGCAGCTCGGCCTTCTGCGCCTCCAATTTCCCCTCCGCGGCCAGGACGCTGGCTTTCGCGTACTCAAGGTCGGCCCTGGCGTTGTTGTACGTGGTCTCCGCCTCGTCATAACCGCGCTGGCTGACCGCGTTGCTGCTGAGAAGCGAGCTCTGGCGCTTGAACTCCTTTTCGGCTCCGGAGAACGCGCTCTCCTTCTGCTTCACCGTCGCCCTGGCCATGGCGAGCTCCCCTTCCTGCACCTTGATTTTCGCCAGCGTGGCGGCTTTGTCGGCCTCCAGCGAACTGGTCTGCATCTGAACCAGCTTATCCCCCCTCTTCACCAGATCCCCCTCCTTGACGAAGATCTTCTCGATCCGTCCGGACAGTTTCGACGAGACATACACCTCCGTCGCCTCCAGCCGGCCGTTGCCGCTGTAGAATTTCGGATGAAGCATTTCCTGACTGCGGCGGTAGTTCCAGCGGGCATAGACCGCGATGCCCGCGACGGCGACCAGTATCACTGCAACAATCGTCACTTTTTTCATGATGCGGAGCTCTTCCCTTAAGTAATTTCCACGGCGGCGTCGAAATCCTGTTCGTCTAAAATACCCTCGCGAAGACCGGCCGACCGACGCGCGCGGCCGGAAATGATGCGGGATAAAGCTAGCATTGATTCGTCCTCTTGTCAACATTGAATCGGCGGCAGGACGGACGGATATGGCGCCGCCCGCCGGCAGACGCCGGGGACGGCATGCGCCGGACCCGGATCCGGCGGCGGAGAATTTCCGCGTAATTTTTCGGATCTCGGTCCGCGCCGCTGTGGAAATAACGGCGTCAAGATGTTAACGTATGACGCCGGAGCTTTCACCCGCCGGAAAGACGGATGTTCCGGTCCGTTGGGGGAAAGAGTGCGCGGACGATCGCCCGCCGCAGCAAGTCATGACATGTGGTAGTGTCAAAAATAGTATGAAAAAATGAAAGTACGGGAGCCGTGGGCGGGGG
>CAYODJ010000022.1:0-3746 GCA_964402715.1 uncultured Victivallaceae bacterium
TGCAGAGCCCGGTCAACAACCTCGGTTTCGAGCAGCTGGGCATCGACACCGGAAGCATAGAGTAACAGACAGGAATCAGGAGGTCGAGCAATGAAGTTCGTTCCAAGAATCGTCCTAGCTTCGGTTCTGGCGTTTTCGGCCGCCGGAGCGTTCGCGCTGGATAGGGTCAGAGTGGGATATCTGGCGGAGCCCGCGCACGGACTGCACTTCATCGCCAAGGAGAAAGGATATTTCGAGGATGAGGGCATCGACGCGGAACTGTTTCAGTTCAACACCACCGCCGAGGGCTGCGCCGCGGTGAGGGCGGGGAAACTCGACGTCGGCACTTTCGGCACGGCGGCTCCGCTGCTTTTCATCGCCCGCGGAGCCGAATTCACGGTGTTCGGCGGAATGATGATCGGCGGGCAGGCGATCATAGTGAAGCCGGAAAACGTCGGCAGGTTCCGGAATCTGGCGAACTTCAAGGGCGTCAAGGTCGGGCTCGGCAAACTTTCCACGGGCGACGTGATCTTCCGAGGGGCGCTGAAGAAGGCGGGAGTCGATCCCTACAAGGATCTCAGGATCATCGAGTTCGGCGGGCAGGGCGCCGTGGTCGAGGCGGTACGGAAGGGAGAGGTGGACGCGGGGATCGTGTTCAGTCCGCACTTTTCGCTGGCGAAGAAGAATTACGGACTGGTCGTGTCGAACTACATCGCGGACTTCCATCCGGCGTACACCTGCTGCCGGCTGATCGCCGTCACCGGCGACGTCAGGGCGAAACGGGAAATCTACAAGCGTTTCCTGATCGCCGAGATCCGCGCGTACAAGTTCTACCGCGAGCATCCGGACGAGACCGTGTCGATTTTCGCCGACAGTTTCAAGCTGGATCCGGACATCGTCCGCGCCGACACCTACATCGACCGCGCTTTCGAATCCAACCCGGATCCGCTGAGAAAGGGAACCGTGGATTTCTGGAACACGATGACCGCGATCGGTTATCTGCCGGAGAACCGGATTGATGTCGGCGAGCATATCGACGTCTCGATTTACCGCGACGCTCTGGACGAGGTTCTGAGACGGTATCCGTATGATCCGATATACCGGGAGATGGATGCCTTCTTCAAGGCCAACAACTGAGAAACGGGGGCGGAACCGATCATGCGACGTATCTTTGCCATGGTGGGCCTCGCGCTGCTTGCGGCGATCCTGTGGAAGCGGGAGTACGCCCTGGCGCTGTTCCTGCTGGTTTTCGCCGGCGCCGTGATCGCGCGCGCCGCCCTCGCCGCAGGCCGGGAGCGCCGCGCCGCCGTGATCGATTCCGCGGTCGTCATCGAGTCGGTGCTGCTGATCTGGCAGCTGTCCAGCTCCAACTTCAAGCTGGCCGACCCCGTGCTCTTTCCTCCGCCGGCCGCGGTGCTCGCGCTGTTTTTCGCGGAACTGGGCGACATGCTGAGGGGACTTGCGTCCTCGCTCTATCTGCTCGGCGCTGCGTACGGACTCGCGCTGGTCACCGCGATTCCCGCAGGGGTTGCCGTCGGCAGTTCCGGCAGACTCCGTGCGGCGGCGGAACCGTTCTCCCGTGTTCTCGGCGCGATTCCGCCGATCGTCTACATTCCGTACGCGATAGCGCTTCTGCCGAGTTTCCGGTCCGCATCCATCTTCGTGATCTGGACGGGGGCGTTCTGGCCGATCTTCGTCAGCACCGTCTCGGGCGTGACGACGATTCCCGATTCCCTGCTGGATTCCGCGAAAATGCTTCATTTAAGCCGGAGAACGTTCTTTTTCCGTGTTCTGCTGCAGGGCGCGATGCCGTCGGTGCTGACCGGCGCCTCGCTGGGACTGATCCTCAGCTTCATCCTGCTGACCGCCGCCGAGCTGATCGGCGCGACCGAGGGACTCGGCTGGTATGTGAAGAATTTTTCCGACTTCGCGGATTACAAGCGCGTGATCGTCGGCATCATCTTCATCGGCATCGTGGTCACGCTGCTGATGTGGTGCTTCAGCCGGGCGGAACGCCGGCTGCTGCGCTACAGGAGGCAGCCATGATCGAATGCAGCCACGTGGACTTCGCCTACGGAGAGAGGACGATTCTCGGCGACGTCGATCTGACAATCGGCGACGGTGACTTTCTCTGTCTGCTGGGGCAGTCGGGATGCGGGAAATCGACGTTTCTCCGTCTGCTCGCCGGGCTGGAGCGTCCGTCGGCGGGGTCGATACGGATCGACGGCGAGCCGGTGTGCGGGCCGGATCGCCACTGTTCCGTGGTGTTTCAGGATTATTCGCTGTTTCCCTGGATGACGACCGGAGCCAATCTGATGCTGGCGCTCCGCGCCGCATATCCGGGAAAGAGCAGGAAGGAGGTGAGGGCGCTTGCCGAGTCCTACCTGGAGACAGTGGGCCTCGGCGGTTCATTCAAACAGTATCCGGGGGCGTTGTCCGGAGGCATGCGCCAACGGGCGGCGATCGCGCGGGCGCTGGCGTCTCCGTCCGGGATTCTTCTGATGGACGAGCCGTTCGGCGCTCTTGATCCGGCGAACAGGGCGATTCTGCAGGATCTGCTGCGCGACCTGCATCGCGACTCCGGAAAGCGGAGGACGGTGGTCTTCGTCACCCACGACGTCGACGAGGCACTCTATCTGGGGAAGAGGATCGCGGTGCTTTCAGGATCTCCCGGGAGAGTGTCGCTGATCGAGGAGAACCGGGGTTCGCGCGGATGCGACCGCGCGGGACTGTTCCGTCTGCCGTCGGTCAGGGCGCTTCAGCAGAGGGTGCTGTCCATCTACCGCGGCGACATGATCGACCGTCTGTCGAGGCGGTCCGAGGTGAGAGGCGGCGGCGGCATCTGAGCGCCTCCGTGATCCGGGGCTGCCGTTGAATGTCATGCGCGGTGAGATGAATATTGAAAGGAAAAGAGCCGGAAGCCGGAGACGGCGGACGGTGACGCGGCGGCGTCGGCGCATCCCGCCGCTTCGGAACGACATGAGGTGAATTGATGAACGGAATTCTCAGTATAAAAACGGCCGCTCCGGAAAATCGGCGCGGGGAGTCTGTCATCGGCCGCAGGACGCATCGAACCATTTATCGCCATTGAGGTGTAGCATGCACAAAATCTCCAATTTGAAACGATTCATTGTTATTCTGACCGCAGCGGGCAGCGCGCTGTTGCTTGCCTCCTGCGGCAGAACCGAGGAGCGGAAAACTGACGCGACCATCCGGGTCGGGTATCAGCAGGGCGGCAGCTCAACGCTGCCGATGATCGCCCGCGAGGAGAAATACTTCGACAAGGTCGGCGTCAAGACGGATTTCACCGTGTTCACCAGTTCCAGCGACGGTTTGAACGCTCTCAACGCCGGGAAGCTGGACATAGGTGTTTCGTTCGGCACCTGCGCGCCGCTGACTTTCGCGGCGAAGGGTTCCAAATTCGTGATCATCGCCGGAAACCTTTCGGGCGGACATCCTGTTATGGTCAAGCCGGAGAACGCGCACCTGTACCGGAGCATCCGCGACTTCCGCGGGAAGACGGTCGGCACGCCGCGCATCAACACTTCCGACGTCGTATTCCGCGGCGCGCTGTTCGAGGCGGGGATCGATCCCGCCAAGGACCTGACGATCGTCGAATTCAAGCGTCCGATAGACGTGATGGAGGCCGTCAAAAGCGGCAAGGTGGAGGTCGGGATCGGCTCGACCAACACCATCGGGCGTTCGCTGCAGGCGGGACTTGCCCTCCCGCTGTGGAGCAACGATTTCTTCCCGAACCATCCCTGCTG
>CAYODJ010000022.1:3846-35702 GCA_964402715.1 uncultured Victivallaceae bacterium
TCCGCGACTTCCGCGGGAGGACGGTCGGCTCGACGCGTGTCGCCACTTTCGACGTCGTATTCCGAGGCGCGCTGCTGGACGCCGGCATCGATCCCGCCAAGGATCTGACGATCGTCGAATTCAAGCGTCCGCTGGACGTGATGGAGGCGGTCAAAAGCGGCAAAATCGAGGTCGGACTCGGAGCCACCAACACCATCGGGCGTTCGCTGGAGTCGGGACTTGCCCTCCCGCTGTGGAGCAACGATTTCTTCCCGAACCATCCCTGCTGCCGCATCGTCGCCACCGAGGAGGCGATCCGCACTAAGCGTCCGGAGCTGGTGAAGTTCCTGAAAGCGGAGCTTCTGGCGGAGAAGAAATTTGTCGAGGATCGGGAGTCCGGCGTCCGGGCGGCCGTCAACCAGCAGAAATTCAGCGAAAAGATCGCCCGGGAGCTGGTTCTCGACCCGCACTACCGGCTGGCGGCCGATCCCGACAGGAAGGCGGTGACGGAAATGTGGTTCCTCATGAAGCGGATCGGTTACGTCGACAGGGAAATTGATCTGACCAGGGTGATCGACACGTCGCTCTATCACGAGGCGCTTCAGCAGCTGCGCAGTGAGAACGCCGATCCGTACTGGGAGAAGCTGGAGCAGCGCTACAGGGAGCAGAATCTGTGAGCGGATGTCTTATGAGAACATGAATTCCGTCGGGAGTCCGGAGAGGGCGCGGACCGACGGTTAACGGACGGGGGCGGGGACGCGTCCGCGGCTCCGTCTTTTTTAAACGAGGTGAAGAATGAAGGGAATACATTATCTGAGCAGGTTCGGTTTTCTGTTGGCGGCCGTCTCGGTCGTTCCGCTGCTGGCGTCCTGCGGAGGAGACGGCGGGAAGAAGCCGGAGACTACGCTGCGCGTCGGCTATCAGCAGGGGAGCAGCGCCACGCTGTCAATGATAGCGCGCGAGGAGAAATATTTCGACAAGGTAGGCGTCAAGACGGATTTCACCTTGTTCACCGGCTCCACCGACGGGCTGAGCGCCTTGAACGTGGGCAAGCTGGACGTCGGCGTCTCGTTCGGCACCTGCGCCCCGCTGACGTTCGCCGCGAAAGGTTCGAAGCTGGTGATCATCGGCGGGAGTCTGTCCGGGGGGCATCCGGTCATGGTCAAGCGTGAGAACGCGGAAAAATACCGGAGCGTCCGCGACTTCCGCGGGAGGACGGTCGGCTCGACGCGTGTCGCCACTTTCGACGTCGTATTCCGAGGCGCGCTGCTGGACGCCGGCATCGATCCCGTCAAGGATCTGACGATCGTAGAATTCAAGCGTGCGCTGGACGTGATGGAGGCGGTCAAAAGCGGCAAAATCGAGGTCGGACTCGGAACCACCAACACCATCGGGCGTTCGCTGCAGGCGGGACTCGTCCTCCCGCTGTGGAGCAACGACTTCTTCCCGAATCATCCCTGCTGCCGTATCGTCGCCACCGAGGAGGCGATCCGCACTAAGCGGCCGGAGCTGGTGAAGTTCCTGAAAGCGGTTCTCATGGCGGAGAAGAAATTTGTCGAGGACCGGGAGTCCGGCGTCCGGGCGGCCGTCAATCAGCAGAAATTCAGCGAGAAGCTCGCCCGGGAGCTGGTTCTCGACCCGCACTACCGGCTGGCGGCCGATCCCGACAGGAAGGCGGTGACGGAAATGTGGTTCCTCATGAAGCGGATCGGTTACGTCGACAGGGAAATTGATCTGACCAGGGTGATCGACACGTCGCTCTATCACGAGGCGCTTCAGCAGCTGCGCAGTGAGAACGCCGATCCGTACTGGGAGAAGCTGGAGCAGCGCTACGGGGAGCAGAATCTATGAATGATCCTCTGATACAAATGAAGCGGCTTTCCTTCTCCTACGACGAGGAGCCGATACTGGCCGGAATCGATCTGCGGATACGGGAAAGCGAGTTTGTCGCGATAATCGGTCCGTCCGGCTGCGGGAAGAGCACGCTTCTGCGGCTGGTGAGCGGTCTGCTCATGCCGACTTCCGGCGAGATTCTGGTCGACGGAAAGCCGGTGACGAAGCCGGGTCTGGATCGGGCGATGGTGTTTCAGGATTACAGCCTGTTTCCGTGGATCAGCTGCGCCGACAACATCGTGCTCGCCCTGGAGCAGACCCGTCCGGAGCTGCGCAGACGCGAGAGACTCCGGATCGCGGGCGAGTATCTGGCGATGGTCGGTCTCGGCGGCAGCGAGTGCAAGCTGCCCGGCGAACTGTCCGGCGGCATGCGTCAGCGCGCCGCCATCGCCAGGGCGCTGGCGATGAACTCGCCGATCCTGCTGATGGACGAGCCGTTCGGGGCGCTGGACGCAATCACCCGCGCCAGGCAGCAGGAGATGCTGCTGGGGATATGGCAGACGGGCGGGGCGCTGAAGAAGACCGTTCTTTTCGTTACGCACGACGTCGAGGAGGCGCTGATTCTGGCGAACCGCGTGATCGTGCTCGGCGTCGGGCCGGGGCATGTGGCGGCCGACATGCCGGTGGAACTGCCGTATCCGCGTTCGCGCGGCAGCCTGATCTCGCTGGAGCTCTTCCGCGAGCTGCGCGGAACGATTCTGCATGAACTCGATCTCGCGGTTAGCCGCCAGCTGGAGGCGGCTTCCGAGCTTCAGGAAGGAGGCGGAATATGAACCTGCATCGGCATCAGCACAGGGAGGGGAATCCGGATCGGGGCGTCTGGATCTCGAGGATCTGGTCGTGCGCCATTCTGGCCGTGCTGGTCGGAACCTACGCGCTTTTCACCGACGCGACCGGATGTCTCGATCCGGTGCTCTTCCCCGGATGGGGAGTAATACTGCCGGAGATGGCGCATTCCGCAGACGAGCTCTTCAGAGGGCTGCTCTACTCGCTGCGGCTGCTGCTGCCGTCTCTGGCGGCGGCGATTTTCGCCGGCATAGCGTCCGGCGTCCTGATCGGCATGCATCCCAGGGTCAAGCGGGTGCTGATGCCGTTCTTCCACGCCCTGAATCCGTTTCCGCCGACCATGCTGATTCCCTACGCCATCGCGGTGCTGCCGTCCTTCTGGCTGTCCTCCTCGTCTATCATCTTCATCGGCGTGTTCTGGCCGGTGCTGATGGGCACCCTGCACGGGGTGGCGATGCTCGAGCCGCGCTGGCTCGACAACGCCAGATGTCTGGGACTCTCCGGCATGCGGCTGGTGCGCAAGGTTGTTCTGCCGGGAGCCATGCCGCACATCTTCGCCGGCATCGGCTCGTCGCTGATCTTCAGTTTCATCCTGCTGACGGTGGCGGAGATATTCGGAGCCAAGGCCGGAATGGGGTTCTACGTCCAGTACTACGCCGATTTCGCCGAATACGGCAAGGTTCTCGGGGGCATCCTGTTTCTCTCCGTCGTGGTGATCGTCATCATGGCGGTTTTCGACCGCATCCAGCGCCGGGTTCTGCACTGGATGCAGAAACGTTAGGAGATGGTATGAGCGGAGAATTCGATCACGAGCTGACTCTGCAGGTCATGGAGTACGCGCGGGAGCTCGGTTCCGCGCTGACGGGCGTGGCCGACGCGCGGGTTCTGAACGACGTCCTTGAAAAGGACTTCCGTCCCGAGGACTGTCTGCCGGGGTGCCGTTCGGTGGTGGTGCTGGCGCTCCATATCCCCGACGGAGCGCTGGAGATCATGCGCCGCGGCAGAATGAACTACAGCTACAACCTGTTCGGATACGCGTATCTGAACCGTGAACTGGATTTCATGATCTACCGCATGACCCTGTTTCTCGAGGACAGGGGCTACGCCGCGGTGCCGCTTCCGGCGCGCGGCACGCAGTACGGCGCCCGGAAGCCCAAATTCGGTCCGATTTCATACAGGCACTGCGCCGTCGCGGCCGGTCTGGCCACGTTCGGTCTGAACGGTCTCGCCCTGACGCCGCAGTACGGCTCCCGCCAGCGTTTCGTCGGCATTCCGACCAGCGCTCCTCTGGAGCCGGCGCGCGAATTCATGGATCAGTCGATATGCGACGGGTGCCTGGAGTGCATCCGCAACTGTCCGGCGCATGCCCTTTCGCTCAATCCGCCGCATGTCTGCCGAATGGGCGGACGCGTCTACCGCTACGCGGAGTGCGACGCGAACAGGTGCACGCGCATGGCGCGCGGGCTGAGTTCCGAGGTCTGGCGCGGCGCACTGTTCAATCCGAACGTCGATCTCGCCCCTGCGGAAAATCAGGGAGCCGCCGCTCACTACGAGGATCTGTGGTGCAGACGCGATGCCCGCATACGCGTGAGCGAGCATGCCGAGGGGACTTACGGAGCCACCCTCTGCGGGCGGTGCATGGCGTTCTGCACCGCGGGTCACGACGCGATGAACCGCAGAATGCGTCCGGGACAGACCGCGTTTCAAAACGACGACGTCCTTCACGGCGACGGCACCGTGCGCGTCGCCGACGGAATCAGAAAAATGAGGAGAGGATGTTCATCATGAAGTTCGAGACACTCGCCGTTCACGCCGGCCAGGAGCCGGACGCCGCCACCGGAGCGGTTTCCGTTCCGATTTACCAGACCAGCACTTTCGCCTTCGTCAACGCCGGCCGTCCGAACAGGGACACGTATTCGCGGGTCAGCAATCCGACCCGGACCGCGCTGGAGACGAGTCTCGCCGCGCTGGAGCACGGGAGGCACGGGTTCGCGTTCTCCTCGGGGATGGCGGCGGAGACGACCGTTCTGGATCTGCTTTCCGCAGGGGACCGCGTCCTTCTGCACAAGGTGCTGTACGGCGGCACGTACCGTCTTTTCTCCATGGCCACCGCGGGACGCCGCTACGATCTGGAGTACATCGACACCGGGAATCCCGACGAGCTCCGTTCAGCGCTCGCCGTGCCGACGAAGCTGGTCTGGATCGAGACACCGTCCAATCCGCTGATGACGCTGATCGACATCAGGGAAACCGCGCGGATTGTCCATGAGGCGGGGGCGCTTCTGCTGATCGACAACACGTTTCTGTCGCCGTATTTTCAGAATCCGCTCGACATGGGGGCGGATTTCGTGCTGCATTCGGTTACGAAGTACATAAACGGTCACTCCGACGCCATCGGGGGCGCGGTCGTCGTCAACGATGACGGACTCGGCGAACGCATCAGATTCCTGCAGAAGTCGCTCGGCACCGGAGCGCAGCCGTTCGACAGCTTCCTGATTCTGCGGGGGATCAGGACGATGGCGGTGCGGATGCGCGAGCACAACCGCAACGCGCTGGCCCTGGCGGAATTTCTCGAGAAGCACCCGAAAGTCGAAAACGTGCTGCATCCGGGACTGGCGAGCCATCCGCAGCATGATCTGGCGGCGCGGCAGATGCGCGGTTTCGGGGGAACCTTTTCTTTCCGCGTCAGGGGTGGCGTGCCCGAGGTGCACCGTTTTCTCGACGGTCTCAGGTTCTTCGCCCTGGCGGTTTCGCTGGGCGGGGTCGAGTCGCTCGCGGAGCATCCATGGAGCATGACCCACGCGTCGGTTCCGGCGGAATTGAAACTCGCCGCGGGCATAACCGAGAATCTGATCCGCGTCTCGGTCGGGGTCGAGCATATCGACGACCTGCTCGAGGACGTGTCCGCCGCCCTGGAGAAGGTCTGATGGATACGGACGTCCTCGCCGAGCTTGAGTCGATCGTCGGATCCGGGCGGTTAATCGCCGGCGACCCCGGACGGCTGGAGCCGTTCGCCCATGACGAGATTTCCGGCGGCGGGCACTTCCATCTGCCGGACGCCGTCGTCTTCCCCGGCGACGAGGATCAGATCCGGCGGATCGTCGCGCTCGCCAACCGCCGCCGCTTCCCCGTCACCGTGCGCGGAGGCGGCACCGGTCTGGCGGGCGGGGCGGTTCCGGTCCGGGGCGGAGTCGTCGTCGCCATGGATCGTTTCGACCGCGTTCTGGAAATCGACATGCAGTCGCTGACCGTCACGCTGGAGCCTGGCGTCGTGGTCAAGTCGCTGAACGACGCGCTGGCGGAGAAGGGGCTGACCTTCCCGTGCTTTCCGATCAGCTACGAGAAGTGCACCGTCGGCGGCAACGTCGCCACCAACGCCGGCGGAGGGAAGGCGGTCAAATACGGCGTGACCGGGCGTTATGTCCTCGGCATGCGGGTCGTCTCCCCGACGGGAGAGGCGCTTGAGCTCGGCGGCAAGCTGCAGAAGAACGTAACCGGATACAATCTGATGCCGCTGCTGATCGGCTCCGAGGGAACCCTGGGCGTCATCACCCGTCTCACGCTGCGGATAGTTCCGCTGCCGACCGAGCGGATCGACCTGCTGGCGTTCTTCCCCGACGATCGGAGCGCCATCGGCGTGGTGCCCAGGCTGATCGCCGACACCGGCGTGGTCCCGGCGTCGATAGAGTACATCGACCGGCTCTCCATCGAGGTGACGCGGAAGTTCCTGGCGGATCCGCTCGACTACAGAGACTGCGGCGCGGCCCTGCTGTTTTCGCTCGACGGATGCGATCCGGCTACCGTGGAGCGGGAATTCGGGACGCTGCGGCGGCATGTGCTGGACTCGGGGGCGCTGGGAATCGAGGAGGGACGCACTCCGGAGCGGAGAGAACAGCTCTGGGCGGTGCGCCGCAATCTCGGGAAGGCGTTCCGCGCCGCATCCGAGTTTCAGACCTGCGAGGACGTCACCGTGCCGCCCGGAAAGCTTCCGGAGATGCTGGAATCTCTGCGGCTGATCGCGGGGGAATTCGGAATTCGGATCCCGACGTTCGGACATGCCGGCGACGGCAATCTGCATCCGCGCGTCGTCGCTCCGCCGGAGTGGACCCGCGAGTGCTGGGAGACGACGCTTCCTCTGATTTTCGAGGCGATGTACCGCGCGGCGCACGCACTCGGCGGCCAGATCTCCGGAGAACACGGCATCGGGGAGAAGCGGCGCGGCTTCATTCATCTGACCGTGCCCGAGGAGAATCTCGCCTGGATGCGGACGATCAAGCACGCGCTCGATCCGCGCGGCGTCATGAATCCCGGAAAAATCTTCTGAACGCGCGGCCGCTTCCGAGCGCCGCGGCGGACGGAGCGGCTCCCTGGCACCGCATGCGTCCGCGTCACAGTCCGACCTTGACGAACGCCTGGTCAAGATCCGACATTATGTCCTCCGGCTCCTCCAGACCCGTGCTGAAGCGGATGAATCCCTTTCTGAATTTCTCAGGATAAAGGAGGATGCGCTCGTCGTAGCTCGGCTGCGGGAAGATCAGACTTTCGTCATGTCCGAGCGACACGGCGAACGTCACTATCCTCAGCGCGGCGCACAGCCGCTCCACGGTTCTGTCGTCCGCGGCGACGCCGAACGAGATCACGCCGCCGAAACCGTTCCGCATCTGCCGCGCGGCCGTCGCATGGCCAGGATTCCCGGGGAGCCCCGGATAGGACACGAAAGTGATGTTCCGGCGCCTCTCCAGCCATTCCGCGATCTTCAGCGCGGACTCGTTGATGCGCCGCATCCTCAGCGGAAAGGTGACGGCCCCCCTGAAGATCTGCCAGGCGTTGAACGGGCTGATGACGCCGCCGGTGTTGACCTGCGCCTCATACCGTATGCGGTCCATCGTCTCGAGGTCGTCGGAGATGATCGCGCCGCCCTGCGCGTCTCCGTGTCCGTTGATGAATTTCGTCAGCGACTCCACGACGAAATCCGCGCCGAGCCGCAGCGGCTTCTGGTTGTAGGGGGAAGCGAAAGTGTTGTCCACGGATAGCGTCGCGCCGTTGCGGTGGGCGATTTCGGCGACGGCCTCGATGTCCGTCACGCCGTTGACGGGATTGTCCGGAGTCTCGATGTGGACGAGACGCGTCCCCGGCGTGACCGCTCTCCCGACCTCGTCAAGGTCCGTCATGTCCGCCATGACCGTCTCCACGCCGAACTTGCGGTTGAACAGCTCGTGGAACATCCGGTAGACCGCCATGTAGCTGACCTTCGGATAGACGACCCTGTCGCCGGTCTTCAGAAGCGTCCAGAACAGGGCATGGAGCGCGGCGACGCCGCTGGCGAGCGCGACGGCGTCGCCGGCCCCGTGCATGGCGGCGATCTTCTCCTCCAGCCAGTGCTGATTCGGGTTGCCGTTCCTCGAGTACATGAGAAGATCGGTCGACGAATAGTTGACGTCGGAGAGATCGTCGGGCAGCCTGAAGCTGTTCGCCATGTGGAGCGGTCTCCGCACGGCGCCGGTTTCCGCGTCGCAGTCCGTACCCGTGTGCACCGCCTGCGTCGCGATCCCGCAGTCTCCGAACCTGTTTTTCCTCGCAGTCATTCCGGTTCATCCTCCCCGGCGGGTCGCCGGCTTCCCCGCCGCGTACCGGATCCCGTCCGCCGGCGGATCTCCGGCGCCGGGTTCAGCCCCTGCCGGTTCCGCTGCGCGGCGACGGGAACGTCTTTTCGTCAAGAACGCGCTTGTAGTAGAATTTCGAGGTGTAGATCGCCGCCGCCGGATTATGACCGAGAACGCGATCCTTGACGATGAACGTCACCGCCGGCGCCTTGCTGTGGCGGGTGAAGATCGCGTCGTGGCCGACGCACAGCCCGACCAGGACGTTCAAATCCGACTTCCAGTCGTTGAGGACCTCGGCCTGGAGCGCCGGATTGCAGCATGACTCGTTGCATCCGGGGCATACCTTCAGCCCGTCGGGGATGCCGATCTCCGTCTTGTCGACGGCGCCGACCTTGCAGATGACCGTCTTGGTCTCGATTCCGGCCGTCCGCACGATTCCGGCGTAGACGGTCGACTCGTCGAGCAGCCCGATGCAGCTGGCGATGCCGAGCTTCTTCACGCCGAGCTTCATCGCGAACCGGATCGTCTCCTCGAGACGCGTCAGCCGCCCGTAATACTCCCCCTCGATTTCCGCGGCGGCCCGGGCGATTCTGCCGTCGATGCTGTCGCTCCGGTACAGGTTTCGCGTGACTTCGGCGGCGTCATGGTACTCCTCGGTCAGGCAGAAAGCGGGATAGCGCTTCTCCCTCCGGTAGCAGTTGCGGACCGCGCATTCGGAACAGCTCAGCCCGCGTTTTTTGTCGTCAGCTTTTTTCGGCATTTTTCCGCAGATTCCTGATGATTTCGTCTTTCGGTTTTCATGACGGCCGGGCATTCCGGGCCGGCAGGCGGCGTTCGGTGCGCACGGATCCGCCGCCCGTGCGCACGGCCGAGAAAGAAGATCGTGTGTCCATCATGCCGTGATCGCAACGGCGACCGCAGCGGGCGGATCCACCCGGAACGACCGGCGGCGGCCGGTTTCGGGCGGATCATCGCCGCCGTCCGTCCGACGGCGGCGATCCGGCGTCCCACGTGTCAGCCGGATCGCGCCTTCGGTCAGCCGCCCCCCACCATTGAGAACACGTTCACCGTGTCTCCGGACTGCAGGACGCGGGACTCGGGCAGGCTTCCGCCCGTCAGGACATCCCCGTTCCATTCCACGACAAGGTGTTCCAGCGCGATCCGGCGCAGCTTCAGGAACGCGATCAGGGACGAACCCTCGTCGACTGATTCCGTCTTGCCGTTGAACTGAAAATTCACCATGGCGTCCGTCCCTCAGATCTGCTGCAGCGCGTCGTCGAGAGCGCCGATGATGTCGTCTATGTGCTCCAGTCCGATGGAGAGACGCACCAGTTCCGGCGTGAGTCCGGCCTTGCGCTGATCGTCGTCAGACAGCTGCGAGTGAGTCGTGCTGGCCGGGTGAATGATCAGACTCTTCGCGTCTCCGACGTTCGCGAGAATGCTGAAGAGCTTGATGCTGTCGACCAGCTTGATGCCTTCCGCGCTGCCGCCCTTGACGCCGAAGACGACCATGCCTCCCGCTCCGTCCGGCAGATATTTCCGCGCGAGCTCATATGACGGATCGCCCGGGAGTCCGGGATAGCGCACCCACGCCACCTTGGGATGCTTCTTCAGGAATTCCGCCACCTTGAGAGCGTTGGAGCTGTGCCGCTCCATGCGCAGCGGAAGCGATTCGACGCCCTGGAGGAAGAGCCACGCGGCGTCCGGGGCCAGCGTCGGTCCCTGGTTGCGCAGGCCGACGGTGCGCAGCCTCAGGATGAAAGCCAGAGGATTCATCGCCCCCAGGTCGTGCGCGAAACGCAGGCCGTGGTAGCCGCGGTCGGGCTCGTTGAAGAGAGAGAATTTCGTGTCGGTCCAGTCGAAGTTTCCGGCGTCGACAACCGCCCCCCCGATGCCCGCTCCGTGGCCGCCGATCCATTTGGACAGCGAGTGGATCACGACGTTGGCGCCGTGTTCGATGGGCCGCAGCAGCGTCGGCGGGGTGAAAGTCGCGTCGACGATCAGCGGAAGATGATGCTTCCTCGCGATGGACGCGTACTTCTCGATGTCGGCGACATCCAGCACCGGATTCCCCACGGTCTCGATGTAGATCGCGCGGGTCCTCTCGTTGACGGCCGCCTCGGTGGCCGCGAAGTCGTTGACCGGCGCGAAACGGACCGTGATGCCCTGCTTGGGCAGGATGGCGTCGAACTGCGTGAACGTGCCGCCGTAGAGATTGTTGGCGGAGACCAGTTCGTCTCCCTGCTGGAGGATGTTGGTTATGGCGAAGTAAATCGCCGCCGTGCCGCTGGACAGCGTCAGCGCCGCGGCGCCGCCGTCCAGCTGGGCCAGGCGTTTCTCCAGAACGTCGTTGGTCGGGTTCATCAGGCGGGCGTAGATGTTCCCCGTCTCCCTGAGGCCGAACAGGTCGGCTCCGTGCTTGGAGTTTCTGAAATTGTAGGCCGTGGTGCGGTAGACCGGCACGGCGCGGGCGAGGGTGGTCGGTTCGATTTCCTGTCCGGCGTGGATCGCCAGCGTGTCGATGTGATATTTCCGGCTGCTCATGTACATGTCTCCTCGATTCGATGGTTCAGTGTCGTGAATTCCGTTCCGGATTCGCCGTCTCAAATACGCGGCAGGCTCAGTTGTCGAACAGCCAGCCGGAAAGGTAGCGCTCCCCGGTGTCCGGCAGCAACGCGACGATCCGCTTTCCCGTGTATTCGGGCCGCTTGCTCAGCTCCAGCGCGGCGAAGAGGGCGGCTCCGGAGCTGATGCCGACGAGAAGCCCCTCCTGCTTCGCCGCCGCGCGGGCGGTGTTGCCGGCGTCCTCGGCTTTCACCGGGATGATTTCGTCGATTATTCCGGTGTTGAGAACCTTGGGCACGAATCCCGCGCCGATGCCCTGAATCTTGTGGGGGCCGGGCTTCCCGCCGGAAAGCACGGGGGAGTCGGACGGCTCAACCGCGATCAGCTTCACGCCCGGACTGCGCGACTTCAGCACCTCGCCGACTCCGGTGAGCGTCCCGCCCGTGCCGACGCCGGCCACGAAGGCGTCGACTCTGCCCTCGGCGTCCTGCCAGATCTCCTCCGCGGTGGTGCGGCGGTGATACTCGGGATTCGCCGGATTGTCGAACTGCTGCGGGATGAACGATCCCGGGTGGGCCTTGGCGAGTTCCTCCGCCTTGGCGATCGCTCCTTTCATGCCGAGCGCGCCCTCGGTCAGGACGAGTTCGGCTCCGTAAGCCGCGAGCAGCTTGCGGCGTTCGATGCTCATGGTGTCGGGCATGGTGAGTATCAGCTTGTATCCCTTGACGGCGGCCACGAGAGCCAGTCCGATTCCGGTGTTGCCGCTCGTCGGTTCGATTATCAGGGAGCCCGGAGTGATTTTCCCGGCTCTCTCGGCGGCCTCGATCATTCCGATGGCGATGCGGTCCTTGACGCTGCCGGCCGGATTGAAATATTCGACCTTCGCCAGGATTTCGGCGCCGCCCTTGTTGATTTTGTTGATTCTGACCAGCGGTGTCCTGCCGATCTTGTCGAGGATGTTGGCATAAATTTTTGTCGCCATGCTTGAATCTCCTTGAGTTTGTGGTTGAGGGCGCAAAAAGTCTACCTTTTTGATTGTGAATATGCGGAAGATACAACGGCAGCCGGATGAAAGCAAGCGGTTTCGTGAAATTTTTTCGATATTTTTTTCGACGCCCGTCCGCGGCGGCCGCCGCGGAGGGGCGCCGGAGCCGCGCTTGAACTTACTTTATCGGTAGTGTATATTGATCCGGTGTTCGCCGGCGTGGAGGTCTGTTCAGGGAAGGGGAAGCTGATGAAAATTTCCACCAGAGGTCGTTACGGACTGCGGATTCTGCTGGATATCGCGCTGTACCGTGCCGAAAACAAGCCGCGTATGATCCGCGAGATCGCAACCAACCAGGAGATTTCCGAGAAATACATCAGCCGTCTGATCATCAGGCTGCGGAAGGCCGGTTTCGTGAAATCCGTCCGCGGAGCCAACGGCGGATACACGCTGACGAGGAGACCGGAGGAAATCAGCATTCTCGAGGTCTTCGAGGTCATGGAGGGGCCGGTCGCCATCGTGGACTGCACGTCGTCCTCGGGCAGGCCGTGTCACAGAAAGCCGCTGTGTCCCGTCAACAGGATGTGGTCCGACATCAACCGGAAGATACGGACGGCTTTCGCCGCGTACACGCTGAAGGATCTGGTGGAGCTGTACGTGTCGAACGGCGAGAGGTTCATGGACTACTGCATCTGATCGTCCGCGCGCGGGACCGGCGGGAGGGGCGTCCGGATCCGGCGTGCGGGTCATGTCGGGCGACTGGATTTTTCATGAAAATACTGGTGGGTCTCAGCGGCGGTGTGGATTCCTCCGTCGCGCTGCTCCTGTTGAGGAACGAGGGGCACGATGTGGCCGGCGCGACGATGAGTCTCTGGAGGGAGGGGAGATATCGCGGCGGGGATCGGGACGCTTGCTTCGGTCCGGGGGAGAAGGAGGACATCGAGTACGTCCGCCGGCTGTGCCGCAGGGAGGGGATCCCCCATTATCTGTTCGACTGCTCGGAGGAGTACGAAAGGACGGTTCTCGGCGATTTCCGCCGCGAATATCTGTCCGGAAGGACTCCGAACCCGTGCGTGCGGTGCAACGCGCGGATGAAGTTCGGTCTGCTTCCCGGACTCGCGAGAAGCGCGGGTGCGGAGTTCGATCTGTTCGCGACCGGTCATTATGCGCGGATTGACCGCTCCGCGGGGCGTCCGCGTCTGATGCGGGCGCTGGATCGGCGCAAGGATCAGTCCTATTTCCTCTACCGCCTGACGCCGGAGCAGCTGGAACGGTGCTGCTTCCCTCTCGGCGGAATGACGAAGCCGGAGGTGCGCCGGCTGGCCGGGGAGTTCCATCTGTCCGTCTGCCGCAAGCCGGACAGCCAGGATTTCTACAGCGGCAGCATCGCCGAGCTGCTGGACGTCCCGCCGCGGCCGGGGGCGATCGTCGACGAGAGCGGCAACCGGCTCGGGACGCATTCCGGATACTGGAACTACACCGTCGGTCAGCGCAGGGGGCTCGGCATAGCGTCGGGGAGTCCGCTCTACGTCGTCGCGATCCGCGCGTGCAGCAACGAGGTCGTCGTTTCGCGCTCGTGCCGGTGCGTCTCTCTGACCGTGTCGGATCTCAGCTGGATTTCGGTTCCCGCGCCGGACGGGCCGTTCGAGGCCGAAGTGAAAGTCCGTTCGGCGCAGGAGCCGGTTCCCTGCCGCGCGTCGGCCCTCCGCGACGGCGTGCTGAGCGTGGACATTCCGGAAGGAATCGTGGCGGCGGCGCCCGGACAGTCGGCGGTCTTCTATCGCGGCGACGTCGTTCTCGGCGGCGGAATCATCACAGGAGCCGAACCATGAATTCACTGCGCTCGCTGCTGCGGCAGGCGGAAGAACGCGCCGGCTCCCTGGCCGCCGCGGATCTGGAGCGTCTGCTGACGGTCGACGATCCGGCGGAGCTGAGGCTGCTTTTCGACGCGGCGTACCGGGTGAAGCTGCGCTGCTCAGGGAAAAGTGTCTATCTGCGCGGCCTGATCGAAATGGGGAACGGCTGCGCGAAGGACTGCCTTTACTGCGGAATCCGGCGGAGCAACCGTCATGTCGTCCGCTATTCGCTGGACTTCGACGCGGTCGTACGGATGGCGCGCTGGGCGTACGATCACGGGTACGGCTCCGCGGTGCTGCAGTCGGGCGAGATCGAGTCGGACGAGCACACCGAGTTCATCGCCGCAGTGCTGCGCGCGATCCGCGATTTCTCCAGCGGCGGGTTCGGAGTCACCCTCTGTCTCGGCGAACAGACGCCGGAGGTCTACCGGCTGTGGCGCGAATCGGGGGCGGACCGTTACCTGCTGCGCATCGAGACCTCCGATCCTGGGCTCTACGCCGCGCTGCACCCCGCGACGCATCTCTTCGAACGCCGCGTCGCCTGCCTGCGCTCGCTCAGGGAACTGGGCTATCAGGTGGGCAGCGGCGTGATGATCGGTCTGCCGGGACAGACACCGAGGCAGCTGGCGGCCGACATCCTTTTTTTCAGTGACATGGACTTCGATATGATCGGCATGGGTCCGTATCTGCCGCACCGCGACACGCCGCTGGGACGGGGGATCGAGCTGACCGACGATTTCCGCGGCCGTCAGCTGAGTCTGGGGCTGAAGATGATCGCGCTGACCCGTCTGCAGCTGCACGACGTCAACATCGCCTCGACCACCGCTCTGCAGGCTCTCTCCGACACCGGCCGCGAGCAGGGGCTGACGGCGGGCGCGAACGTGCTGATGCCCAACGTCACCGACCGCGAGTACCGCGTGAACTACCAGCTCTACGAGTCGAAACCGTGCCTCGACGAGACCTCGCTGCAGTGCCGGGGATGCCTCGCCCGGCGGATCGCGTCCGTAGGCGAGGAGATCCGGTGGGGCGATCCGGGCGATCCCGCGCATTACCGCCGCCGGATCGGGCGGGAGACCGGCTCCCGCGCCGCGAGCCCCGCCGGTGGCCGGACGGTGGGCGCGTGATTGCAAAACGTCGAATTCCGTGCTATATATAACCTCGGCGTGAGGTTCAGGTTCCTCTCTTGGATTCTTCTGCGGCAGGAGCTGTCGGCGAACATAAGGAGGTGCGTATGGCGAGGAAGTTGCTGTCGATCGTGGTGGGCGGGTGCGTCGCCGCCGTGACGTGCGCCGGAGCGGCGACGAACGTTCAGGTTCTCCAGGCGGAGGACGCCAAGTTCGATCCGGCCAGGATGGAGGTGGTGGACAGGCCGTCGTTTCCCGGCGGCAAGGGGGTCATGATCAGGCGCGGGGCGGGCATCTCCGATCCGGCTGGGAAGCCGGATCTGACATTCGAGGTGACGATTTCCAAGGCGGGCAGGTACCGGATCACGTCGTTCGCGGACGCGACCGGCGCGGCGCGCGAGGCGATGCGCAAGGCCAAGGACAAGTTCGATCATCTGGCGGTGATGATAGCCGTCGACGACGATTTCCCGCGTCGGCGGGTTCTGTTCGAGCCGTGGGGGAATCCCGCCGGGTACTACGAGAAACTGATGAAGTGCGACTTTTCGCGCGGCAGACATGTCATCAGGCTGTGGCTGCCGGCCGACTCCGCGCTGGACCGTCTGAACGTGGAGCCGTATCTGCCGCCGCCGGTGCCGGGGGCGGCCAGACGCTACGTGCCGAAGCTGGTGCCGCCGGCGTCCCACCCGAGGCTGTGGTGCAACGCCGAGACCCTGCCGGAAGTGAGGGCCAACCTCACCAAGGGGGAGAACAGGGAGGTGTGGGAGGCCGTCCGGAAGGAGGCCGCTGCGAAGTATCCTTTCAAGCCGGTGCCGCCGCGCACCGCCACCGAGTACGACATCAGGCTCCAGGCGGCGGCCGTCAACAAGGCGTTCGTCCATCTGATGACCGGCGACAGGGAGCTGGGGGAGGAGGCGGTCAGGCTCATGCGCTCCCACCTCGGCACGGTGGAGTTCGGCAACATCCTCGACATAACGCGTGAACTCGGGGCGACCATCTACAACGGGGCGCAGGTGTACGACTGGTGCTACGATCTGCTCACGCCCGAGGACCGCGCTTTCTTCCGGAAGAATCTGATGCGTCTCGCGGACGACATGGAGATCGGCTGGCCCCCGTTCGGCCAGATCATCGTCAACGGCCACGGCGACGAGGGACAGGTGAACCGCGACCTGCTGTCCATGGCGATCGCGCTGTACGGGGACTACGATCTTCCGTACCAGTACTGCTCCTACCGGATCCTGGAGGAGCTGGTTCCGATGCGCAACTTCAGCTACCGGTGCGGCCGTCACGACCAGGGCAGCCTCTACGGACATGTCCGGTACAGCAACGAGCTGCTGGGAGCCCTGATGCTGTACCGCATGAGCGGCAGGCGCGTCTTCGACGACTCGTTCGCCAGGCTGTTCTACCATTTCATCTACGCCCAGACGCCGACCAATTCGATCATCCCCGACGGAGACTGTCACTGGACGTACGGCCAGGTCTGGCGTCCGCCGATATTCTCCTTTCTGAGCTACGCGTACTCCGGCGACCCGGTTCTGGGCAGCTTCTTCAGATGGACGGGAGGTCCCCGGGGAATCCGTTCGTTCGACCGTCTCATCTTCCTGATGACCAACGATCCGGACAGGCGGATCGACGCGGATTTCCGCACTCTGCCGCTCACGCGTTACTTCAACGGGGCGATTCCGTCCATGATGGCCAGAACGGGGTGGAACCTGAGCAAGGATTCGGCCGACGTGTTCGTGGACATGAAGGGGGGCGGCCGTCATTTCGGCAATCATCAGCACGCCGACGCCGGCGGCTTCCAGATTTTCTACAAGGGGTGGCTGGCGACGAACATCGGGCAGTACCATTCCTACGGCATGCCGTATGACTTCGGCTACAACAAGCGGTCCATCTCCCACAACGTCATGCTGGCCTATCAGCCCGGCGAGAAGTTTCTCGGAGGAGTCAACGACGGGGGTCAGCGCTTCATCCAGACCATGCCGAGTCTGCGCATGGTGCTGCGCGATCCGGAGTTCAAGATCGGCGAGACGGTGGCCGCTGACTTCGGTCCGGACGCGGAGCGTCCTCTGTACACGTACTTCAAGACCGACATCGCGGCGGCCTACAGGGCGGACAAGGTGAAGGAGTACACCCGCACCTTCTGCTTCCTCAATCTGGACGGAACGGCGGATCGGGCGGCGCTGATCACGGTCGACCGCATGAAGACGGCGCGGCCGTCCTACCGGAAATACTGGCTGATCAATTCGATGACCGCGCCGGAAATCACCGGAAACACGGCGGTGATCACCTCCGCCGGCGGGGGGCGCCTGAAGGTGCGGATGCTGCTGCCGCGGAAGGTGAAGACGGAGTCCGTCGGCGACGGGGCCGTCTCCAGTTTCTTCGGCGTGACTCTGCCTCAGCCGCCCGCGAAGGCGTCCGAGCCCATAGCCAAGGCGTGGCGCACCATGTTCACTCCGGAGGAGGAGAAGGACGAGGATCTGTTCGTGGCGGTGATGCAGATCGGAGACGCCGACGTCGAACCGCCGCCGGCGGAGATGACGGAGAACGCCGAAAACTGTCAGATCACGATCGCGAACCGCGCGGCGGTTCTGGGCGTCTCCGGAAGTCCCGCGCGGACGCCGTTCAAGGTGAGGCTGCCGAAGGATCGCGGCGACGTCCAGCTGCTGCTGGCCGATCTGATGCCGGGCGTCTGGAACGTACGCGGAACCGACGGCGGGATCAACGTGAACGTGCCCGTCGCCGGCGACAAGACCACCGCGTTTCTGGTTCTTCCCGGAGGGGAATACCAGGTGTCTCCCGGCGCCGTCCGCAGCGCGGCCGACTATGTGCCGCCACATGTGACGCCCGGGGATTCCGCGCGGCCTGACGGAGGGGATAAACGCTGACGTCCGTACCCCCGGGGAGCTCCGGTCCGTCCGCGACCGGCGTTCCGGCCGGGGTCGACATGCACGACAAAATATGTGCGCGGCAACGGGCGCGCATGGAAAGGCGGGAGCGATGAAAAAACACAACTTTCTCAGAATGTCCGCGGCGGCCGTCTCTCTCTGCGCCGGCGTTGTTCTCGGCACGGTTCTCTGCGGATGCGGAGACCTGTGGCGACCCAAGGAGGTTCCCGGGCCGATCAACGGCGAGAGAATCGTCAAGAAAGAGAACAACAAGGTCCTGGTGGTGTACTTCACACGCAGCGGCAGGACCCGCCAGGTGGCTCACTGGATCAGCGACGCCGCCGACGCGGATCTGATCGAGCTGAAGACGCTGCTGCCTTATCCGGCCGGCTATCAGGCGGTGGTCTCCCAGGCCAGGAAGGAAATCGACGCCGGCGTGAAGCCGAAGCTGAGGACGGCGATAAGCGACATGGACAGGTACGACGTCGTCTACGTGGGAACTCCGAACTGGTGGGGGACGATGGCTCCTCCGGTGGCGACTTTCCTGTCGGACTACGACCTGTCGGGGAAGACGCTGATTCCGTTCGTGACTCACGGCGGCGGCGGAGTGTCCTCCTGCGTCGAGGACATGAAGAAGCTCGCGCCCGGAGCCGTGTTCCGCGAACCGCTGGTGATGCGCGACAGCAGCGTCGACGAGGAGGGCAGGGCGGATGTCGCCGAATGGGTCGGACGCGTCGGCGGCAGATGACGCCGGACGCCGGGACGGAGGCGGCGCGCTGAACGCCTGCGGTCCGGCGTCGTCAGTGAAGAAGATGTTTCCGTGGAATCTGCTGCGGGCGGCGGCCGCGGGCGTCTCCCTGTCCGCCGTCGCCGCAGCCTTTCTCGGTGCCGGAGGGGTCTTCCGGTACCTGCCGCACGTTCAGCTCATGCCGGCGCTGGCGCGTTTTCTGGCGACGTTCTCCGTCGGAGCTCTGGCGACGGTTCTGACGATCCTGCTGTCGGTGCTGCTTTTCGGACGCTTCTACTGCGCCGCGATCTGTCCGCTGGGCGTTCTGCAGGACGCGGTCGGTCTGTTCCGGGGACGCAGGGGGAGGGCGGCGCCGAATCTCCGCCGTGTCCGCTACGCGGCCGCGGCGGCGGTCTTCGGCGCGATGGCGTGCGGATGGTGCGTTCCGGCGCTGCTTCTTGATCCGTACTCCCTCTTCGGCAGGATCGCCGGCCGCACGGCCGGCGGCGCGGTTCTTCTGGCGGTGATGATTCCGCTCGTGCTGTGGAGAAAACGGTTTTTCTGCTCCGTGATCTGTCCCGCCGGCACGCTGCTTGGACTGCCGGCGAGCCGCAGCCTCTTCAGGCTGCGCGTCACCGACGCGTGCGTCGGATGCGGTCTGTGCGAGAGGGCGTGTCCGTCCGGATGCATCGATCACGCCGGAGGAACGGTGGACGACGGCCGGTGCGTCCGCTGTCTGAACTGTCTTTCCGTCTGCCCCCGCCGCGCGGTCGTGTTCGGCCCGCACAGGGGAACGAGCCCCGGCACGGACGCGACGCGCAGAAGCATTCTGGTCAACGGAGGCATACTGCTCGCCGGACTGGCCGCCGGAACGGCGATCGCGAGGACGGGCATGTTCAGACTGCCGGTAGCGGGGGATGAACCCGGAATTCTGCCGCCGGGCGCGGACAGCATGGACCGGTTCGCCGCCAGGTGCACCGCATGCCAGCTCTGCGTCGCCAACTGTCCGGGCGGCGTCCTGACCGCCGCGCCTTACGGCGTCGGTCCGGTCTCCGTGGATCTGACGCGGGGATCGTGCCGGTACGACTGCAACCGCTGCTCGCAGATATGTCCAGGCGGAGCCATCCGTGCGCTGCCTCTTGACATCAAGAGGAGGACGAAAATCGCGGAGGCGCGGTTCAATCCGCGCAACTGTCTGGTGTTCCAGCGGGGTGTCCGGTGCGGACGGTGCGCCGACGCCTGTCCGACCGGGGCGGTCACGCTGAGAAGCACCGGTGCGCCGAGGCTGAACACGGATCTCTGCATCGGGTGCGGAGCCTGCCAGGCGGCGTGTCCCGCCGCGCCGAAAGCCATGACGGTGCGCGGGATCGAGAAGCAGGTTCTGATCGCCGGCGGCGGTCCGGCATCCTCATGAGACGCCGGACGCCTCAGGGCGAGGCTCCGGCCGCCGCCCCGGGCCGCCGCGTCCCGTCACCGCGGAATCTCACCCGCAGGTCATGAAAGCGGTCCGCGCCGGCGGATCCCCGCCGTTCACGGGACGGGATCCGTCCGGGACGGTTCCCATGCCGGCACGAAGCGGCGGAGAATGCGGTCGAGCTTATCCGTGTCGCCCCGCGCCTTTCTCAGTCCGCCGATCCGGCTTTCCAGAGGCTCGCGCTGCGACTTGAAGAAAGCATTCATGACCGCCGGCATCATGACGCGCTGCTTTTCGGCCGCGATCCTCTTCTGTCCGATCAGAATTTCGACTGCGGCGAGGATCTCCGCCGGGAAAAGTTCCGGCAGGAGCATCCGTCCGAACTCGGTCGGCGGCATTGATCCCCGCCTCACGCTCCAGACTGCGGCGAAGAATCCGCGCAGCGCGTAGAACAGTTTCTTTATTCCGATCTGTCCGGTTTCATCGAGATCGGCCATGGCCTTGTCGTGCGTGGCGAGATAATGATACGCGGTCCTGATCGGGTTGAAGAATTCCGGGATCAGCGGCAGCAGCTCCCGCATGAAGACCGGATCCTCCTCGTAGCGGATCGGGCTGCCGAACCACTCCAGCAGGGACGGATTGCTCCTGGCGAACTGCCGGAGAGCCTTGCGCAGCTCCCATGCAGAGAGGTCGAGATCGCCCGGCAGCATCTCCGCGACGACGTCTTTCGGGTTCTCGGCCACGGTCAGATACCAGTCGCGCGGATTCACGTAGATTGCGCGGATGTCGTAATCGCTGTCGGGAGAGGGGAATCCCCATGCGCGGCTGCCCGACTCGGCGGCGAAAAGAACCCTGCAGCCGTGTTTCCGCTCCATGCCGCGCAGGGCGTCGCGGATTTTATCCCGCATGATCCGTCTCCCACTTTTCGGTTATGTTCAGGAGCAGACGGTTGATCCGATCCCTGTCCGCCGTCTCCGGCAGCGCCGACGATCCGCGCATGGAATCCAGCTTCTCCGAAAGAGACTGCGCCTTTCCGACCAGTTCGTCGTAGGAGAAGTTCCCCGCGCGGATGGCCATGAGCTCCGCCAGCTTCTCGCCTTCGAAGCGAACCAGCGGCGCTCCGCGCTCCATGATGTTCAGTCCGGAGTAGAGCAGGCGGAACGTGTGCATCAGATTCTTGGCGTTGTAATCCAGCCCGCCAGTCTCCTGAAGCCGCCAGCGGTCGGGGTTGCGCTCCCTGCGCCACTGCCAGTACTGGCGGTGTCTGACTTTCGCCGCCTCGAAGGAGTTGCGGTTGAAAATCAGGAGTCCGATGAACCGCCGCTCCTCGTCCTCCCTGGGAATGCTTTCGCAGACCGGCATCCCGTTGCGGAAGACGCCCCTCGCGTCTACGCCGTAGTCGTAAAGCCGGAAAAGTCCGGCGCCGCACTCCACCGCCGCGGCGCGGCATCTCGACAGATCGACGCCGGCTTCGGCGGGAGGAACCGGTCTGGCCGGCATCCCTCCGCCGTCCCGGGGGATGAAACGGCAGAAGTCCTCGGCACGCGGCGGTTCGACAGGCTGCGGATTACGGACGCGCGTGTTGCACCCGCGCGCCTTCCTGATCTGCCCCAGCGCATATTCGCAGTACGTCTTCGCGGCCGTGCGCGACACGAAAAGACTTCTGTCGCGCCGCAGCATGTCCCAGTACACCGAAGTGGTGAGAACGCAGTCCTCCGGCAGAAACATGGAGTCAAGGATGTTGGGGTTGGCGCAGGCGGCCAGTTCGCAGTAATTGCGGAGGGAATAGAAGCGGTTGTCGTTGTGCGCGTCGGCGATCTGCGTCTCCGGCGGATCAAGTTCGAGATAACGGCGGCTTTCCACCATGAATACGCCGACGGTGTCGCGGTCGCTGTCCGGAGTGGAGGTTCCGAAAGCGCGGCTGCCCCATATGCCGCGGAAGATCACCCGTCCGTCGGCGTTCCTGTCCAACGATTCGAACTGAAGCATGTTCCCTCCGTGTCGGGCGACCGGTCCGCGGCGCTCCGGTCCGGCGGATACAGACGCATCTCCGAGCTCTCCCCGGGCAAGCCCCGCGCGGGCCGCGCGCCGCGCTCCCCCGACGTTCATGTCGTTACGCTATACCGTCCGTGCGGAGTTTGCAAGCGCCAGCGCCGCCGGGACGCCGCATTTCCCTCCGCAGCTGGTTCAGTCCTGATCCAGCGGGGAGATGGATGCGGATCCACGGGCGGGATCCCCGGCGCGCGCGGTTCCGTAGGATCCGCGTCCACGGCCGTCCTGACGTCTCATCTCGTCCGGCATGCGCTTCAGAAGCGGCTGAGCTGCTCGATGAATTTCCGGTCGTCCTCGACGGCGCGTCCGCGGGTCGTCAGGTAGCCGCCCGTGATCATGCTGTTGAGCCCGGAGAGCATTAGGAGTCCCTGAAAATCCTTCATGACCGTCTCGCGTCCGGCGGCGAACTTGATCATCCTGTCCGGATTCACGAGCCGGAAGATTGCGAACGCCTTGGCGACCTCGGCGGGAGCCATGATTTCCCGCCTTTCGAGCGGCGTGCCCGGGATCGGCAGCAGCACGTTCAGCGGGATTCCCTCCGCGCCGAGTCCGCGGATTGCGAACGCCATGTCGACGCGGTCCTCCCAGCTCTCCCCGAGACCGAGAATGCCGCCGGTGCAGCAGGCCACGCCGAACTCCCGGAGATGGCGGATCGTCGCAATCTTCTCCCCGACCGTGTGCGTGTCGGAGACGAGTTCGGCGTACCGTTTCGGGCTGGTCTGCAGGTTCATGTTGTAGCGGCTGACGTGGTGTCCGGCGAGCAGTTTCGCTGTTTCGCGCGAGAGGATGCCTAGCGAAGCGCAGATATTGAGCTCCGGCAGCTCCTCGTGCAGCCGGTCGAACGTATCGAGAATCTTCTGAAATTCCGGCGTCGGCGTCCGGTATCCGATTCCGCTGGTGACGTAGCCGAACATGCGCACACCGTTCCCGCAGGCGCGGCGCGCGGCTTCAAGCACCTTTTCCGCCGGGAGCAGCTCGTGGGTTTCGATCCCGGTATGGTACCGCCCGCTCTGTGCGCAGAACCGGCAGTTCTGCGGGCAGACGCCGGACTTGGCATTCAGAATCGAACACGGCTCGATTTTGCCTGCGAACTTCCGGCGCACCTTGTTCGCCAGCGAGATCAGATCGAGAATCTCCTCGCCGTCGACTTTTTCCGCAATCTTGAGCACTTCTTCACGGGTCAGTATCCCCCCGTCAAGCACCTTGTAGGCATTTTCTATGATCGGATTCAGCATGAAGCGCTTCTCCCTGGTTACTGCCGGTTCGGCCTGAATCACCCGAGCCGCTCTGACATACAAAATTCAATCGACATAAATCCACATAAGAGCGATTTGAGGAGGAAATAGCAAAACAATGGCGGAGAGAGAGGGATTCGAACCCTCGGTACGGTCGCCCGTACAGCGGTTTTCAAGACCGCCGCCTTAAACCACTCGACCATCTCTCCCTGGAAAAACGTGCGCGTGACAAGTTCTCACGACGCTTCTTATTTTCAAGTCCGGTGCGCCGGAAAATTCACAGATACTGAATCATGACCAGCGTCTGATCGTCGGTCTGCTCCGTCTCGTAGCTGCCCACTTCCTCAAGAATCAAATTGATCACGCTCCTCGCCGGCTCGCCCGACCGGCACCCCAGACGGAACAGCTCCGTCAGCCGCTCCAGTCCGAACTCCTCGTTCTTTTCGTTCAGCGCCTCCGTCAGGCCGTCGGAATAGAGAAGCAGCGACATGCCCGGCTCGAACGCGGTGCAGAACGTGTCGAACTCCGCGAGCTCGTCCGGCATGATTCCCAGAGCGGATCCCTGCGGCATGATCGCGCGGATGTGATCCCTGACGAACGTCAGCAGCTCCGTGTGTCCGGCGCGGCCGAACTCGATCAGGGAATTGCGCCGGTCCAGCAGGCAGCAGCCCAGAGTGATGAAACGGTCGGCGTCGGTGCCGCGGTACATCTTGCGGTTGAGATCCGCAAGGAAGTCCCCCAGCGTCACGAAATTGTCCACCATCGCCCGGATCACGCTTCTCGTCATCGCGGTCAGCATGCACGCCGGCACTCCCTTGCCGCAGGCGTCCCCCAGGACAATCAGCAGTCTGTCGTCGTCGATTTCCACGAAGTCGTAGAAATCCCCGTTCACCTCCTTGGCCGAACGGGTGAACGCCGTCACCGCGAACTGATCCCAGTCCGGCGACGTCTTCGGCAGCAGCGAAAACTGAATCTGCCTGGCGAACTCCAGCTCCTGATCAAGCCGTTCCCTGCGGCTGATCTCCCCGTAGGCGTGCACGATGTCCAGCGCCATCGCCATCTGCGGAGCCATCAGCTGAAAACGCTCAAATTCCCCGTCGCCGAAAGAGCCTCCGGGCCTGTTTCTGGAGCCGAAGACGCACACCACGCCGACTTTCCTGCCGTTGCTCTTCAACGGCATCGCCATGACGCTTCCGCATACGTTCGCGTCGGGATATTCGTCGAAGCGCGCGTCCATGGACGCGTCCGGCACCAGTTCGGCGCGCTCCGCGTTGACCAGCCCCCCGATGAACCCTTCGCCGGGACGTATCCGCTCGCGGCGCAGCAGGTCGAAAAGGTGGCGGGGATGGGCAAACAGCGCCCGGTTGCCGGAATGAACCAGGGGATAGGCGCCGTGGACGCCCACCACCAGCAGCCGTTCGTCGACGAACTCGTATATGGCGGCGGTTTCGGCCCTGCACTGTTCGGCCAGATATCCGGCCGCCAGATTCATCGCACCCGCCATGCCGTTGTCGGTCTGCATCTCTCCGAACATGCTGTTCAGGAAATGATCCGCCCGCCTGGCTCCCTCGCGGAGCAGACGCATCTCGGACACCAGCTGCTGGCGGCTCAGCCGCTCGTGCAGCAGCAGCGTCGCCGCCGCCGCCGCCAGCACTGCCAGGATTATGACGAGGGCAAACATACAGTATCGGCCAATTTCCGCGTTAGCAAACGACGGCGGGGCAGAACCGTCCTCCTCCGTCGGCTTCCTCGGTGAAATATACCGTCCCTCCGTCCGAAATCAAGCGGACGGGCAATCTTTGTTGAACTGACAGTCCGCGCACGCCGGCCGCGCGGCGCGGCAGACTTCGCGTCCGTGGAGAATCAGCAGGTGCGAGAAGTTGGTCCGGATCTCCGGCGGCGTCATGGCGTTCACCTCGGACTCGATCACGGCGGGATCCTCCGAATCCGTCAGTCCCAGACGTCCGAGGACGCGCCTGACGTGGGTGTCCACGGGGAAGCCGGGCAGTCCGAACGCGTCCCCGAGAACGACATTGGCGCTTTTGCGGCCGACGCCCGGCAGCCTGAGAAGCTCCTCCATGGTGTCCGGAACTCTGCCCCCGAACTCCTCCGTCAGCATCCTGGCGCACGACACGATATGCGCGCTCTTGCCGCGGGAAAGTCCGCAGGCGTGAATCAGTTTCTCGACCTCCGACGGATCCGCCAGCGCCATCGACCGGGCGTCGGGATAGATCCGGAACAGCTCCGGGGTAGTCATGTTGACGCGTTCGTCGCGGCACTGCGCCGACAATATCACCGCGACCAGCAGCTGGAAAGCGGATCCGTGACGCAGCGGGCAGCGCACCAGCCCGTAGCGGGCGTGCAGGCGGCTGTAGACGCGCAGCAGCCGTTCCCTCCGGGTCCTCATCCGCCGGATTCCTCCGTCATCCGCACGCAGTTCCTCAGCAGGAGCAGCCCCGCGTCCTGACTCTTCTCGGGATGAAACTGGGTGGCGAATATTCTGCCGTGACCTATCGCCGCCGCGAACGGCAGGATGTAGCCGCATTCCAGCAGCGCGTCGGCGGGATCGAGCGGCTCGGCGTAGAAGGAATGCACGAAGTAGAAATAGCTTCCGTCCGGCAGGCCGGCGGTCGCGGGGTGAGGACGGAGCGTCCGGACGTCGTTCCATCCCATGTGGGGCACCTTGAAGCCGGATTCCGGCGGGAAGCGCCGCACCCTGCCGTGAATCAGGCCGAGACCGGGCACGCTCGGCGCCTCATCGCTCCCGTCCAGCAGCATCTGCATGCCGAGGCAGATGCCGGTCAGAGCTCCTCCGCGCCGCGTGAAGGCCTCGAGCGCGTCCGGAAAACCGAGGCTCCGGAGGTTCTCCATGCCGTCGCCGAAATGACCCACCCCCGGCAGCAGACAGCCGGAGAAAGCGGACAGATCCTCCGGCCGGTCAACGACCCTGACCGTCCCGCCCACGTGCTCCAGAGCCTTGACCACGGAGGCGAGATTCCCCATCCCGTAGTCTATGACCGCGATCATCTCGCGTCAGACTCCGGAGAACGAGGAGAACGCCCCGTCCACCGGCAGAACCACGCCGTTGACGAATCCAGAGGCTCCGGCGTCGACCAGAAAGAGCAGCGCGCCGAGCAGATCCGCAGGCTCCCCGAAGCGTCCCATCGGGGTGTGCGCCAGAATGGTCCTGCCGCGCGGCGTCAGGGATCCGTCGGGGTTGGTGAGCAGGGCGCGGTTCTGGTCGGTCAGGAAGAATCCCGGCGCGATGGCGTTCACGCGGATGTTGACCTTGGACAGGTGCACCGCGAGCCACTGGGTGAAGTTGCTCACGGCCGCCTTGGCCGCGCTGTACGCCGGTATCTTGGTGAGCGGCCGGAAAGCGTTCATCGAGGAGATGTTGACGACGACGCCGCCGTTTTTCTCCGCCATGCCGCGGCAGAAGATCTGCGTGGGAAGCAGCGTTCCCAGGAAGTTCAGGTTGAACACGAAGCCGACTCCGGCCGGATCCAGATCGAAGAACGAGCCGCCGGCGGCGGCGGTCAGATCCTCCGGCAGCAGATGCTCGCGCGCCGTGGTCCCTTTCGGATGGTTGCCGCCGGCGCCGTTGACGAGGATGTCGCAGGTTCCGAAACTTGCGCGGACTTCCGCCTCCGCCGCCTTCAGGCTGTCGACCTCCAGCACGTTCGCGGTGATCGCCAGGGCGCGGCCGCCGCGCGCCGATATGCGGTCGACCACTCTGCGGGCGTTCTCCTCCTTCAGCTCCAGAATGGCGACTTTCGCTCCGCATTCCGCCAGAGCCTCCGCCATGACGCTGCAGAGGATTCCGCCTCCGCCCGTTACGACGGCGGTTTTCCCGGACAGATCGGTCTTCAAAGGAACAGTCATGATGTCGCGTCCTCCTTAGATTGTATGTTAACGCTCACGGCCCTCCGGCGGCGCGGACATGAATCCGGACGGCCGCGCGGCTCCGCTCGACTTGACTTGAAATGAACGCCGGCTCCGGCCGGCGCCGTGATCAGCCGTAATGTAACACGCGCGGCGGGCCGAGTCAATGCCGGGGGGCGGATCGGGGCGCGGGGCGCCGCCGCCCCGGCCCACGCGCCTGCGGCGGCCGCTCCTGTTTTTGAGCGATCAGGTTCATTTTTTTTTTTTTCTTTTTCCCGTGCTTGACAAGGTCGCAAGTTGTGTTAAAAAGTATTATCCGAAAAATTTTTTTTCAGGCTGTTTCAGTTCATCCGCAGGATGCCGCGGACGGCTGTGAAATCTTCGGGACGAAAGCAATTTCAGACAAGATTCAATAATCTGGGAGGTCGATGCACATGTCAGTCAGAGGTGTGGTGTTCAAATTTCTCGGCGCCGGTCTGCTGGTTCTGGCCGGATGCAAGTCGTTCGACGAATATCAGGAGGAGCGCATCGCCTACGCGGTGAAGCATTTCGAACGCGCGAGATACAGCGATCTCGAGAAGGACAAGGTGCTGACGCTGAACGACTGCGTGCGGCTCGCCGTGAAGAACAACCTGGATCTCAAGGTGTTCGGACTGGAGGAGCGGGTCGCCAGGGAGATGCGCACTTCCGAGATGCTGGGAATGCTGCCGGAGGCGAACGTGTCCGACAACCTTACCGGACGGCACAACACGCCGGCGTCCAGCAGCAAGCAGGTTCACGGGCACGGGTCGGGCGACTTCACCTATTCGCAGAGCCAGGACCGGAACGTGAACTACCTCAACATTGACTTCGCCCTGAGCGTGCTCGACTTCGGACTCGCCTTCTTCAACACGCAGCAGGCCCACGACCGGATGTTCCTGCGGCAGCAGCGCACCCGCCGCGCGGAGCAGGATCTGGTGCTCGACACGGTGCGCTGCTACTTCCAGGTGGCGGCCGCGCAGCGCGCGATTCACACCGCGGGCGATCTGCTCGAAGAGTGCCGCAACCGCTATCAGCTGATCGAGCGCATGGGCGACTCCGGGCAGATCACGCCGTTCCGCGCGTTCGACGAGGTGAACTCGTTCGTCGGCATGGAGAAGAGGCTGAAGAACTACATCCGCAGCTACGAGAACTCCTGCGCCGAGCTGCGCTCGCTGCTCGGACTCTATCCGAACGCCGAGATCCGCGTGGACGATTCGGCGCTGGACACGGTTCCCGAGTTCACCTTCCCCGAGATGGAGCTCATGGAGCAGATCGCGCTGATGAAACGGCCGGAGCTGTACCAGGTCGACATGCAGAAGCACATCAACGTTCTCGAATGCCGGAAGACGCTGGTGATGATGTTCCCGAACGTGCGCATGTTCCTGGACTTCACCAACAGCGACAACAGCTTCCTGTATCATTCGGCGTGGTGGGAGATCGGCATCCGCGCCGCGTACAACCTGCTGAAGCTGCCGCAGCACATCGCCCGCTACCAGGCGTACAGTGCGCAGGTGGACGCCGAGGAGGCGCGCACCTACGCCCAGGCGATCGCGGTGATGGCCCAGGTGCGCATCGCCCATGCGAACCTGATCGCGGCGCACGACCGCTTCGACATCGACCGGCTCCTCAACGTCGTCTACCAGAAGAACCTGGACAAGGCCGAGGGCAGCAGCAAGGTCTCCGGCGAGCTGTCGCAGCTGAAGCTGGCGCACATGCGTCTGGCCACGGCGGAAACCGAGATCGCCAAGTACACCTCCCTGGCCAACTACTACGTCTCTTACTTTCAGGTGCTGAACACGCTGGGGCTGGAGAACCTGCACGAAGCCACCGTCGAGGAACTGAAGAAGCGGCTTGAGGAGGAGCGCGTCCGCGCCGCCGAGGAGCTGGCGCAGGCGAAGGCCGACTACGAGGCCGAGCAGGCGAGGATCCGCGAGGAGGAGGCGGAGGCCGCCCGCGCCGCGGCGGCGGAACAGCAGGCCGCGGCCGAGGGATCGCAGGAGGACGGGGAGAAAACGCGGGATGCCGCCGGGGAGCCGGGTGAATCCGCGGAGAAGCCGCAGGAATCCGCCGGGGAGCAGCGGCCGGCCGCCGACGGGAAGGCGGAGGTCCGGCGGGAGGGCGGCGAGGAGAGCAAGTCCGCCGCCGGGCAGCGCGGGGATTCCGCCGCACAGGAGGGTTCCTCCGGAAGCTCCGAGAAAAAAGGGGAGTGAGGCATGCGCGGCACGTCTGATAGTCATATCTTGTCACGGATAAACATGTTGGAGAAGCCGAACAAATGAGAACGTCGAATTCGAATGGTCTGAGCATGTTCCGGCTGGAGGATCGGGTTCTGTTCGAAGCAGCAGCCGCCGCCGAGGTCGTCGACGCGGCGGACGCCGCGCAGGACGATCCGAACGCCGATGTCAACGAGGGCGAGAAGCAGGCGCAGGAGGAACGCGACGCTCTGAAGAACGCGCCGCCTGAAAATCCGTCGGCCCAGCAGGATGCGCGGCAGGAGGCGGAGGATCCGTCGGATCTGTCCGACGTGGACGCGGAGATAGAGGATCTGATCAACGGCGAGATCGCCCCGTCCGGGGGCGACGCGCAGGACGGCGCTCATCCCGGTCCGGACGGAGCCGATGCGGAGAGGGAGCTGGTGATCGTCAACTCCAGCGTGGCTGACGCCGACGATCTTCTCTCGACTCTGAAGCCGAACCAGGACGTGCTCTTCCTTGAATCCGGGCGCGACGCGATGGAGCAGATTCAGGAGTATCTGGATCTGCACGACGACGTGAAGTACGACGCGCTCCACATCGTGAGCCACGGCAACGACGGGTATTTCGTGCTTAACGGCGAGGTGTTCAGCGCCAAGAATTTCGACGCGTCCGACTGGGCCGAGGTCGGAGAGCATCTGACCGAGGACGGCGACATTCTTCTCTACGGCTGCAATCTCGCCGACGGAGAATCCGGGCGCGAGCTGATCGGCATGATCTCCGACGCGAGCGGCGCCGATGTCGCCGCGAGCGACGACGAGACCGGTGTCTCCGGCGACTGGGATCTCGAGTTCCGGCACGGCGCGGTCGAGGCCGACAGCCTCTCCGGCGAGGGCTATCAGCACAATCTGGAGAATTATCTCGTCACCGTAGAGAGCGGTACCGGTAACGGAACGCTCGAATGGGCGATCGGGCAGGCGAACGGCCACGAAGGCGCCGACGAGATCACCTTCGACGAGAGCGTGACGGATGTTCAGCTTTCCGGCTCCCAGAAGATCACCGATTCCGTGACCATCTCCGGATATCTGGATGAGAATGGCGAGAACGGAGTCACCATCACCGCCGCTAACACCAAGCAGATTTTCATCATTGGAAATGATAAGTCCACCATCGACGTTGTGCTGGAAAACCTGAATTTCAAGGGGAACGGCCGTGTCGGTTTTAATGGCGGGGCGATCCAAAATACAGGAGAAAATCTGACGCTCGACCACACCGAATTCTCGGGCTTTACCGTTTCCAATGGATGCAATGGCGGAGCAATCTACAACAACGGCGGAACGCTGGACATCATCGACAGCTATTTTCATGACAACAGTTCCTTGAATGAAGCTAGCAGTCCCACTGAAAATACAAAAGGCGGCGGAGCGATATTTAGCGATAGTGCAGCGGTAACCATCACGGACTCCCGGTTTGAAGATAATCAGGCCGCCGGATTTGGCGGTGCCGTACTTGCGCAGAACGGTTCCCTGAGCGACAACGGGAGTGTATTCAGAGGGAACAGTGCTCTTGCCGGAGGTGCGCTCCACTTCAATAAATGTAATGTCGATCTCAACGGCACGTTGTTTTCAGAGAATCATAGTGAAGCCGCCGCAGGCGCATTGTATCTGAATGGCTCCAGTAGCATGCTGAACGCTTCTCATGTCACCTTTTCCGGCAACACTACGGGTGGCGACTGCGGCGCGTTTTACAATGTAGGCACAGCCAGCTTCGACTCCTGCGTCTTTGAGAACAATGTCGCCTATCAGAGTGAGTCAGGTAGGTTCGTTGCTGATTGCGGCGGCGGCGCGATTTTCAACGATGGCCATAATGGCGGCGGTGTTCTGACCATCACCGACTCGCTGTTTTCCGGGAACAGGTGCGGCACGAACAGCGAGGCGGGCGGCGCGATCTTCAACTACAACGGAGGAACTCTTTCGCTTCTCAACACGACCTTTTACGGGAACAGTGCGCAGAAAGGCGGCGCGATCTACAATGACGCGAAAAGCAAATTCTACGCGGTCAACACCACGTTCACCGCGAACGAGGCGACCAACGGCGGCGCGATCTACAATGCGGGAACGGCGTATTTTCTGAACGGCATCGCCGCAGGGAATGAGGGCGACTTCGACATTGTGAACACAAAGACGTTCGACTGCCAGTATTCCGCCTACGGAACGATCAGCGGGTTTACCGACGACGGCACGCATCAGAATCACGCAGGCGAGAGCGCCGACACGCTGTTCGAGGGGGGCGGCGCGCTCCAGGACAACGGCGGGAGCTCCAATTCGGTGCTGCTGAGCGAGTACGCGGCCGGATTCGCTTCGGCGTCGGTTCAGACGGAGAGGGATTCCCACGGGAGAATCTACGCGTTTCTCTACAAGGATTCCGCCGGCAAGGAGACGCGGTGGGAAGTCGCCAAGCCGGCCGGAGCTTCGGTTACGACGACGGAGAAAGTCGATCATGACCAGCGGGGTTATCTCTACGGCAACGGATCGGGCAACCTCGGCGCGGTGCTGCGGAATGGATACGTCGCCTGGAGCGGAGCCGAGGATTCCGCCGAGGCGACGGAGTTCTACACGGTTGCCGATCTGCAAGGCGCGTTGAACGATGCGGGC